>CAMASH010000058.1 GCA_945860745.1 Chthoniobacter flavus | reverse complement strand
AGTGCTCTGACGAAAGGCATCAACGAAGGGAAATTCGATAGACTCACTCCCCCAGCGCTCCTCAAAGCAGCGCTCCCATTCCTTAGCCCCGCCGAATTATCCACCCCTAGTCAGTATCTGGAAAATCCTTCCGGTAGTGACGAAAAAGAGCGGGTGACCGGCCTTCTGAACAGCTTGAAAGGCGGCTTCGAGCATCTCTCTGAGAAAGGGGGGAAGGCCTTCGACGCGTATGCCAGCGCTCCGACTTCCGAGAACAAACAGTCCGCCAAGATCTTCTTCGATTCGGCCCGCAAAGCGGGAGCGCTCGAACGTCGGCACGAAACGTCCACGAAGAGCAACAACGCGGTGCTTGAACGCCAGGGGCTGAAAAGGGTCAAGGTCACAGGAGACGGAAACTGCTTCTTTCACGCCGCCAAGCGAAACATTTCGAAACTGCCGGACTCATCTGAGGGAGCAATGAGTTATCGGGAGGGTCTGGCAAAAACAGTCGAAAGGGGCGGCGGCGAAGTGCTCCTCCGTCAAATGAACGAAAAAGATCCCAATAAGACCTTCACGGCAGAGATGGCACCGATGGATGCCTCTTTCCTGAGCAACCTGCGAACGGATGCCAGCGGGGTCCGCGATGGATCCAGCAGCGCCGCCTGGGGAAATATCCAGCACGCTCGTCTGCTGGCGGCCTCGGAGGGTAAACCGGTCGTGATCATCGCCCCCGACGATCAGGGCGGTTCCCATGTCCTGATGCCCGACTTTTCCCATCGTCCTCTTAAAGCCGATGGCAAAGACGACGTTTTTACCGGCAGCACAAATCCTCTCACGCGTCCCATTGTCCTGGTCTTCGACGGGGTGAACCACTGGGACGCCGGCGTGCCCACCAAGACGGATTAACCCGAGGTTTCGGCATGTCTAGCGCTGCGCCCTCGCCTTTCCACCACTACGACCTTTTGGGTGGGGACGAGGTTCGCCATTGGCGGGAGGTGGTGCATCACCTCCGGCAAGTCTGGATCGCGCGGGATCCCGAACTGCCATTCTTCACCCTGGGGGCGGCAGCCTATCTCGACGTTTCAAGAGGGCCCGGCATCTATGAGCAATTCTGGCGCCTTTATAATCCGCTGCTTCTCGAGGCGTTTGCTCCGCTCCTGCAGCAGGTGCAGGCGTGTCTGGCCCAGCATCTCGGGACACCGGTTGCCTGGCATCCGCAGGCGGCCGTGCCGGGGTTTCACATCTTCCAGGCCCACCCGGCCTTCTGTGGGACCGGCGGCAAAGTGCATCTGGATCTGCAATATCAAAATCTATCGTGGGAGGGGATGGGGGAGCCCGATGGGAATTCCGTCCTGTCCTTCACCCTGCCCCTCGCTCTGCCGACGGCGGGAGGGGGCCTGAAGTGGTGGGGCGATCCGTCTGCCCAGCGCTGGATGACCCTCTCCGCCGTCGAGAAAGAGCGTGCCACCGCGCCGGGCACGGAGAGTTATCTGCCCTACAAAACCGGGCGGCTGGTGCTGCACTCGGGCCATGTGCTGCATCAGATTGCCCCTGGGAGGGAGTTTGATCCCCGCGACGAACGCATCACCCTGCAGGGTCACGGCTTGCAGGTCGGCGGACGATTTCTTTGCTATTGGTAGGGGGCTGCTGGTGTGAAGACTTTGCGATGAAAATTTCGCAGAATAAGCGTTGCCTGGGGGAATTTCCCTCGGGTAGTTCTTACGGCAGAGCATCAATTTTTGGTCTGACATGAAAAATTCTTTTTACGCGGATTTGGTCGAGAAGCTGACCGGGACTCCCTTTGCCGGGGATGAAGAGGCGACCTTCCCCATCGGGGAGGATCTGAGCCTGACCATGGCGTTGGAGGAGGGTGAAATGATCGGACTTTATTGCCGGGTTTTTCAGGTCGAGGGCGAGGTGCCCGGTTGGGTGATGCAGGAGATCAGCCTGGCCAACTACGGATGCGCTGGCACCCGGGGGGCGACGCTGGGCCTGCATCCGGGAACCGGCGGAGTGCTCCTCTCCCGCATCCTGGTTTTTGCCGCCACCGCGTCAGCCGAGGCTCTCATGGCTCAGACGGTGATCTTTATCGAAACCGCCGCCCTCTGGCAGCGGAGGCTTATGCGCCGCTCCGGGGAGGGCCGGGACCAGGCCAACGAGTCCCGCCCGATCGTCCACGACCGGTTTTCCTCGCTGCGCGCTTAGTTTATGGGAAGCGGAATCGGCGGTACCACAATGCTGAGAGGTCCGGTCTCTCCGATCCTTGATGATCATCCGGAGAGCTCACCCAGTTCCTCGAAGCCCTCCTCTAGCGTCCTCGGGGAACTCACCCAGGCCAAACACGATCTCGGGCACAATGGGGGCAGTGAGGGGAATGTGACGGAGCCCCCGGAAAAGGGACTGCTCGATACGCTGCTCAACAAACTTTACCAACTGAGCGGGGGAAGGCTGGGCCGGGTGCCCGCTAGTCTGGTGAAGTCTCGCGAGGAACGTTCCAAAGCTCGTGCCCCTAAGGTCAAGGAGCTGGCGGCGGCCATCGTCGAGGGTTTCCGCACCATGCCGCAGACCAGCCGAGGCTCTCGCATCCAGATGAATTTGGAACTGGATGGTAAGGTGAAGAAGGGCATGAAAGAGCTCTCCGAAACGCAAAAGCTGGCCGGGGAGTTCTTCGAGGAGGACTACGAGGCCCTCAAGCAGGAGATCGTCGATAGCGTGCACGAACAGCTCGGCCACGAGCCTGAAAAAGTCCGGGGATTCGCCTCGCGTCTGGGGCTGGTTCCTCCCAAGCACGATTTGGAAAAGATGCTCTTTGAGACATCTCAGGGCAATCTCTTCGACCTCAAATTTGCCTGCAAAAAGCGGGAAATTCCTCTGACCAAGCACGACCGCAGCACTTCACCGTTTGAGAATCCGACGCGGACGCGCCAGGACAACAAGGCGGCCTTTGCGACCTCGGGGGCGATGTTTGCCCAGGAGGCGACCAAGCTCCGTAGCGGCGAGAGCACCTTCCGCAAGCTCGATCCCGCTGTGGCAGACCGCACCCGCCGGTTTTTCGGCTGCGCCAGCGCCTATGTGCAAGACTGCAAGGAGCGCGCCCGCAAGGGCGAGCATGTCGATGTCAGTGTCCTCAACGAACTGAAGGGGCTTCTCGACAAGAGCTTCAATCCCAAGTTCGGCGGAGTGGGCCGTTTCCCGGATCCTGTCGGTGACAAGAATGCCGACAAGCGTTTCATGGGCTGGGCCTTCACCAAGTTTAATCCCCAGTCCGACCTGTCGGGCAATGGCGACGCTCTGCAAGTGCTGGAGGACGAACTGCAATACTTTGAGGCGCACATGGACGAGTACCTGGAGCGGGCCGAGCAGAGCCCCATCGTGATGGATACCCTGGCCACCCAGGTGCATGGGACCCTCGGCCAGATTTTTAACGATATCCTTTTCAACACCAAGTTGACCGACGGCCCGGCCAAGAAGGAAACGACGCGCTTGTTCGCGATCTTTCAGGACAAAACAAAGGGAGTGCTGAGTCCGGATCTCAAGCTGGACAAGCTGACGGACCTGCAGGGCCGGATTCGCACGAATCCGCTGATGATGGAGATCAGCATCGAGAACATCACCGGCCAGGTGGCGGAAAACGCCCTGGCGGATCTGCAGGAGGAACTGGGCGGGGATTACGATCTCTCCCGCGAGATCCTGACGCGGGCGTTGATGCGGTCGGAAAACACTACCCTGGACACGGTTTCTGGTCGCCGGGGGCGGTTTAAGGATGTCACCGAATCCTACCGCGACGAATTTACGGGACGCTCGGACGCGCTCAATCTGGTGATGAATCTGCCCGACGGCGATTACGATACGGAGGCCCAGAGGCTCGCTTCCGGGCTTTGCCTCCACCGGGAAGACGGCGAGCGCCTCGGGCAGGCCATCACCAAGGACAAAGTTTTCGCCCACGGGACCCGTCCGCTCACCACCCAGCGGGATCGGACCCTGCCGCCGCAACTCGAATCCATCGCGGGCAACCCCGCCACCGCGCCCGAGCAAATCCGGGACTGCCTGTCGCGTGAGGTCGGACAGCTCAAGGACGAGATGGAATCGCTGCACGACAAGCGGAAAAACCTCACCGAATTGATCGACACCCTGAAGGATGGGAAGCAGCCGCCGCGCCGGTTTGATGAGAAAGGGATTTTGTCCCGTCTTTTCGGGCGCTGGGATATCGATTGGTCCGATCCGAAAGATCAGGAGTTCGTCAAATCGCGGCTGGGTCCCCTCCAGGAGGACCTGGAAGTCCTGGACCAGGAGATTTCCGAGTTGGAGCACCGCCTGGAAAAAACCGAGGGGCTGCAGCAACGTTTCCTCCTCGCCAGCATGCCGCCGGGCGTGCGGGAGCTTTACGTCGAGCGGACCACCAAGGAAATTGACGTAAAACTCCAGAATGAGCTGCGCGACAACGCCAAAAAGGCCCCGGCCCTGGCGGAGAATCTCTCCGGGCGGGACTTCGGCTCCATCCCGGTCGAGGATCAGCAGGGACGGGTCCATCAACTTCGGGATCTTTCGAAGGAAAACACCGTCTCCGCTATGATCCACGAGGCGCACCAGCGCACGCTCTGCTCGATTTCCGGCACCACCACCGACATCTGCCTCTCGCTCTACGCGCAATACGGGCCGGAATCCATGGGGGAATGGACTCAGGCCCTGCTGGACGTGGCGGATCGAAAACGCCAGCCGGAGGATTTGCCGGAGGGTTTCCGCGATATGTTTTCTTCCCTCAGCCTGTTTATGCAGGGCGGTCAATACCATACGCCGGCCGAGGTCCTGGGAGGGATGTTGATCGTGGGTGCCACCATGGAAAAACCCGGCGAGGCGACCGACAAGTCCCTCATGGAAACGCGGTATCGCAGCCTGCTCAAGCAACTCGAAGGCCAGCCGGAAAGTTTTTTCATCAACGATCCCGCCGGTCGCGAGCATTTCCGCCTCGCCATTGGCAAGACCTCCGACACGTTGCTCGACACCGCCCCGCCCAAAGAGGCCCCCAAGGTCAAGGCTCAAGAGGCACCGCTGGGCGGGCTCAGGCCGCGCGACAAGCTGGCCTTCGAAGACGACATCGGGCGGGACAGACCCGGCTTGCACCGCGCCAACCTCGGCAGCCGCGAGCACCTCTCTTCGACCGTCGAGGTTTCCCGCCTCAAACAGGTCAAGCGGGAGCAGCTCCAGGCCTTGAAGCAACGGGATTGGACGGGTGAACTTCTGGTCTCTCCGCACCCAGGCCGTGATAAATTGACCCAGCGGGCCTTGGAGCGGGCCAAAACGGAGCGGGAAAGACAGGCCATTCATTCCGATAAAGCCCGGACGGATCTGAGCATTCTCAAGGATGAAATCGACGTCCTGAAGGGCATGGCCAACGCTCCCGGGGCGGCCCTCATGGGATTGCACCCTGAGTATGCGACGGCTGTTCCCGAACACCTTGAGCATCTTTTCAAAATCTCGGAGGCGCTCGACGATGTCGGCACCGCTCTGAGTTTGGTCAAATACTCCGTCGGCATTGTCAAAGCGGGGGACAAGGCCAAGGCTCTGGGCGCTCAACTCGAAGAAACTGAGCGCGCCCTCGGATCGCTCAAAGTTCTGGGAAAAGAGGTGCATTCGGCCGCCGTCAACAAGGGTGAACGCCGGAAGCAGCTCGAGGTCATCCGCCAGAAAATGGAGGCTGCGGAAAAAGTGGGGGCTCCAACCCTGCCGCCGGAAAAGATCAAGGAATTGACGAATCGCCGGGTCGCGTTATCCCAGCAAATCGGGGAATTCGAGAAGACCATCGTGCAGGGAGAAAAGGCCTCGAATCCGCACGCGGTCGAGCGGGGAAAGAAGGGGATCGAGCGCTGCCAAGCGGAGATCGGGCAGATTGACCGGCAAATGGACAATCCTTTGCTCTTTGAAGCGGAAAGCCTCGAGAGTCAGGTTCGGGAGATCGATCGAAAGATCATCGAGGTCAGGGACAGGCAGGCACCACCCCTGCGACTGGATAGTGCAGGATCTTTTGAAACCGGACGTCAGCAGCAGATTTCCCACCTTGAGGGCCAGAGGAATGTTCTGACTGGGCGGTTGGACGCAATCCGGGGCATCAGCGACACCATCGTGGAGTTGCGCTCGATCTACGACGAGGCCCTGACTTCCTATGCGTCGCAGGAGGAATCGCTGGCCAAGCTCCAAGGGGCCTACGACAAGCTTGCGCCCAAGGCGGAGAAGCTGCTCGAGGAGGTCAAGGATCTTCGCTACAAACTCTCGGAGAACAGTTGGAAACGCTACTTGCGCTACCCCGCCGGGGTCGGCTCCAGTCTAGCTAGCCTCGCCGCTCTTCTGGCCCCGGCTGGCAGCCTGGCGCTCCAGGGTCTCAAGTTCGCCGGCAAGATCCTCGGCCTTTTCGGGTTAATCTCGGCCATTGCCTCCACCGGCCGGGTCATTCGCAGCGGGATCGCCATCCACCGGCTGAGCGGCCAAATCAAGGAGCACGAGGAGGCCTTGGAAAAACTCAAGTCCGAAACTCGCGAAAAGCTGAAGAGCGAGACGGGCCAGGAGCCTTCGGAATCCGAGGTGCTCAAGGTGATGGCCAACGACATGGATTCGGCCAGTCTCAAGGCGCTGCTGGAGTCCTCGATTGACGAACTCAAGCAGGCGAAAACCGACGAGTGGCGGGATCTGGTGGGCGAGGCGCTTTCGGCCCTCTCGGGCTATGCCAGCTTCATCGTGAGTATTCTTACTATTGCCGGGGTGGCCTCGGGGGTGGGCTTGCCGTTGGCTCTGGTGGGCCTGGGGCTGGGCTTGATGGGTTCGGGTGTCCTCATCGGTGGTGCCATCGCCAAACGTCGGCGGGGCGAGCATCGCGCCAACAAAACCGCAGATTTGCAGAGTGGCCTCAACGAGCTGAACGGGAGCAAAAGCCTGAGCGAGGTGGCCAGTAGCAATCCCCAGATCGCCAAACTGGCCAAGGCCCACCCCAACGATATTCAGGGGGTCAAAACCGCCTGCCGGGCTTATCTGCAAAAACGCTACATCAACGTCCACGCCCAGGCGACCTATCACAATCTGGCGGGCGAACTCGAGGTGCTCAAGGTTTTTGCCCAAGAGAAGAAACTGGCTCCGGGAATCTCCCGAGAGGGATTCATCCCGCCCCCCTCGTCGTCCCAGCATGGGGCGCAGGAGCAGTACCTCAAGGAGGTCCGGGATGCCTACAACAAAGAAAACGGGGCCGGCGCGTTTGCGCGGGATTTCCCGACTTTGTCCCAACTGGCCGCCAAGCCGAGCATTGGCGCTCATGGAGTGGCCGAGATTGTCTGGAGCGGCAGTGCCAAGGAGGGCATGGCCACCTTGCTGCAGAAGATGGGGGTCAAGGCGGTCAAGACCGAGGATTTTACCGCCGATTCCTTCGATTCTGCCCCGAAATCCGAACAGGGAAGCGTGGAACGCGGCCTCGAATCCGCTACCAGCGGAATCCATTGCAACTTCTACGAGAGCGGCATGGCCGGGGTCGCCATCGGCTTGAAAAAGCACTCCGGCCTCCTCGTCGACGCCCTCCAGGCCGAATCTCAGACCCTGCAGGCGAAAGTTTTTGCCGACGAATTGAGCGATTTTTCCGGGCGTCCCTCCACCACCGGGTCGCAAGCCCGCACGTTCTTTGGCGGGATGCACGAGTTCTCGGGACTGGCCCAGGGTTCCGAGGGCGGAAGACAGCCGGACCGGGTCATGCGCGAGATTCTGGGTCAAGCGGGGCTGGGGCATCGCATGGCCGAGGTCAATCCCAAATCTGACCGCGGCTGGGGCGAATGGGCCGAGAGCGGACTCGGCACGGTCTTCGACAAGGAGGGACGCGGCGAGGTCGCCCTGCGCACTATGGCCCAGGATCAGTTGCAGCGGTCGGAGGAGCCAGAAAGCCCTTTGCCCTTCTTCGTCGGGATCGAGAGATTCGATCCGACGAGCGGGAAGCGGCTCGACCTTTCGGTCGATCCGATGGGGACGATCGAATCTGCCGAAGGCACAACCAAATTTTCCCCCGACCTCATCACCTGCAACCGGGGAGATACCCGCGGGCGGGCTCGCCACGTCACTTATGACCGGGTGGGTTCGCAATGGTTTCTGAACGAAGGCGGACGAAGGGTGACCGTAGACCTGAGCCCCGAGGCTCTCGAACGCGGCCGCAAATCCCCCAACCTGGCCCTCCGCGCCCTCAGCCACCGCATCTATCGCGACCTGCACGAAAACGCCGTCTTGGTCGGATATTCCATGACCCAAAGACCCTTTTCCTCGCGGGAAAACAGGGGGCTTTCGGACCTCGTCAATTTGATGACAGACCAGGCCGATTTGGCCGGCATCGGACGATCCCGCCACGAGGAAGCCGACCAATTGGCGAAGCTCGCGCCTCCCTTCAGCGAACTGCGGACAAGATTTTCCAATCACGAGCAGTTGGATGGCTTGGAGCGGATCTGGCATGAGTCAAAGACCATCGTGCGGGAAAATAAGTCCGGTCGGCCGACGGAAGCGGCGCGGGGGCGCTTGGTGCAAATTCATGATTTTCTGCAAAGCCTCACCCCTGGCGGAGTTTCCGGCTCGCCCCAGGAAACTGTGGGCGAACCCCTCGTCTCCGATCCCACCACCCGGCCGGTCTTGTCGTCCTCCGTCACCCCGTCTTCCGTACGCTCCGGGCCGGTGCGGACGAGCCCGACTGAGTCACCCTATGCCACCAATAAGAAAACGATTGATGGCCTGATTAAGCAACTTTCCTCGAGCTCACTTCCGAACGCCCAAGAGGCGGCGGGAAGGCTCCAGGCCCTGACCCGGCATGGATACTCTTCGGTGGACGGCGCAAGTCTGCCCAAGGAACCGGGCGAGCTCATTGCGCATCTGCTTTCTCCGAGCTTTCAGGAGGACAGCCTGCTGAAACTTTCCCGGGCGTGGTCGTCCGATATTGCCAGTCCCGGGGTCGGTCTCAGCAACGGGGCCAACAACTGCTTCATGAATTCCGCCCTGGCGGCTTTCCGGGGGATGGGAGTCGCCAGCACGGTGCCGGGTTTGACCCACCTGCCCAGCTACCGCGACGGAGGCATTCGGACCGATAGCCAATCGCGGGCTCTGCGGGAGGAATTGGCCCTCAAGCTGCCTGGTTTACCCGGCGAAGTTCGGGGTTCCATTCGCAGTGGTTCCTCTCCGGACCAACACGATGCCAATCAGGTTCTGCTCGCGCTGTTGGATCACAGTGCGATGCCCAGGCTTTCCCTTGTGGCCACCAGCGAAGCGAAACCTCCCTTAGATCTGAAGAGCCAAAAGGCGGAGCAGCATCCGATGCTCCCGCTCAAAATTTCCGGTCAGCCTGGTCAGACAACCATGCAGGCCATGGTGGCGGACTTTACCAAGCCCGAGGAAATGACCGGGTTAAAGATTTCCGGTGAGAGCGGAGAAGTGACGACGGACGGAACGCGGTCGATTGGATTCGGCTCCGCGCCCGACAAGCTCGCCGTCCAAATCGGACGCTTCCAGAGTGATGCCTACGGCGGGACGAGCCGGTTGCCGGTGGAGGTCACCGACTTGCTTGCCGGGATCGATCTCCCGGTGGGCGACCAGTCGGTGAAATACAATTTGAAGGGGGTGGTCTGCCATCAGCCCGGCGGCTCGAGCACGAACGCTTTCAGGGGCCACTATGTGTACTACGAGCATGAGGCGGGAAATGATTGGCGGGAAATTAATGATGGAAAAGTGACTCCATTTGACATCACCGCCGATCAAACGCGCCACGACGATATTCTGAAAAACTGCTACCTTGCCACCTACCAGAAGAACACCTAAAGCAACCACCCATGGCCTACGAAACACCGCCTCTGCAAACCATCGCCGCCGCCCTCGAAGATGAGGATTACGTTTGTGAATACATGGCCGCGACCACCAATCGTCCCATCGACGTGCTGCTCGTGTCCCTGGGCGAGGATCTTTCCGAGCCCTTCCTCATCGAGATCACCTTCCCGGGCGACTTGCTCCTGGCCATGGGGGATCAGGAATCCTACGACGAATGTTTTCTTCTGCAGTTTCTGCTCCGCTACCGTTTCAGTTTTGCCCCTGAGCACGCGGCGGAGTTGGGGATGTTTTTGCTCGCGCTCAACCGGCTTGTCCCCTCGGGAGCGTTTGGGCTGGATGACGAGACGGGGGCGATTTTTTTGCAATACGTCCTCTTTCTTCCCACCCGCGACGTGGAGCAGGATGTGCTGGGACTGATCGTTTCCAGCTTCGATTCCTTCGCGCCCTCGCTTGCGCCCCTCATCCAACAAGTCGGCGGCGGAAAGCTGACCGGCAAGGAGGCCATCGCCAAAATGGCGGAACTCGGGATGGAGATTCCGCCGATGCTGGCCGGTCCCGCCTCGCTCATCGAACCCACCCAAGACTAAGATTTCCTTATCACGAACCACCATGAAAATGCTCCGAATTTTTCTCTTTGTCCTTTCCGCCGGATTCGCCTGGGCCGATGCGCCCGGGCCGACGCCCTGGCCAATGCCCGCGCCGGATTTCTTCCTGGCCCGCATTCCCTCTCCTCCCTCAGCCGGCTCCGCCCTCGACCGGGCCGATCTGGACTACACCGTTGCCCTTCAAGCGGCGGCAACACCCGCCGAGATTGCTCACGCGGTGAAAACCTCGGGGTTCACGGTTTTCACCTTCTCCGAGGTTCTTGGCCCGGACTTCACCCCGGAGAAGTACCCGCAAACGGCCGCGTTTTTTGCCCGGGTCATTGCCACTTCCAATAGCGTGAAAAACACCCTCAAAGATCACTTTCGGCGCTTGCGACCGGTGGACGGCCACAAGGATGTCGTCCGTGAGCTTGTCCCCTACGAGGCCGGCTTTTCCTATCCCAGCGGACACTCCACCCGTTCCTGGCTCTCTGCGCTCGTGCTAGGCCGTCTCGACCCCGCCGAGCGCTCCGCCCTTCTCCTCAGCGCGGCCCAGGTCGGCCTGGACCGGGTCATCGAAGGAATGCACTATCAGAGTGATGTGGTCAATTCGCGGGCACTTTCCGAAGTGATCTTTACGCAACTCCTGGACAATCCTGAGTTTGTCAAGGAACTGGACGCGCTCAAGGCCGCTGAATGGGCGTCTCTCCCTCAGCCGGTCCAGGCAGCTCCGGCGACTCCGTAATTTTCCGCTGCCGTCAGACCCGCGCCAGGTCGAGCGCCTTCCGGGCCGTCTCGACGACTTCTTCGGGCGTGATGGCCGAGACCACGGCGCAGTGGGTCCGAGCCTGGCCGGTCGACGGGGGCGGGCAAAAGCTGGGGAGGCCGTCCGCATTCCAATTGCAAGGGCTGTGCGGGCAGATTTCGCGGTGGAAGATGGCGTGATGGTTTTCGTAATAGGCCACGCGTGAGGCGGGCGGATACGTGCCCCAGAGCCCCACGCAGGGAATGCCAAACATGCCCGCCGCGTGTACCAACATGGTGTCGGGCGAGACGCAGAGGTGGGCGCGGCGCACCAGGGCCCAGAGCGTGCGCATGCGGTCGAAGGTGCGATATTCGACATTGGGCAGATCCAGCGGAGGATCAAAAAACGCCGCGTTGGTGGTTCCGCCGCCCAGCGCGATCCAGTGGAACTGCGGAAAGGCCAGTGCCAGCGCACTCAGGACGGCCCGGCTTTTCTCCGGGGGAAGCTGGCGTGCGCGTTGGGACGGGCTCAGTTGAAAAAAGGCCAGTTCTTTCCCGGGGTACATGGCCTCGGCCACGCGCTGTTCCTGGCGGCTGAAGACCGGTGCCACCCGTTTGCGTTCGACCGGGATGGCGGAGGCATCCACGCCCACCTTGGCCAGCATGGCATCGAGCGGATGGATCTGTTGGTCGTGGGTGTAGGAGTTGGAGATCGTCTCAAAAATCACGTGATGGTCGAAGCAGTTGATGGCGGACCAGTAGTTGGGCAGAAAGACAATCGATTCCACCCACGGGAAACCATGCCAGCAGAACTCCATGATGGGCAGGCAAAGAATGTGCATGCGGTAGCCCATCTCGGCCAGATGGCGCACCACCCCCCAGCTCATGATGTTGTCGCCCATGCCGCCGACCCCCATGTAAAAAAGCACGTCGCGGGGCGGAGGAAACTGGGCCACGTTGAAGCCCTTGAGCACTGGGTCCGCCGAGGAGATCTTGGAGAGTGGCAGGCGGGCCGGCCCCTTGCGCAATTCGTCAAAGATGAACTCGCTGAAGAGGTAGGCTTTGTCCGGCTCGCAGGTGTAGAGGTGGTTGCCGTTGGACTGCGAGAGCGTGATGGAAAAGTATTCGGAGAAGGAGAGGATAAACATGGGTTTAGTGGGTGTCGAGGGATGCCAGGGCGTCGGAGAGGGTTTCCCCTTCCAGGAGCGTGGTGATTTTTTGGCGAATCTCTGCGGGAATGAGCACAGGGAGGTCGCCCTCGGGCGGCGGCACCGGCCACTCCCGCCAGCGGGGTCCGCCGGAAGCGAGGTCGTGGAAAAACCACCACAGGGCGGAGAGGGCGTCTTCGGTTTCCTCGCGGGCGAGGGAGTTCAGGCTGCAGAGCCGGAGGCCCTGCGGTGTGTGGACGAACCACCCGGGGCGCAGGCCATTGAGATGCCAGCCCCGCTTGAGCAGGGCGGAGAGGAGCTCCAGAACATCGTGGAAGACTTCCGGCCAGACCAACTGGGCGGGGTCGCAATTCATCAGAGGGATGGGCAGACCCTCAATCTCCAGGACGACGAGGGGGTTTTGGGTGGACGCCCCCGACCGCAGGGCGGGAATTTGCGGGCAGATGCCGCGCAGGCTGTGGAGGTGCCAGCCCAGTTGCCCGGCGGCCTCAAGCTCATCCTGCCGGACGCGGGCGGGCGAGTGAAAACTCACGATCACCCGATCCGCCGCGCAGGCCAGGCGGGTGCGGATGGAGGAATATCCCGGATCGCTTGCCGGAGACGGCGACGCGACCGCCAGCGCCACCGTGGGGGTGGGTAAGGCCACGGATTCTTCGGGAAGGGGGGGGCGGTTGGTCAGGTATTCCACCACCGAATCGTGGGTGACGGCCGAGACTTCGAGGTAGAAGATCCCTCCTGCGGAAACCGCCGCGTTGTGCGCCAGCAGGGTGACCGGGGTGCCCGCCTCGCCGTCCTGCCATTCGTCCTCCACCGCGTAGCCGGCATCTTTCAGGAGGGTGCGGCAACTGGCCAGGGCCTCGGCGCGCAGCGAAACGGCCAGGTATTCCACCCGTCCGCTCAACTGCCCGAGGGCGGTGAGCAATTCGGATTCCTCCGCCTTCGACCACGAGTCCCAAAAATCTTCGCCGAACCAGATGAGATCAAAAGCGCGGGGCGGCAGCTGGATGGCGTCCATGAAGGTCACCGCCTTGGATTCGATGTTGACCGCGCCGCCCTCGCCAGCCAGGAGCAGGCGGGAGATCAAACCCTGAATCCAGTGGCACAAAACCGGGTCGGGTTCGTTGACCGCGACGCGAGCTTTTTTCCACAGCCGGGTGACGAGGAAAGGGTTGGCGCAGCCCGCCAGGAGCAGCGCTGTGACGCGGCGGGTATCGAGTAGGGTTTTTTCGATCCGGTCGAGCAGGCGGGATTCCCAGGCGGTGAACGTGCCGGCCTCCGGTTCGTTCGAGCCCTCCCGCATCACTTTGCGCCAGACGTCCTCCAGCAGCCCCAGCATGGGCCGGGCTGGCAGGATGTGGGGATGCACATCCAGCAGATCCTCGTACTCGCGGAGAAGGTTTTGCCGGTTGACCACCGCTTGCAGGGTTTCCACCCGCTGGGCACTGCGGGCGGCAAGGGGAAGGTGGTGATCGATGCGCAGAGTGGTGGCCTGCAACTGGGCGACTAGGTGCTCGAGTTGGAGGATGAGCGAAGCCACGCTGGGATCCGCGTTGCCGCGCAGGCGGTCGAGCAGCGCCTCCGCCGCTTCTTGCTGACGCGAGGCATCCGGGGCCAGTGATTGCCAGGCCGCCTCGGTCGTGCGCAGCCGACCGACCATATGGGCATTCAATTCTTCGGAGGGGTTTCGCGATTTCATGGCTTTTCTTCCAGCAAGGGAGCCCAGAAGGACCGGGTGGCCAGTCGGCGGGTCCGCACCAGGGCACCGCAGTCGCCTTTTTCCCAAACAACGTCCGCCAAAGATCGGGCCCGGCTCAGCGTTTGAATGAGCGGATCCGCTCCAGCCAGGCCCCGCAATTCGGGACTGATCAGGAGAAACTCCAGCGGGTCAAAGCGCACCTGCACCCCGAGATCAAACATCACGCACGACATCCTCGCGTCGGCCACAAAGCTGTGATGAATCACCACCATCGCGAAGGAAGAATAGAGGGCCAGAATTTCCGGCTCGCGCCAGGAAAGCGAACGTCCGGCAAAGGTCAGTTCGGCCACCCGCGACGGTGGATCCGGCAGGAGGAGAACGGCGTTTTCTAGCATTTGCAGGCGGCGCGCGCCGCGGACTTCATAGGGCGGCAAGGCGGGCAGGGAGGTCGGCAGCGGGAAATTCGCGTGGGCTTCCACCACCCATTTGCCGTATTCCCACGGGCAGCAGCGCAGGCTGAGCCAGCGCCGCCCCGCCTCGTCCAGCGTCTTCCGCACCCGCGCAGGAATGTCCCAGCCCACCAGCAAGGGTCCATCGTCGAGGGCGGCAGCCCAGAGCGGGAGCTGGCGGTCTTCGTTCAAGCCCGGCGGAGGGCCGATGCGCCGACAGGCCTGGCCGGCGCGGGACAGGCAATTCTCTAAGAAAACCACCGGGTCGCCGGGAGTCGGCCAGAACGCGGTTCCGGAACAGGCCGGGGTTTCGAGAAGAGAAATTGCACGTTCCATGAACTCAGCCCTATTGAGTCCAGTCGCGCCCGGTTCGGGCAAGACATTTTCCTGCGCGTTTTTTTTGGTTTGACCGGATTGCATTTTCCGCGTGCATCCCGCCACTCGGGCCAACTAAAGGAATGGGGCATTCTGATGAAACCACCGGATTCTTCTTCGCCCGCGCCGCGCCTTTGGTATGCGTTCGACCAAGGACGGTTTGACGGGGTGGAGCCGTGGTTTTTTCGGGAGGAAGATTTTCCCTTTCTCCAAGAGTTGGAGACACGGTGGCGCGAGATTCATGCGGAGATCCGGATTTTGCTGGCGGAGGATTCGCAGCGTCTCAAGCCCTATCTGCATCAGAAAATGTCGTTTCCTCCGGGGGATTGGAAAACGCTGGCCTTTTATTTTTGGAAGTTGCGGGTTCGGGAAAACTGCCGACAATGTCCGCAGCTCGATGTCTTTTTGCAAACCATTCCCGGACTCACCGCTGCCGCGTTGAGCGTCCTCGAACCGCAAACGAAAATTAACCCGCACCATGGCGACACCAATGCCATCGCCCGCGTTCATCTAGGGCTGGAGATCCCGGGCGAGCCTCCCGACTGCGCGTTTCAGGTGGGAGAGGAAATTCGCGCCTGGCACCCCGGCCAGGCCCATGTCTTTTGCGACGCCCATTTTCATATGGCTTGGAATTTCACCGACCGGAGACGCTTGATCCTCATCCTTGACGTCATGCGTCCTGATTTTCAGACGCGGACGAATGCCATCTGCGGACGGGTCCTGGGATCCCTCCTGATGCTCTCGATGCAGGAGGCCTGGCCCGCGCTGGCCAAGTTGCCGATGGCGCTGCGTCGCGTGCTCTGGCGGGGGGCCGGCTTGGTCATGCAGGGTTTTATTCCGCTGCAGCGAAGGTTTTCCCGGTGAACTCTTTTCCAGACGATTCCGGCTCGGCAGAAATTTTTCCGCTGGAGCAGTGGCCTACCGTGCGAATCATTCACGCGCCCCCGCATAATGTGATCCAATCGGCCGCCTTCGGCGAGGCGCAACTCCGGCTCATTCGCGAGCCGTTGATTTCCTTCGTTCCGAAGTTTACGAAACCGACCGTTTCCATCGGGTATTTCCAAAGCGCGTCCGAGGTGCCGCTGGGAACGGGGTTTGTGCGGAGGCTGACCGGCGGCGGGTTGGTCGACGCGGAAAATGGCTACTCGATTAGTGCCATGGTGCCGCCCAATCACCCCCGCTTTGTTCTATCGCCGGACGAACTTCACATCACTTTCAGCCAGGCGGTGGCGACGGCGCTGGCCGAGGTGGGGTTTCCGGTCAGTCTGGCCTGGGATGCGGCGGCGTTTCAACCGCAGGAGGGCGAGACCTTCGGCGCGTGTTTCGAGGCCTGCTTTCGCTTTGATCTGGTGCGGGGTGGTCGGAAAGTGGCGGCGGGGAGTTATTACCGGTCCGCCACGGGTCTGATGCAAGAGATGGGGATTCATCTGGATCAACTCGATGCCACGCGGACGGGGGTCGCGCTAGTGCGCAATCTCACGCCGCTTTACGGAGTGGCTCCGCGCGAGTCGGAGGTCACAATGACGGAGCGCCGCCTGGCCGAAATCCTCTTTTTCGAGCGCTACAATACCACGGCATGGAATCACGCCCGATGAACCCCCAGACCACCGCCGTCCCGTTTCCTATCGCAGTGGTCGGAATGGGCCTGCGCTTCCCGGGCGGGGCCTCCACCCCGGAAAAATACTGGAGCCTCCTCCGTGAAGGCCGTCAGACGGCCCGGGCGGTGCCGCCGGAGCGCTGGGATCAGTCCGCCTTTTACGACCCCGATCCCGAACGGCCGGGGCGGGGGTATCTTAACCGCGCTTCGTTTTTGGACGAGGACATCCGCGCCTTTGACGCGAGGTTTTTTGGTATCCTGCCGCGCGAGGCCGCCACGATGGATCCACAGATCCGCCTCACCCTGGAAATCGTTTGGGAAGCCTTCGAGCAGGCCGGCTTGCGCCCCGCCGACTACCGGGGGGAATCCACCGGCGTCTATCTCAGCGCCTTTGTGCCGGATTATTTTTTGCTAGCCGGACAAAACTTTAACGCGGCCTTTGCCGACCCCTGGCATGCCACGGGGGTGAGCCTGGCCATGATAGCCAACCGCGTGTCGTTTTCCTTCGATTTCCGCGGTCCGAGCATGACGGTCGACACGGCCTGCTCCGGATCTCACAGCGCGATCTACCTGGCCTGCCAGGAGATTTGGCGCGGAGCGGCGGAGTTGGCCATCGCCGGCGGGGTGTCGCTGATGGCGTATCCCAATGCGATTGCTTCGCTCTGCCGGGCGCGTTTTCTCGCCCCCGATGGCCTCAGCAAACCCTTCGATGCGCGGGCCGACGGCTACGGGAAAGGAGAGGGCGCGGGGGTGGCGTTGCTTTGTCCGCTGGACTTCGCGCTGGAGCGGGGGATGGACATTCACGGCCTGATTGTGGGTGCCGCCGCCAATCAGGATGGGCGCACCGATGGGATCACCGTGCCCAGTCTGGCGGCGCAGAAAACCCTCATCGAAACCACCTGGAAACAGGGCGGACTGGATTTGGGTCGGGCTGGGTTTGTGGAAGCGCATGGCACGGGCACGGCGGTCGGCGACCCCATCGAAGCCCGCGCCCTCGGTGAGACTTTCGGCGCGGCCCGTCCGCCCGGTCAGGCCTGCTGGATCGGTTCGGCCAAGGCCAACATCGGCCACACCGAAGCGGCGGCGGGCATTGCCTCGGTTATCAAGGTGCTCCTCTCGTTCCGGCACGACTGCATTCCCCGCCAGACCGGATTTGAGCAGCCCAACCCGCAGATTCCCTTTGCGGCTTGGGGCCTGCGCATCCCGCGCGAGAATATCCCCTGGCCAAAGGGGGAACTTCCCCGCCTGGCGGGAATTAACGGGTTTGGCTACGGAGGTTCCAATTGCCATCTCGTTTTGCAGGAACCGCCGCCATCCGCCCCGCGCAAAATTTCCGCCTCCGCGCCGGTCCGTCTCGAGTCGGGCGTCCTGCCGCTCAGCGCGCGCAGTCCCGAGGCCCTGACGGAACTCGCGGGGCAGTTTGTCGCTTTACTTGCCGCCGATTCTCCGCCCCGCCTGGCCGACCTGTGCGCCGGAGCCGGCCGCCGCACGCCGCATGGCATTCGCGCTGCTTTCTCAGGCGAGGTCGCTTCTATTCGTCAGGCTCTGGAGGCTTTTGCGGCCGGTCGGGCGCACCACGGCTGGGTCTCCGGTCGTCCCGGACGCGGTGCTCCCCGCCTCGCTTTTCATTTTTCCGAGCCCACCGCCATCCCGCTGGACGCCGCCTCGCTTCTGGAAGAACCCGAATTTGCCCGGACGCTGCAGGAGATCGACGCCATCCTTAAGCCCCTGGCGGGCTCGGCCAGCGCGGGCGGCCCCGAGGTGGCCCATTTTGCCGTGCAGGTCGGGGTATTCCGATTATTGACCGCCTGGGGGTTTGTTCCAGAGGCGGTCAGCGGGACGGGGTGGGGCGAAATTCCGGCGGCATTTGCTCTGGGTAGGCTGACGCTGGAGTCGGCCACGCAGCTGGCTTGGCGGAAGGCACTGGGAGAATCCTCCCGATCGGCCCCCGGCACCCAGACCCAGCCTGCCTGCGACGTGGTGGTAAATATCGGCGCGGGCGGGGATTTGCCAGTGCCGGGAGGAAGCGCAGGCGGGGAAGCCTCGCCGCGGGTCCTTTCGGTGACCTCCGGCGGGCGGGTGGACCGGCTGGGGTTGCTCGACCTCGCCGCGCGCCTTTATGTCGCCGGGGCTGAGCCGGACTGGAAAGCGCTCCATCCCGGAGCGGACCCACTCGGTCTGGCGCTGCCGAATTATCCCTGGCAGCGCGAGGTGCATTGGTTTTCCACCCCCGGCCTCCAGCGCTGGACCCATCCCCGCATCGTCCACCCGCTGCTGGGCCAGCGCTCTGGGCCGCTGCCCCACCGCTGGGCCGCTGAACCCGGTTTCGCCTTGCACCCGTGGCTGCGCGATCACGCCGTCTCGGGCCTGCCGGTTTTTCCCGCCGCCGCCTTCGTGGAAATGCTCTTTGCCGCCGCGCGGGAATCCGCCCTGCCCGAGACAGGTCCGCTCGCCCTGGAAAAAATCGTTTTTGCGGATGCGCTTTTGCTCGGCCCAGGCCCCTATCCCACCCTGCATTCGGAAATCGATGCATGGGGCGGGCTCAGCATCCGCAGCGAAACGTTTGACCTTGCCGGGGCGGAGCGGACGACTCTGCACGCCACCGCGCGGGTGCCCGCTCCCGGCCTCACCCCGGCCGCCGCTCCCGGCCCCTCCTCTGCGGTCGGCCCTTGGACGGACGACTGTGATGGCACGGCTTTTGCCTCCCTCCTGCAGGGTTTCAATCTCCAATACGGCCCCGCTTTTCAAGGCTTGGAATCCATTCGGTTTCAGGATCGCTGCGCTTTTGCGACGGTTCGCCTGCGGGACGAAGTGGCCGTCAACGAGGACTTTTTGTGTCATCCCTGCCTGCTCGACCTTTGTTTCCAAACCAGCCTGGCCCTCTGCGCCCGCCAAGGCATTCCCCGGGGCAACTGGTTGCCGGTTTCGCTCCGGCGGGCGACTTTTTTCCAATCGACGGGGCGGTCCTGCACGGTTTGGAGTCGTCTGGAGGAGGTGCGGGAGGATTCCTGCACGGGAGATCTGACCGTCTTCGGGGAAAATGGCGCGGTTTCGCTCGTGCTGGAGGGGCTCACTTTGCGGCGCATCGGGCCCGCCTCCGAAGACGTGCCGGCGGATTGGTTTTACGAGGATCGCTGGAGGCGGGCCGCCGCTCCGGCCGCCCCCTCGCTTCCGCTGGCGGTTTGGGCCCCAGGCGGCCAGCGCTGGGCCGCCGCCCTCGCTCGTTGCCTTCCCCCCATCCCGGTCTGTCTGGAAAACCACCCCTCTTTGCAGCCGGGGCTGGCCCTTTACGAATTCTCTTCGAGCGCAGTTTGCCCCGAGGGTCCGGCCTGGTGCGCCGCCGTCGCGACGGCGGGATGGGCCGTGCTGGAATTCGCCCGAACCTGCCTGCCTTTTGCGGATACGGGAAAACCCCTGCGGGTCATCTTTCTCACCCGGGGCGCGTTGCGATTGGTGCCTTCCGACACCGCGCCGGACTTGGTCGCGGCTTCGCTTTGGGGCGTCTTTCGCAGTTTGATGAAGGAACGGTCAGACCTCGACATTCTGGCCGTTGACCTTCCCTCCGACCCCGCGACCGACCCTCCGGCGGAAACCCTGCTCGACTATTTCTTCGAGGAACCGCTTGCCCGCGAGGGGGCCTGGCGGAATGGAGAATTTCTCCTGCGCGAGGTCGGACGCTATGCCGCAGGCGACCAGCCCGCCGCCGAGTCAGCGGGGGGCGGCCCTGACGCCATTTCGGCGCGCCTGGAGATCGGCACACCCGGAAAGTGGAATTCTCTGGATTTTCGCGCCGGCCGGAGGCGTGCGCCCCAGCCCGACGAAATGGAAGTTCGGGTCAGCCACGCCGCCCTCAACTACAAAGATGCGCTCAAGGTGGGAGGGCTCGCCTCGTCCGATTTGCTCGCTGCGTCCGCCTCGGGATCCCGCCTCGGATTCGAATGCGCGGGCGTGGTGGAACGGGCCGGTTGCGGCTCCGGTTTTCAGCCCGGTGACGAGGTGGTTTGCTGGGGGATTCCCGAGGCCTTTCAGACTTTTGTCACGCTTGCCTCCGCCCAGGCCCTGGCCCGGCCCGAGAGTCTTCCGGCGGAATATGGGGGAGCGCAGATTCCGCTCCTGACCGCCTGGCGGGCCTTGGTCGATCTCGCGCGCCTCCAACGCGGGGAGACGGTGTTGATCCATTCGGCAGCGGGAGGAGTCGGCCACTACGCGGTGGAAATCGCCCAAGCCCTCGGGGCCACCGTCTATGCCACGGCGGGGACGGCGGAGAAACGCCGCCACCTTCTTCGCCAAGGCGTCGCGGAGGTCTTTGACTCCCGCTCTCTCGATTTTGCTCCCGGCATTCGCCGCATCACCGGCGGCGTGGGGGTTGACGTGGTGCTGAATTCCCTGACGGGTGAAGCCCTGACCCAATCGTTCGGCCTTCTCGCTTCGCACGGGCGTTTCGTGGAAATTGGCAAGCGGGACATCCTGGAAGGCCGTCCCCTTGACCTCGCGGGGTTCCACCGCAACATCAGCTTCTTTGCCGTTGATTTGGATGAACCCGGCAGCCGGTGGGCGGCGTCCTTGCGACGAAGTCTTTCCGACGCCCTGGCCATGCTGCAAGAGGGTCGGATCCGTCTCCCGCCGTTGGAAGTCTTTCCGGCCGCCGCCGCCGCTACGGCCTTCCGCAAAATGGCCGGCGGGACGCATCTCGGCCGCCTTTCCTTACGGCTCGACCCGGTTCCGCTCCATCCGGCTCCACCCCGCCCCGGCGGGGCGGTCTTCCGCAAGGACCGAAGTTATCTTATTACGGGAGGACTAGGCGAGATCGGGTTTGCCCTGGCCCGCTGGCTAGCTTCGGCTGGAGCCGGACATCTGATCTTGTCGGGCCGCTCCGCGCCGGAGGAAAGCCGGCGGCGCGATTTCACGGAACTCGCCACCGCCGGGGCTTCCGTGCATTTCTTCGCCGCCGACGTCGCCTGTCCGGCAGACTGTGCGCGCCTGCGGGAATTTCTCCACCAACTCCCCCCCCTGGCGGGGATTTTTCATGCCGCCGGGGTGGTGAACGATGCCCTCATAGAAACCATGACGGCGGAAGCCTTCGTGAAACCGCTCCAGGCCAAGGTGGCCGGCACTTGGAACTTGCATGAACTCGCCCTGGAAGAGGAGGTGGAGCATTTTGTCCTCCTCTCCTCCATCGCTTCCAGTTGGGGTAGTCCGGGCCAGACCAACTATGCGGCGGGAAACGCCTTCCAAGATGCGTTGGTGGAAAACCGCCTGCGCGAGGGCTGGCCTGCCTTGTCGGTCAACTTCGGGCCGTTTTCCGGCCAGCGCAGCATGGCCCAGCGCTTCGACCGGGCGGATGCGTTTTTCGAGGCGATTGGGCTGCCGCTTATGCCACCGGCCATGGCGGGAGCGGCCATCACCCGCCTTCTGCGGGAAGGCCGTCGGCGGGCCACGGTCGCCTGCGTCAAGTGGGCCTCGTGGATCCAGGGGTTTCCTCGCGAAGCTCGCGGAGCACGGTTTGGTCAGCTCGCCGCCAGCTTCGGGCAACCCGCCGCCGAAGGCACGGTACAGGCTGCGGGAGAACAGATCCGGTCTGCGCCGCCCGAAGAACGGCAGGGGCTCATCATCCAGGCGCTCTGTGAACTCATCGCCCGGGAAACGCAGGTCCCCATCGCTCAGATCGACCCGCAACTGGCCCTACGAGAAATTGGCATTGATTCCCTGAGTTCCGTCGCTATCGACATCCGCATCCGCGAAACCTTTGGGGTCACGATTCCGTTCCTGCAGCTTTTTCAGGAACCTTCGCTCCTGGCCATCGCCGCCCGCATCGAAGCCCGGCTGGAGGCCGTGGCTGCGTCGAAGCGCTTGTGAGGCCAAGAGGGTCAAATACTGCGGACATTTCCCCAAACCTTCGGCCTTCTTAACGAAATGGATTTCTTGACGGACGAGGATCGGAGATTGCTCGGCGGAGCCAATTGTTTGAGTCTGATCAAGCAGGGAAAACGATGACCTAGTGGCAAAGACCTTCAGGCTTTTCTCCGGCGGCATCTTCTCGAGGAGGTGATGCCGTTTTGGATGCGGCATGCCATTGATCGCAAGAATGGCGGCCTTTTCCCCTGCATCTCCGACGAGGGCGAGATCCAGAGCCGGGAAAAATTCCTGTGGTCGCAGGCGCGGGCGCTGTGGACCTTTTCCGCGCTCCACCGTCGGGTGGAACCATCCGACGAATGGCTGGCGGCGGCGGATGGCCTCTTCGAATTTCTCCGTGCCCATGGTCGCGATGAGCAGGGAAACTGGGTCTTTGCCACCGATGAGTTAGGAGCCGTGACCCGTGGGGCCGAGAGCATTTTTGCGGATGCGTTCGCGATTCTGGGACTGGTGGAATATTTTCATGCCACCGGAAAATCCGAGGCTTTGGATCTGGCGCTGGAGACATCGCGCACCGTCCGGGCCCGCCTGGCCAAGCCGGGGTAACTCTTCAGGTCGATTGACGTGATTCTGGAAGAGTCGGCAGGAAGGGCTGGCCGAGTGCGGCTTGGAAGCAGGCGTCCCAGAGGCTGATGCCCTGCTTTCGGCAGGTGGAGAGATAGCCGCGAATGCGGTCGAAGCATTGGGCGCCTTCGATTTTTGAGGGTATGCCGTTATTTGGCACACCCTATTTTTTATCATAGCGGGTATGGAGGCTCAAGCATACCGTGCCCGCAGGCCGAAACTCTCCCCGCTCTGGCAATGCCTGGACGCGCATTTTGACACGTTCCTGGACATTTACCCCGAGGCCTACGAGCGCGATTTCGGGTTCCTGCGACC
>CAMASH010000057.1 GCA_945860745.1 Chthoniobacter flavus | reverse complement strand
CGCGGCGTTGACCTCGGCGGCCGTGCCGACCGGGCATCCGGCGATGATCTCACCGGTGGAGGGATTGTAAACGGGAGTGGAAGCGAGGCTCTTCTGGTCGAGCCATTCGCCGCCGATGAAGGCTGGGCAGGGTGTCATGGGATTTCTGATGGAGGGTGGACGAATCGGGAGGCGCCGCAGTGGTCGGACGCTAGCCGTCGGCCAGAGCCGCGGATTGTTTGACGAAATCGTCCCCGCTCCACTCGCCATCGGCCTTGACCACTTTCTGCTCCCCGGCGGCTTTCTGCGCGGCCTTGCGCTCTTTTTGCCTGCGGACGAGTTCGGCGTGGGTGGTGAAATACGGCAGGCTCTTGCCCTTGAAATCGGAAATGGTCTCGAATTTGTGCTTTTCCATGAAGGCCAGCAGTTGCTCGCACATCGGCTTGACCATGGCATAGCCGAACTTCATCACGCCGGTGCAGACTTGCACGGTGTCCGACCCGAGCAGAATGAATTCGGCGGCATCCTCGCCGGTTTCCACTCCCCCGATGCCGGAGACCGAACGGCCGGGATATTCCCGTGCGATCATGGTGGCCAGTTCCATGCAAACCCGCAGGGCAATGGGTTTGACCGCCCGGGACGAATAGCCACCCGGGGTGGTGTAGCCTTCCACGCTCGGTTCCGGGCGCAGGGTATCGAGATTCACGCCGATGACGCTGCGGATCGTGTTGATCGCCGCCACGCCCTGACACCCGGCCGCCAGCGCCTTGCGGCCCGGCTCTTCGATAGCCGTGATGTTCGGCGTCATCTTGGCCCAGACGGGCTTCTTCGCGGCGGACATGACCCATTCGCACACTTCGCCCAGCAGTTCAGGATCCTGACCCATGGCCATGCCCATTTTTCGCTCGGGCAGGCCGTGCGGACAGGAAAAGTTGAGTTCGAAGGAATCCACCCCGGCCTCCTGACACCGTTCGACGATCTCGATCCAGGCATCCTTGTTGTATTCCTCCATGATCGAGGCGATGAGGATGCCTTCCGGGTTGGTGTCCTTGGCTTTCTTGAATTCCTCCAGCCAGATGGAAAACGGCCGGTCGCTGATCAGTTCGATGTTTTCCCAGCCAATGACCTCCGCCTTGTCCTTCGAGAGCAGCTTGCCATAGCGCGGAGTGACATTGATGACCTTGGTGGAGTCGAGGCTGACCGTCTTGGCAATGACGCCGCCCCAGCCTTCGCGGAAGGCGCGGTTGATGACGTTCAGGTTGGTTCCAGGAGGGCCGGAGGCAATGACAAACGGATTCTTGAATTTCAGTCCGTCAACGGTGGTGGCAAGCGTAGGCATGATCGTGCTTCAGGGGCTGCTTGGGTGATTTTGCGATGCTTCCCGGGGAAGAACAGAAATTTCGGGGCCAGATCCGCGCCGAACAGCTTCGTTCATTTTCAGTTCCCGGATGAATCGGCCCAAACTTCGACCGCATTGCTGCCGGAACACATCCCGGAAGTGACCGGGCGAAAAACCGGCGAGACGGGCGAAATGTGCGACTGAGGGAAGAGGGTGGCTCTCGATTAGCGAAACCAGGGACGCCATTTCCCGGGAGAGTCGTCCTGCGGAGGATTGGGGCGCCCCAGCCTGCTGGCGCAGGGTATCAAAGAGAAGATTCAAGACGCGCGGGAGTTCCCCTTTCGGCCGGGACGATCTTTGGTGAAGAACGCTCGTCCGCCTCAGCAAAGCCCGCGCCCAGTCGTCCAACCCGGCACCACACCAGAGTTCCGGTTCGCGGGGTCCTGCAGCCTTGCGGAGGCTGCCCGCCTGCCATCGGCTTTTGAAACGAAAATGTTGAACCCAGAGAACGCAGCCGTGAATGCCTGCCTTGCCGACAAACTCGTGATTCGGCGGGATGAGCAACGCGCAGCCGCTGGCACACTGATACTCCCGGCCGTTGATGCTGAAGGAAGCATCGCCGCGGGAGACAACGATGATGTCGTGATGCGGTCAGTTCGCAGGCCCGATGACCCCTCCGCGTTTGGAGGCGCCAATCGCATGAGAGATGGCTTCGACCACTGGCTGAGAAAAGCGGGGTTCATCGAAACTATCAAAGAAGTTCCCGATCGGGTCCGATATTTCCGCGAATGGGAATGTCGAATCAGCAGAAAAGTCAAACGAGCGGCAGTTTTGTCAATGCGCATTGCGGACTCTGCCGCTAGCATGGCTGGAAAGTGATGAATCTCTCTTTTCAGGATCAGCCGGTCTGGGTCGTTGGCGGCGCGGGCTATTTTGGATCGGCTATCGTAACGGCGCTCGACGGATCCGGGGCGCGGACAATCTGTATTGATCTTCCCGGCCGGGCAAAGGCGTTGATTGAGGGACAGGGTTTGACCCGGACGACCGCGGCGGAGTTCGACATCGGCGATACGGAGGCCGTCCCCAACTACGTTTCCGGCCTCATCGAACTGTTCGGAGCGCCATCCGGAGTGGTCATTCTTGCGATGGGAACATCCAGTGGAAAATCTTTCGAGGAAATCACCGGCGAAGATTTCGATCGGACGCTCCGGCTTTCCGTGACGGCGAATCATATTTTCGCGCGGGCCGCCGCCGATCGGATGCAGGGCGGATCGCTGGTCTTTTTTTCCAGCATGTATGGACTGGGATCGCCTCATCCGGAAGACTACCAGCCGGGCGACCAGGGCCGGATGACAGTGAATCCGGTGGACTACGGAGCGTCCAAGGCGGCCATCGTGCAACTCACGCGTTATTTCGCGATGCAATACGGCCGCCACGGGATCCGGGCCAACTGCGTCGCACCCGGGCCGTTTCCGAATCCCGGTGTCCAAGCCGCCCATCCGGAGTTTGTTGCCAACCTTTCGGGGCGGACGATGTTGGGGAGAATCGGGCAATCGCCGGAGATCAGTGGCGTGGTTCTCTTTCTCCTCAGCCCGGCCTCCGCATTCGTGACCGGACAATGCCTTGCGGTCGATGGAGGATGGACCGCGTGGTGAAAGCGGATCTTCGACTCGCCATGATCGGGATGATCCCGGGAAACGGTCATCCCTATTCCTGGTCGGCGCTGATCAATGGTTACGACAAGGATCGCATGCGTCGATGTCCGTACCCTGCGATCCCTGAATACCTCGGCTGCGAGCCGGATAGTCCGATCGAGGGTGCCCGGGTCACGCACATTTGGACCGATGACCCCGCCGATGCTCCCGAGGTGGCTGCGGCCACCGGAATCGAGACGATCGTGTCCTCACCGGAGGATGTCATCGGGGAGGTTGACGGCGTGATCATCGCCACCGATGACGGCGACGATCATGTGCGGCGGGCCCGGCCATTTGTGGAGGCCGGTTTGCCAGTGTTTGTTGACAAGCCGCTGGCTACCAATCCGGACGACTTGCGCCAGTTTTCCGCATGGGTCGAGGGAGGAAGCCGGATCCTTTCCTCGAGTGGAATGCGCTACGCTCCCGAGTTGGAGGAGCTGCGCGGCTCCTGGCGTTGGATCGCTGCCATCACACCGAAAACCTGGGAACGTTACGGAATCCATCTCCTCGAGCCGATCGCGTGCCTTCTCGGCCCGGGATTTGAGACGGTTCGGGTCGTGCCTTCCGGCTCTGGAAGCGTGGCCTTTTTGACTCATCGATGCGGCACGGTGGTGGTTTTGACCGCTCTCGAGGGAGCGGTGGGCGGGGCGTTTACTTTCCACGCCCACGGTGCGAACGGGCACCGCTCGGTGACCTTCAAAGATACTTATCGGGCCTTTCGACGACAGATGCAGAGCGTGATTCAATGGATGGCGGGGGGCGCCGCGCCTCACTCGTTCGCGGAGACCGCTGAACTGATGCATGTGCTGATTGCCGGAATTGCCAGCCGTCGGGCGGATGGCGAACCGGTTGAAGTCGCATCCTCCGTCGCAAACGAGGCGCACCCGGTGCTTGAAAAGAGATGAGGCCAAGATCCCGGGAAGCGACTCCGACAAGCCGGCTGCGTCCCGTTCGGGTTCTGCGGGAGACGCGATCCGGCGGCCTTGCCACGTTCCACCAAATGAATCTGAATGACCCCCGCCCTGCCGGGATCGCCGCCCCGTCCGGGGTTTCGGCGTCGTAGCTTCGCCAGGACCATGTCCCGAACGACCTTCACACCATGACCACAAAAAAAGAAATCAACTCCGGATCGCAACGCCTCAGTCTCAAGCAGCTCAAGGCCTGGGAAGCCCTGGAGTATGGAATGTATATTCACTTCGGCATGAGCACATTTGATGGAGACGAACTGTCCAAAGGAGACAAGCCGTCGTCGCTCTATCGCCCGAACAAACTGGATGTGGACCAGTGGGTGAGCGTGGCCCGCGATGCCGGGATGAAGTATGCCGTGCTCACGGCCAAGCACGTCGCCGGACATTGCCTCTGGCCATCCCAACACACCGACTACCACGTCGGGACGAGCGGAAACACCACCAACGTCGTCGAGGCGTTCATCAATGCCTGCCACAAGCGCGGGGTGCTTCCCGGGCTTTACTATTGCTCCTGGGACAACCACCACAGATTCGGGTCGGTCTCGCCAACCTTCACGCGCTGGGAAAGCGCTTTCACCACTTCGGCCTACCGCGATTTTCAGACGGCCCAGGTCGAGGAACTTCTCACCCAGTTCGGTCCGCTGGTTGAGATGTGGATCGATATTCCCACCCTTCTCGGACACGACGGCCGCCGGCAACAATACGACCAGATTGCCGGAATCCAGCCCGACGCCCTCATCATGATGAACAATGGCTTTGGCGACGGGACAAAGCTGATGCTCGATGCGACATGGCCGACGGATTTAATGTCAATCGAGCGGTGGTTGCCCAGCAGTGCCAAGGGCTATAACCCCTGGCACCAACTCAGCCACTCCGGCGCCCTGGAGCGGGCCGATGCGAGTCAATTGACCTATGTGCCTGATTCTCCCGGGGCGTTCTATATTCCCGGCGAAGTCTGTGATCCGATCGGCTACGAGTGGTTCTGGCAGCCCGATGACAAGTTGCGGTCCGACGCGGAGTTGCTGGGCATGCGGCTGATTGCGCGTGAACGGAAGACCAATTTTCTGCTCGATGTCCCGCCCGATCGCAGTGGCCGGATACCGAAGGAAACCGTGGGTGCCCTTATGAGGCTCAGAAAGTCGCTTGAGAGGTTTGATCGTTAACTCTGGCTTGAGACAGACGGCGGGACGTAGCCTTTGTCGCCACCGAGCCGCTTCCATTCCCGGAACACCAGAATTGTCAGGCAGCCGCTCAGAGCGATGAAAACGAGACTCCAGAGCGGGGCAAATCGATAGTAGAAATTCTCCTTTTCGAAATAAGCCTTCATCAGATCGAGAAATCCCCCGGCCAGCAGACCGCCCACGGTGATTCCCACGGCTCCGCACATTGCGTTGGCTGCACAGAACTGGCCGAATCGATCGTGGGGGAAGAGCCGCATGGCCAAGGGCAAACCCGCCGCCGCATTCGCGACAGTGAAAGGAAGCGCAAGGGCCGCCAGTCCGGCATAAACCCAGAAGGCCGTGGGCTTGGAAAACTCCACGAAAAGGAAAATCAACTGGCAAAAGGCCACGAGGCAAAAGCCCGCCTGAGCCAAAAGAATGACGCGCAGCGGATGGAAGCGATCCACCAAGGCTCCAAACGGATACATCAACGCAGCGCTGACGAGCGCGGCGATGCCGGCGACCTTCCCCACCTCATCAATCGTCAACCCGACGGAAAAGGCCATAAAGATCATAAAGATCTGAATGGTTCCCGCCGCATAGAAGAGGGTCGTGTAACCATAAATCAGACGGTAGATTTTGTGACTGAAACTCTCGCGGAAGAATGTCTTGATATGAGATAGCGCTTTAAACCTCCCTTCGGGAACAGGGTCCGGTGGGGGATAAGACCCCTCTTTGACCTTCAACGACATCATCATGAAGGCCGAGCCATAGAGAATGGCCACACCGAAGAAAAGAATCGAGGTATGGGACTCCGAATAGCGGAACAGGAAGAAATTAAAGAGCGCCCCCGCGACCGCTCCGACCACCCGAAACATTCCCAGAAAGCGCCCCATAAAGGCCACGGGAACCACATCGTTGAAGAGATACCAGAAGACCGTGTTGATGAAGAGTTCGAAAAACCGAAAACAAATCACCAGCAGGGAAATAAGGCTCACTGTAACTGCTCCCGATGTCAGTTCAGGGAACGGTCCGGAAAGCAGATGGTGGATCCAGCCTCCGAGCTCCCGCGAGAATCCCAGCAAAACGAGAAAAAGCGTGACGAACGGGGTTGCCAAAAGAAGGAAGGGAATTCGACGCCCCCGCCGGCCTCTATACCGGTCGCTGATCGTGCTGATGATGGGATTCAGCACAAAGTTCATCGCGCTCGGAATGGAGGTGATGACCAGAGCCAGGACGTAATTCGGCGCGCCTTCGGCCTTCAGGAGCAAAGGCAGCACGTTCGGCCAGACGGTTTCCATCAGATAGAAACAGAAGTCGCCCCACAGCAACCAGGCGAAAAGGGTGAAAAGCCCTGCCCGCGTGTAGATGAGCGTGCCGCACCGGAATCGGTCTTCCGGCTTTAGGGGTTCGGGTTCGGCTCCGAAGGTCCGGCTGGGAGTCGCACTCATAACGTAGTGCTAACCATCGAATCTGACGTGAAAACGTCCCCGGAAGGAATCACTGGGGCCTCGGCAAAGCGGCTCGCGGTGCTGAGTTCTGATTTCAACGGCCCGGGGGTTAAAAATTAGTCAGAGAACCCTTCTTATCGAAGGCCATGCTCCATCCAATTTCGCGAAGACCGGCGGGATTAAGGGAATCCACGTGGCCATCCGCAAAAAGCGCATTGGCCCGGTTGTTGTGCCGGAGATGGATCTCATCCATGCCCGAATTTCCTTGAACGATATGGTACTGAGACAGAGGTTTGAAGTATGAGCGGGTCGTATAGCTGTCTGCCAGAAGCAGATATTTTGAGGGTTTCTCGATAGCCATCAGTTTGATGTCAAAGTAGGTTCTTGGGCTTGAGGAAGTGGGATAAGTCGCCGTGATGATGTTCTGGTCGTCAGGGGCGAGCGCGCGGCCATTCCATGTCACTCCGTAAGTCTGGTAAATTGCGTACGATTTGGGAGCCCAACTTGGGCAAAAGGAAGCTTTGTCCGAATCCATGTAGCCGCGATCACGCAGTGTCTTATCCCAAGATCCGTAAATCTCATTATCCATGATGACCCACTTGCCGTTATTGTCCGCCGCATTGAGGCGGATCGCTGACGCTATCGCTCGGAGGTTGCCCACACATTTTCCGGCCAGCCCCTTTTCGCGAAGAGAGGCCACGGAAGGAAACAAGAGGGCAATCAGAATGGCGATTATCGCTATGACGACCAACAGCTCGATCAGGGTGAAACCGCGGCCCGCCGCGCCGCGATTGTTGTTGGATCGGGCAGCCGTGGTTTTCCCAACATCCCCAGCGGGGGCATTCCCTCCAACACCTTTAGCGAATTCCACCCCTTTGACCAAATCGCAAGTTCCCAGCATCATCCTGCTCCGAAATCTAGTGGTGAATTTCGATAAGGAAAGGGGCGCATGATGGTCGCGTTTTGTGGCCAACAGCCAGGCGAAATTCGGGTTAATTTCCAGCTTCATTGAGTGGCCGGACGTTGAGCCCGGCTGTGAGGAGGGCATGAAAGGCCAGATCGGCAGCGATGCGGTGGCCTTGGGGGCCCGGATGGTTCAAGCCGTTGACCATCCAAGTATCGGTGTCCAAGCCATCGGCGGCGAGCCTCATCCAGGCTGCGCGGATATCGGCCATCACGAGTTCGTGGCGGAGGCAGAGCTTCCGAACGACGTTGGTGAATTCGCAGAGCACTCCACTGGTCTGGGCCTGGACAATTTCTTCGGTGTAAATCCTGTGCTCCGGATGGATAAGAAATCCATCCTGGCGGGTGGCCATGAAGGGTGGTGTCAGCACCAGAAGATCCGCCTGGGTCTCCGTGCGAACCCGCCGGATAATCGCCTCCATATCGCTCTCGAATTGCGGGAGGTAGTCGATGCCTCGAACCGAATCATTCGAGCCGAATGCAAGGATGACCAGGTCGGGCTGGTGGCGGATCACGTCGCGTTCCAAACGCTTGCAGCCACCCGCGGCCGTGTCCCCGGAAACTCCCGCATTGATCGTGCTGAACGTCGTGGCCGGAAAGTGGGTCTCGAGGTGTTCCTGCAGGATCCGGTGATAGACCGATGCAGAATCGAGCCGACGGTGTTCCATCACTCCCTGCGTGAGACTGTCGCCGAGGGCCACGATCAGAACCGGGGCTTCGTCCACGTTTCGGGCCTTGCTGGAAATTCGATCAAAAAAACGCTTCATGGTGCGGTTGGCAATCCTAGGGGCGGGGACGTTCAAACAGGATCTCTCTCATCCAGCGGGTCGTCGCCGTGGGGTCCCCAACAGCGATAAGTTCGCGCATTTCCGCGATGACATCCTGCGTGAGCAACCGTTCCACCGAGCGGAGAAACGCCACGCTTTCCCTCACGGCGGCTGCGCCATCCTCGCGATACGGATACTGGTCCATGGAATACCAGCCCGCGTATCCGGTCTCCGCGAGCCAGAAAAGGAGCTCAAAATACTCAACGACATGCAGCGAACCGACAATCATGTCGTCATCCCAACTGCGGTAGTTGTCATTGAAATGCATGTGAAACAGCTTTTCGCCGTGATGTTGCAAAATGACAGCCGCCTCCGCGACGTTCTCACCTGCCACGAAGGCATGGCCGACATCGATGCAGACCCCCACGTTCGGGCACTCGGTTTCCAGCGCCATCAGGAGCGTGTCGGCGGCGCGGGCGTGGAAGGAATGGGTCCGCGGTTCCTTGGGTTTGTATTCCAAGGCAAAGCGGAGGTCGGGAAACTCGCCTGCCACCTGCCGGATCCCCTCCATCAGGTCGGTTCGTTGTTTCCGGTAGTCAGCGGTGAGCGGGTAATCATAGCCATCCTGCCCCAGCCAGAGATTGATGAGTGGGCAGCCCAGATGGCGGGCAATTCGGGCTACCGAGCGGGTCTCATCGAGAGCCTGTTGGCGGATGGCGGGGTCCTTCGCGCTCAAGCTGCCGAGGCCCCAGCGTTTCTGCGAAAAGAGATCGGGTATGATCGAGACACAGGAGAGATTGTCCTCCTTCAGCCATGTTTTCACTTCCTCGGCATTGTCCTCGCGGATGTCCCAGGTGCCAACCAGCTCGACTCCCTCGATCCCGGGGATGGACGCCGCTTCCCGCAGCATCTCGCGCTTTGGCCGGGCCTCTTTGTAGCCGGTGGGCAGGAAGCGATCACAGGTGTTTCCAAGATTTCCAAGAATGACCGAATAGCGGTTTGGGGATGTGATTTTCATGGGTGGGTGATAGGGGGTTGGAGGGAGTTGGGGGTTTGAGATCGGAACGCAAGCGTGAGGTGCAGCGGTCAGTTTGCGTAGGTAACTTGGAAAATCAACAGGCTTTCAGAAACCTTTCAGCGAGATAGTGCGACTCTCTGCAGCCGATGCAATCTCAGACCAGACCAGCTTTACGGCGTCGCGGGCCTGAGCGGGCGTGGCGATTTCGGGCCGGCAATTATTTGCGATGCAATTGATAAAATAGGCCAGCTCGTTGTAATAGCCCCCGAGTGAGGAAAGGTTGCCCAGGCCGGACACGGATTCTGCCCGGAAGGGAGTTTCGAAGGGATGCGGCATCGCGTTCCCTTTTTCGTTGGTGATGCAGAGGGTGGGAGTCCGTCGACAGTCATACTCGAGAACCGCCCTTTCAAAAACGGCCTGAAAAGCCATTTTGAAACCCCAGTGCTCCGGCGAATTCCACCCCCCGTCCGCTGCCACGGCCACATCGGCGTAGTGGTAAATCGTGTGAATCTGACTCCACCCGAACGCGTCCTGCGTGCCCGTTGAGGTCACGGCTTGAGGCCTTCCGAAGAGATCCAGAACAAGATCGGTGTCGTGAATGTGCAAATCCATGGCGGCGCCGCCCGAGCGGGTGGGATCGTTGAGCCAGTTCGCCACGCCAAGCGAAGGGCGCGCTCCCCGGCGTTCGAGACTGAGGCTGAGAATTCGGCCGGCCGAACCCGAGCGCACCAGTTTGGTAAGGGCCTGATACTCCGGCCAGAACCGGATGCAGTGTCCGACTTGGGCAAAGACACCGCGCTCTTCGACCGCCACACAAATCCTTTCCGCGTCCTGGGGATCAAGGGCCAGGGGTTTTTCGCAAAAGACATGTTTGCCCGCGGCAATGGCCTCAAGGGCAAAGTCCGCGTGCAGATCCGTGGGCGTACAGATATCGATGGCATCGACATCCTCTGAGGCGAGTAATTCACTCAAAGACGAATAGACCGGCTTCGTGAGGTTCAAGCGCCCCAGATTATCCGCCGCTCGGACTTTATCCCTGGCCACCACAGCCACGAGATCCGCATCGGCCAGCGCTTGATAGGCCTGGGCATGGGTTGTCCCCATGAAGCTGAACCCGACGATGGCTACCCGGACTTTTCGTTCCATTGGCGGATCTTCGATGGCCGCGATCACGCCGTCCAATCCAGGATGACCCCCATGGCAGTGGAGCGATCGCGCACCAAGGCTTCATACAGCGCGCACGCCTCAGTATAACTCGATCGGTGGGAGATGAGACGCTCAATCTGCAACGCCCCTTCCGCCAGGTAGTCGAAGAATAGCTCGCCGTCCCGGAGGAGGGTCCACGGATTATCGGGAGTCGCATACTTGGGATGGGAGTAGTTATGGCTTCCAATGATGGTGTAACTCGGTGCGCAACAAAGATCGTGGAAATCGAAGGACGTTTTTCCCCGGGGGCTGCTGAGAACGACATAGCGTCCCTGGTCGCGCAAAACCTCGAACTGTTTCGGAATCAGATCGGGATTTCCGGTTGTTTCAAAAACAACATCCGCCTTGCGTTCGCGCGTCAAACGGTGAACTTTTTCGACGATCGATGTCGTCACCGGATTGACCGGAACTATTGATGGGAATTCGGGAAGGTATCCGAGCCGGTTCGGGGAGATATCCACGCCGAACACGGGACGGGCACCGGCAATGTGACAAAACTGAACCGCGAGCTGCCCGATGAGGCCCAAGCCATTCACAACGGCGGATTCTCCCCAGCGGATGCCCGACCGGCGAACGCCGTGCATGACGATCTCGCCGAGTGTGAAGAAAGCGGCTTGTTCGCTGGGAATATCGTGGAGCACGGGACGACACTCCGCGGCGGGAACGACCACCTGGCGGGCATGCCCCCCCCAACTCCCGACGCGCTGGCCCAGCCACTTTTTATCGACATCTTTACCGAGGCCGATGACCGTTCCGATGTTGCAGTAGCCCGGCAGCACGGGATATCGCGTGTAGTTGTCCCAGAAAGAACCCGGCGGAAAATCGCCCGTCATCATGGTCAACTCGGTGCCGGTGCTGATGAGGGTGCGTTCGGTTTGGATCAAAAGCTCACCGATGCCAGGGACCGGGGGCTGGCGATCTTCCAAAACGACCTTTCCTTTTTCGGGAAAAACCACGGTTGGATTGCCTGCGGATTTTGCCTTCCGGGCGGGCTTTTTGCTTCCGGAGTGACTTTTGGGATTTTTGGCTTTCATTGAGTGTTGCGTATCTGGACGGGATCCGGCGCTGCCTGTTAGGGTGATGGGTGTCCCGTGGGCCCGGGCGTGGTGAAAGATGCTTCTTCGGTGGTGAAAGGAAAAGCCGGGAGGCCCTCCTTGTTCCGCAGGTTTGGTTCGGCCAAATGACTCCACCCTAAACGGACATACGCGGTGACTTCGAGCGGTGAGGTCAGCACGACCTTGTCGCCATTAATAGCGGCGCTGGCTTTCTGGAATTTCCGGTCCTGTCCGGCGACTTCGAACCAATCGGGTGGCTGTCCATCTTTCGTCGTGAGTCCTGAACCGATGTTGTCGAACGCAACTTCGACGGTATTCCCCTTTGCGCGGAATGATTGGAAGGTGGGGCCGGAGGCGACCACTTCCTTTTTTCCATACGTGTCTTTGAGCGCCAGAAGAGCGAGTCTCGCGCCGAGATCGCGCTTGTTTTTGGGATGGGAATTGTTGAGCTCCCCGATATCCACGGTCGGAATCACACCCGCTTTCGCGGTGATTTGCGCGGCCTTGTACTGCTGAATCCAGAAATCCGGCAACACCTCGTAAGAGGCACAGGGCGGAATCTGGACGAGATAAAAAGGAAATTCGCCCTCCTGCCACAGCTTGCGCCAGCCTTCGATCAGAATCTTCTGCTTTTGCGCATACTGTGAATCGCCGGCCGGCATGGAATTGGTTTCGCCCTGATACCAGAGGACGCCCTTAATTCCGTAGGGGAGGATTGGAGCGATGAATTTTTTGAAGTAGAAGGCCGGTTTGATCACGGTCATGTGAAACAGAATACTCGGGTCCACGTCCGGCTTGAGCGTTCCATCCGGATTAAGGAAGGATCGCGCGAATGGGTAGCTTCCCGTGGAGTGCTTGAGAAAGACGCGATTTTTCTCTTCGGCCGAAAGGTTATCGTAGTTGGAATAGAACTCGTCAAAGCTCTTCATCTCATCCCCCAGCTTGGAACCGTTCTGATCGACGAGGAAATCATTCTCCACGATGCTATCGGGAGGCATCCATGTCTCGATCGAAGAGCTTCCTTCCGACGCATTGATCACTCCAACCGGAACCTGGAGCTGCTTCCAAAGATTGAGCGCAAAATAATATCCGGCGGCGGAAAAGACCCTTGCGGAATCGGTCGTGCAGGGGACCCACTCTCCCACTCCGTTTCGCAGAGCGGAAAAGAACCGGATTTGCGGGTTGTCGGCATCCTGAATCTCCTCGGGGATCTCCAAACTCTTGGCAGTCGCCTGCATGTTGGATTGGCCGGAACACAGCCAGACTTCCCCGACGAGGACGTTTTTAAACTCCTTCTGACCCGAGGCTGCCACAACCGAAAGGGTCGAGGGCTCGGTCGAAACCGGGAGCGGATCGAGGCAGGCTTTCCAACGTCCCTCCGCGTCGGCCGTCACGGACTTTTCCTGTCCGTTAAACTTGACCACAATGTTCTCGCCCGAAGGTGCCTCTCCCCAAACGGGGACGGGCATATCGCGCTGCAGGACCATGTTGTCACTGAAAATGGCTGGCATCGAAAATCCGGAAGGGCTGGCTCCCTGGGCGAATGATGCGGGAGCGAGCGCCAGAGCGCAAGCCACGCCAAGGCCGAGAAGACAGCGGTTCATTTACTTTTTCTGTGGTTCGGAGATCGGGGTGGTCGTTTGCGGATTGAAAATCGCCATGATCAAGTTCAGGTCGCCGAGGTTTCCCGGACTCTTATACCCAGGAATCGGGGCCAGCGTCTTGATCCCTTTCTTGCCGGGAATCGAAACGTTCAATCCGAACCGGCTCCCGGGGGTGATCGAGAGGGGTGAGAGGAGAACGTCGGGAACCCGGCATTCCACGAAGACGCCATCCGCCGTCTTTCCCGTCCGGACCTCGAATCGCGGTTGCATCTTGCCTTGGAACAAGACGCTGCTGCTCGATCCGGCTTGAGTGCCCTGGACGATGTGGCAGTAGGCGCCGAGGGCACCGTTTTCATCCTTCTTCAATTCGTAAATTCCCAAGTCGCCCTTCGCATTCTTGGGCGTTGTCCAATCTGCGGTCCGTTCGAAAGGATCGAAGTAGAACCCGACCCCGGCGAACGTTTCGACTGGATCAAGCTGTGATCCTTGGGCCGCGATCAGGAAACTCACACTGCCGTTTGCCGCGTGCGTCTTGAGTGAAATGCCGTCTCCCAGATCAAGAGCGGGAGTTCCCTGCCAGTCGTCGGACTTGCTGTCCAAGGAGACGGCGGCATTGGCACCCGAATGCAGCAAAAGATAAGTGCCCTGAACTTCAAGGGAGCCGCCTTGGCCGACCCGCAGGGCGAAGTCGAATGGCAGGAGCGTGTTGGTCGCCAGCGGCCGTCCCGGAATTTCCAGGCTTCTCCGGATCTCCTCCAATGGAGCCAGCTTGAGGTCGTCTGCAATCGCGGACCCGTTGAGCGTGACCGTGGCTTCGGCCTCAAAACTGCGGGGAAGGTTGTTCTTCAGCACGATCATGGCCGTTCCGTCTCCCTCCGGATAGGCGGAGACATGGAGTGCATCCGTCTCGTTGGCGTCCACCGCGACTCCCGCGGCGATGGCCTGGCTGAGTTGGTCCTGAGAGCCCGGCGCTCCCTTAATGAAAATGGGGAACGGCGTCATCGGAATGAGCGTGTATCCCTCTGGATCCTTCGGGAAAGTCACCGTGTTCTCCATCAGGTCAATGAAGGAGAGGTCCAGTTTGCGGAAATCGAACCGGACGGTGATGGGTTTCTCTTTGAATCGATCAACTGTTTCCTTGTAGCCCCAGAGTGCCGCAATGGGGGCCCCGTCGGCGTCCTGGCGGAAGACATAGGCCCGGGCGTATGGCACAAACTTCACATCCTGATAGAAGTAGGCGTCGCCCAGGATGCGGCCGAGCGTGTTGGGAATTTTGTCGTTCACCCGTGGTGCGAAATCCACATCCAGGTAGCGGTTCGGCGTAAAGAAACTGTTCATGCAGGCCACACGGTCCTGGTGCTTGAGGGCGACCAACCAGGCGCGGGCCATGAATGCGGCCGAGATACGCTCCGCCCTCCCGATCCCATAGGAAAGCGAAGGAAGATACCAGTAATTCGAGGAGTTCCAAACGTAGGGCGTGATGCCGAGCTGGGGAATGCTCATCGGGGTAAAGCATCCCCCTTCATTCAAATAAAGCGGCCATTCCGGATGGCCGTTGCGATCCAGCATTTCAAGAAAGGCTGAGACATTGGCATCCAACGGCTCCGGGAAATTGATGTAGTGATGCCCGGCGGCACCGTCGAATTTTACCGAAGGATCCACCTTTTTGGTCTCTTGAATGTAGCGCTCATAGAGCTTGATTCCGTTCTCGGGATCAATGTTCCATGGTCCGCCTTCGACCAGGACCTTGGCATTCGGGTTGCCCTTCTTGAGGCCCTTGTTCGCGGCAACGATCAGCTTGGCAAATGCGTCCAAGTGGCCCGCCATTGGCATCATACCAGGGTCGCTTTCCGCGGTGAAGAACCAGACCGGGCTCCACGGCCGGAGTTCGGCCTTGACCCGGCAAATTTCTTCTACGGCCTTCAACTGCTCCGGTGTCGGATCGATCATGCTCTTGATGCCGGTGACTTTCATCTGACCGTTTTTCTCGGAAATCTCTCCGTCTCCGGTAAGCGCACTCGCGATGAGACGACCTGTCGGCTCGAAGCCGTATTTCGTAAGCAGATCTGCCCGTTCTTTGTCTAGCTCAAGGTCGAGGTCATTGCCGAACTTCAGGAAGTCATAAGAATAGGAGCCATATCCGAGGTTTCGTTCATGCGCAATGAATCGCCCCATCTCCGGTCCTCCCGCCTGCAGAGTGTAAGCGTAGGTGATATCGAAGAGGTGTTTGTTCCGATGTTCGTTCTTAAGAAAATTCATAACGGAGAACCGCGCGTAATCCTTGAACGGCTTTGCGCGGCCCTCCAACTGGACGGAGGCGGTCACTTCGAAGACCCCGCGGAGTTTGCCATTGCTCACAATCCGATCCAAGTCCGGAAGTGGTACGATCGCGTCTCCGGTTTCATCTGCATGGAAATCAAAGTTGCCCTTAAAGACGGTATTGAAGAAAAAGTCCTGCACGGAAACCGCCAAGGAGCCTTTCGATTTCGGAACCGCTCGAACTCTTAGCCGGAAGTCCGGTTGCTTTCCGAACTCCAGGAAATTTCCGCGGGCCGAACTGAGCAATTGCGTCAAGACGGGAGGGTGCTCAAAGTCGCTCATCGGCCCCTTCTCGAACTGCACGTCATCAACCCAGATGAACCCTTCAGGGTTGGAATCCGCCGTCCGGAAAAAGATTGAAACAAACGGATTTTGCACCGTCAAGGAGACCTGGTAGCGTTTCCACTGGTCCGTGATCTTGAACAGCGGAGTCGGCATGCCAACAATAGGGCTGCTATTTCCGGAACGCGCATCCAGGTAAAGACTGCCCGTCTTTCCTTCGCTCGACTTCGCCCAAAAACTGAATGTGTACTGGGCATCGGGAATCACCGGGAGCGCAAACGTCGCGAATGGAAGGGGATTCTTCATGGCGCGGAATCGCAGGGATTGGCTCCCCGAATGTGCGACCTGATCGTCAATCACGAACATCTCCTGATCCTTCAGCGGAGCGGCATAGTCCGCGAACGTTCGAAACGACCAGTGGCGGAAGCCAGCTTCAAACGAGGGGTTGAGAATCAGGTTGCGGGACGTGCTGTAATCAGGAGTGCCGAGCAGATCAGGGCCCCAGACGTTGATGCCGTTCGGCATGATCTCCGAGAGGTCGGAAGTGGCCCCGCGTTCTCTCAGGTCCACCCTGTAGCTTAGCTCGCCGTTCTTGTCCGCGTAGAGCCTCATCCCATGCTCGCTGATCAGGATTTCGGAGCACGCTTCCGGCTGGACTGAGAACTCGAGTCTCGGATCGCCCGGGAAAAGCGTGATGGTTGAACCTTTCAGTTCCTCATCCTTGAACTGAGTCGTGCTGGAACCGTCAAACTCCCGGATCGTGTCACCCTGCACCAATTTCCCTCTGAACCTCAGGAATGTCGGTAGATCGATGGTGAGATATCTCGTCTTCAGAAGTGACGGATCGGGCATCTTGGTGACCCCTTTCACTCGCACCCAGCCATCCTCTAGAAGGGTCAGGCTAAACTTGTAGGTGCCGATCTTCTCGCTGCTTTTCTGGCCGACGCGAAGGTTGGTCTCGAAACTGGACATGCCGTTGTTGACCTCCTGGACATGGTCCAGAAAAAACGGCGGCGAGATGAATCCCTGGCCAAACTCAAAGATCTCCCCCATGCCGCCCTGGATGTCGCTGTCGAGCGTGAAGACGGCTGCACCGTAGTCCTTTTTTGTTTGTATACTCCGTGACCCGAACTGAACGCTTCCGTCAGGCGACATGGAATACTCCTTCGAACTCTCGCAGAGTCCACCGCAGATCGTTCCGGCGAATGCGGCGCCCAGAGTGACGAACCTCCTGAGGGACTGGCCCCCACGTGAAGAAAGACGGAGGAAAAAAGAGTTGGCTGTCATTGTGCTAATCGGGATTTTTGAGGAGTTCGCTGAAGATACTCGATGTCCCGGAAGGGCAAATTTTTCCGCAACGGTCATATTATACGGCCAAACCTTTTCGCCCCCAATTGCGGGCGGCGACTCTCCCGATCGCATGATGAAGCACTATTCAGGAAATCATGAGGTCGTCACGATATCCGGAGCGGTCATTGCCGGTGACCATCTCATCAATTGCGCCACGGCATTCCTCTGTCAGCGGATATTCCAAATGACTTTGAATTGTTGTAAAAATCCCCATCTGAACCAGAAGGTATTTCAGTCCGCTCAACCAACAGGTGATCTTTTCTCCCCCATAGATGCGGAGCATGAGTTCATTCATCCGCAATTGAATCTCCCTGGCTCCATCCCTATCGCCAGCCCTCACCCGGATCATCAATGCCCGGGCAATATTTGCATTGAAGATCGCGCCACCCAAAAACAATCCATCATAACCATGTTGGATAGGCTCGATACACGCAAACTCGTCACCGCATAAGATTCGCAGATCCGGCTTAAGAGCGCGGACCCTCGCGATCATGGACGCCCGGTCGCGTTGAAAGCTCGAGCTATCTTTAATTAGCACAAGGTTGGGCTCCGTCAGCATTTCCTCCAGCATCTCGTCATTCAAACAATAGTTTGCTGCCTTGCCCCGGTCATAGACGCCAACAGGGATAGGGCTGTTCTGAATAATTTTCCGGAAGAAGTCCAACAACCTCTTCGGAGTCGCATTCATCATGAGAAATGGCGGCGAGATGACGGCAATCTGTGCTCCACTGACGCAAACTTTCTGAATCCGGTCCAGAACCCGCCGGACCGAATTGTCGCTGACTTGCACCGCCAGACGCATTCTTTCATCGGCCACCGTCCGGGCAACGTCCGTCAGTTCACACAGGTCGTCCAGTGTCATCCAGGGTCCCTCCCCGCAAGTGCCGCCGAGCATGAGACCTGTTACATCAAGGCGTTGGTGATGCTTGATCAGATTGCAAACCGACTCCCGGTCTACTGAGAGATCGTCATTAAATGGAGTCGGAGTCGCCGACCACATCTCCATTCGGCTATGGTTCATTGTCAAATTCTGCATAAAAATGGAGGAGGTAAAATGTACGGCCTACCAAGGGAAACGCTCTATCGAACAAACCACCTCAGACCGAGCTGCATAGTCTGTTTGGAGAATTCCAGGGTGTAGGGGTCTCGCCTCCAGTATTCCACGAAACCATCGGAGCGCACAAAGAGGGAACCGCAATCCCAGTTCCGGCTTTGATATTCCATGGGAATGGACGGAGCCACGCGTACCGTGGGATGGGTGCCGGCATAGAAGACTTTGCTTTCAGTATGGTAATACCCTGGTCCGCAGGGGATAAAAACCAGATGCGGAACCGTGTATGTTCCGAGATCCTGACAAAGTCCTTCGATCCCGACCTTAAGTTCGCAACCCTGGGTGAAGGCTGCGATCAAAGCTGACAAAGAGCCGCTAAGCGGGCGGCCCTCAGCGTCATGTCTATAGATCTCCCGCCACGACGTGTTGGTAAAGAAGCGAAACCCTTCAAAGGCATAGTAAAAATTGCTCGATGGGGCGTTGGTGGAATCATCCCATCGGGACTTCTCCGAATATTTTGGCATGTCCGGGTAAGCCTTGGCAGGGTATTCGGCTGGCGCCGCGGACTCAGACACTCCGTCAAGATACATGCGGGAAATTGCCTGCCCGCCATCTTCATTGTAAAGAAAGTAGGACATCGACGCCCTCGGTCCGAAGCCGGAAGGGCCGGCCACTGGCATGCGGGTGGTCATGATCCCGGCAACCCACCGACCATCGATCAGGTACGTTGTTCGGAACTCGCTGACTTCTTCAATGAGTTCAGAATTTTCCGAGGAAGTGTCCAGGTGCTCGTTGTTTCGGAATGCCGTGTAGATTCTTAGGTCAGCGCCCGCCAGAATAGACCGGTGAAGAGATTCCCTTGAACCGGAAACAACCTGTCTTCCAGCGTCAAGTTCCAGTGTATTTGTCCATTCCATGCTTCAAAAACCCCTGCACACTTACCCGAGAACTTCAATCATGCGATTGGTCACATCGTCAAGCCGACGGGGCTCACTGTAGTGATCAACGACAATCTCATTGTTGATCCTGGTGGGGACATTGACGATAAACTCAGCCCAATGCGGGCAATTATGAGCGACGAAGGCACGTTCAAAGGTCTCGATAGTGCGCGTATGCGCGCGACTGAAGTTCGGAATAAGAACCGGTCCCGTGTCAACCTGATAGCGATTCTCCCTTTCATTGTAATTCCAGACGCGCACGGGATACTCAATGAGAACATGGATCCCGTTATCGGCCGTCCACTCTGTGCGGCTGACGAGCGGTTTGCGGGCAAGGCCTGCTTCGACGATTGCCTCATCGCTATGAAGCTCGCGCCCTTCGACAAGGCGGATGTCAATGTCGACCCTATCGAATGCGCTTGAGGTCTCCCCCGCCTGTCGTTTTGGCTGCATTCCAAGTGATATGGGGTGGAGGGGCACCTCAATTCCGTGGTGGGCGTAACTCTTGATTGTCATGAATTCAGATTCAGAGAGAACGATAAGCATGTCTGCACAGGGGTCGGTCCAGACTCCCCTGTCTGTATAGACAAATTCGCTTTTACAGGACGCTCCCAGCATGAACTGCGTCGTCTGTCCGCCCTCCGTGATCAAACAGCGACAATCGAGAGGAAAGACGGCATTATTGAGATCCTTGAAAGGTGGGTGCGACGTCGTGATCGGGGGCCTCTTTGCATAGTCGATCCGGAAAGTGCCCGAGGAACGATAAAAATCACAGACTTGCATAGAGTGGCATTTGATGAATGATAAAAGGCCATCCTTCCTCATTTTGTGCGAGGCATTCTGAATGGTCACTATTTCATACCACACTCTTCGGCACGACGGACGCCGAACGTTCGTTGAGTCTTTCCAAAATTGGAATCTGACAGATCCTTATCGGGTGATCGAATTTCTGGCAACTGTTCTTAACGGATTGCAGTCGAATGATATACGCCAAGTATGAATTATTTGCGTGATCGCTCCGAGCAATTAGCCGGTTTCCTGCGCGAGGGAATTTCGAGTGGGGAATACGCGGTTCCCCTCCCTTCCACCCGTGTTTGGTGTCAGCAGCTGGGCGTGGGAAGACCCACGCTTCTCCGCGCTCTCCAGATTCTCAGTTCAGAGGGTTTCCTTGTGATGACCAGACGGGGCGCGGTACTATCTCCTGTCCAACCGGATTCCAAGAAGGGCATTCCGACGAATCCAAAGGTGGTGCGGATCTTGACGCATGACAACTCGGGCGGGTATTTCGACTTGGAAATCATCCGTCTGTCCGAGCAGCTTCAGACTCATGGGATACGGCTCGTCGTCGAGTCCTGTAACCTTCCACGCCTGAAAGCAGTTGCCTCCCAGCCCGGTCACGCCTGGGAACTCTGTTGTCTTCTTTCTATTCCTGTAAGTTACCAGAAATACTTCGCGGCCAAAAGGCAGTCGACCCTTGTGATGGGCTTCACAAATTCTGAAGTTTCCCTGCCGTTTCTGACTCCTGATCTCAATGGGTCGACGCGTCACGCGACCAATTCGCTCTTACGGCAGGGCTTTAAACACCTGGTCATGCTCAATCAATCATCCAAAACAGCCGGAGTCGCACAGTGTGTCCAGACCTTTAAGGATACCTGTAAGAATTGGCGGTCGCAACCGGTCCGCGCGGAAGTCCAGCTTATCTGGAACGACTTTGCTTCCATGCGGACCGCGATGAGGAGGCTTGTGACAAAACTCACCGAGCCGTGCGGCATCGTGATTCACGCGCCAATCTCCCTGGGAATTCTCGTAACCGCCCTCATGCAGAAAGGTTTCGCGATTCCCGGGCAGGTCAGGATCATGGCCCTTGAATACCGGTTGGAAGAGGTCCAGTTTTCGGTGCCCGTCACTCATTACGCCGTCTCGACCGAGCACTATGCCAAAGAGGTTCTTCATGCGGCACTGCACTACTTCGAGACGGGAAAGCTGCCGGAGGTACGAAAAGCCCTGCCCATGATTGTCACCACTCCGTCGTGAGCCAAGTGGCGCCGGAGTGGTTTTCAGCTTTTCTCGCTCTTGCCAACCACACGGTTCCTTCTCGGCGGGGTCCGGGTTTTGTGCGGGAGTAGGAGGATCAGGCGGAGAACAGGCGGCAAGTCGTCGAATCAGGGGTGTGAATCTTCAGCTTTTTAAAGATCAATTCCGCGAAGACGCGATGTCCCATTTCATTGGGATGGATCGCATCACTCATCCACCAATACGGGATGCTTCCCGCTGCTTTGGCCTTTCGCCGCCAATATGCGGAATGGTCGATAATTGGTATACGAGCGTCGCGGGCCACGGACCGGATCGCTGTCATATAGCTCGGAAAGTTGACTTCCCGGGTGAGTGCTCCCGCTGGCAACGGAGGACAAGTGGTTTGCAAAACCGGGATCGCGCCATTCATCGCCTGAATCCGTTTGATAAGCGTGTTGAGATTTTCTTTGAATTCATCGAGGGGAACCCGAACTCCCGCGGGGTCTATGCAACAATCGTTTGTTCCGATCATGACAAAGACCACCTGGGGTCGAAACTGTTCCACCCGCCACTCAAATGATTCGAGAAGGTGCCTGGTGGTATTTCCATCATACGCCGACTTGATGACAACATCGTCAAGCCGTCGGAGCTCATAGCGGATTCTTTCCGAGAAGAGCTCGGTGTAGTCGCGCCATCCCATGGTATGAAATGCGCCGTGAGTGATGCTGTCCCCGTAAAACAGCCATTTGGCCGGTTTTGGGGAACGGAGGATGGAAAGAAGTTCCTTCATGATAACCTTGGTGACTTTCGTTGAGGTCTTTGAGCGATTAATGAATCCCCCGGTGGCCTTCAGCGGGGCAAACTCACGGGTGTCGGGAGTCAGGTTGCTCCTCTTGGCTTAACCACACAAAGCTATTTTTTCTCGACGGGCGCATTAAATCTGACGATCCACAAGGCTGATGATGGCAGCTGAGGAACCGATCCGGACATCGGCGTCGGGGCAGTCCAGCAATGCGAGAAGAGTCTCCAAGTCAGCGGGGGTGAAGTCGTTTTTTAGGGCCTGGCAGATTTCATAACGCACGGAACATCCGGCATCTTCAAGGATGTTCACCAAATCCTCTTTCCACTCCGCACCGCGATCGAAGTCCGCCTTCAGGGAAACAGCTGCGCTGCGCATGAACGGGTAGGCTTCTGATTCCCGGGGCTCGTTCCCGGCGAGTTCGGCCAGTTGTTTCAAGGCGGGTGAAGCGCCGGATTTCATCCAGCGCAGACAGAAGGCCGTTAGCTTCCGTATTTCGCAGTCAGACGATGAAAGAATTTCCCCGATTCGGAATGCGGCCTCCTGGTTTCCGGCATTATGAAGAGCCCAAAGAGCAAACGGGGCCTCGGGTTTTGAGTGGTCCGCGGAATCGCGACGAATCTGTTCGAGGGTATCGCCAGCGGCAATGAAACGCAATTTGCAGAGGCTTTCGAGGGCATTGAGTCCGATGGGACTGTTCTTGTCGGTATAGTAGCCTTCAATCTTTCCGCTCCAGTACTGCTTTTCGGAATCGTGAGTAGATAGCGCATACATCACCCGGCCGTGGCCGATCCGGGTGCTTCCTTCCCAAGGCCCCTCTGCGGCCGTAATCCCTTGCCGGACGGTGTCGTGCCGGCCGAAATCCATGAGCGCTTCGGCGGCGTGAACCTTGACCCAGCCTTTCTCGCTCTCGAAGGCATCATGCAAAATGGCAAGGGCACGGTGTCGGAGACCGTGAAGGGCGGGGGCAGCACGATCTTTCATAGAAATATCATCTCTCTCCAGCAACAACCGAAGGAGTGACTATTCCCTTGTCGTTCCGAATCCTGCCAGCTGATCGTTGATGCGCAATCCGCCTCCCGCGCCATGGCCTGTGGACCGGGAGAGTCCTCACTTGATCAGACTCCTGATGGCCTCGAAGACCTCGCGTCCCAGAAACGCTGAGCCGGCGCAGTTGAAGTGCACATCGTTGGGTTCCTGAAACTCATCACATCGCGGACTGACCGCTTTATGCAAATCGTTGACGGGAATATTTTCGTCCCGCATGACCCTGGCGGCGGCTTCATTGAATTGTTGCTCATCGTTTTCCAATCTCCATGAACATCCCCCTGGAACAGGAGTTGAGGTGCACCAGATCAATTTTGCACCGGTTCGCCGTAATCTGGCCGCCAGGGCGCGAAGGTTTTTTTCATAGTCGGGCAAAGACACAAAATGTCTTCCCTTCGGGATGACCGCAAACTCCCCGTTTTCATCCACATAGCGGAGGTCATGCAGACCCCAGTTAAAATGGATGACATCCCATTGTGTGTCCCCCAGCCAAATGTCGAGTTTG
>CAMASH010000056.1 GCA_945860745.1 Chthoniobacter flavus | reverse complement strand
CGTGAGGGCGTGGAGGGAGAGATGCAATTGAAGGGCGGCGGCCACCGTTTATCCCGATGGTATCGGGATCTGCGAGCGAGGCTTCGCCGTGAGGAGACGTCCTCCTCAGCAGGACTGGCAGTCACGACGGCGGCTACGACATTTTTTTAGCCGCTCTAGAGCCCGTTATGCACGTTCAAGGAGGCAGAAAGAGAGAAAGGGAGGGACGCCGTCCCCGGCGTCCTATCTTAGCCTGCGGACATCGGGGACATGTCTCTCCACCAGCTGATCTTCCGGGATCCACCCGTTGATAAGTATCTAACAGCCTCTAACCGACAGCTGGCCGGATCTCTGCCGAGTGGTCCCTTCCACAGGGCCGGGCCGATCAGTTTCCCAACAGGGCGCTTTTCAAACTGGTCTGAACGGGATTGGACCCGAACCACAGACTCAAAAAAGCCTTCTGGAAATCCCGGCCCGGAAGGGTTCCCTTGAGCGAGCCGTTGTCGTAAACGCGGGTGTCATTACCCTCAATTTCCACCGTTTCCACGCCCCCATTTTTGAGCGGACCAAACATGGCCACAAACTTTGCCTGGTCGGCGGCCAGGCCGGGATAGGTGGAGGTCACGCTGGACTTGAACTGAGCGTTCCAGGCATTGGTCACCTGCCCCTGGCCCATGCTGTGCAGAAAGGTAAAGTTGAATTGCAAGGGACCGGCGGCGGGCGTCACCGCGGCGGCGGTGCGGAGTGGGGTGGGGGCAAAAAACGAGGCCACGTAGGCCTTGATTGGAACGAAAGCGATCGTGACCGTGCGGAGACCCGCACCGTTGAGTGGCAGGGTTTGTCCCGCGACCTTGGTTTGTGCCGGGACATTGACGCCCTCGATTTGCAGCGCCTTCGCGCTGGTGAACTGGGCGACGAGGAGGAGGGCCGCGGAGAGCAGACGGCGTTTCATGACAACAGAGGGCTAATCCGCGAGTTGGATCGTGAGTTGGCCCGGCCGGATGGCAAAGGATTCGATCCCGGGCACCTTGCCGGTTCCCCCACCGCCGAGGATTTCGGCCAGCAGGTTGCGGCCTTTCAATCCGCCCAGCCATTCATTGGGCAGGGAGATCCCCCAGACCGTCAGATCGTCGATCACGAAACTGGGTTGGCCGGAAGCCTCGCTCACGATGAAACGGGCCCGGGCCCGGAAGGTCCGTCCCCCGACGAGCGGCAAGTCGGGATCGAGCGGAGTCTCGATGCGGGCCAGCACGGTATCGGTGCCCAGTTGGAAACTGACGGTGCGTCCGAGATCGGTGTTGGCATTGAGCAGACCGTTGATTTCGCGTTCGGTCAGGACGATTTCTTTTTTGCCGCGCTCGTAGGGGGGTTCGGGCAGGCCCGGCGGTGCGGGAGGCGCAGCGGGCCAGGGGGGGGCAGGCGGTTGGATGGCGGCGATTTTTTGTTCGACCACTAGCTTTTCCCTCTCGCTGAGGACAACCGGCTGGATCGGGCGGGTGAACCACCACCACAGCCCGCCAACCAGGAGGACCAGGGCCAGCAAGACCCCCGCGGCCTTCAGCCAGGGTGAACCGCGGCGGGGAGCGCGTGTCGTGTCTGTCATTGCGGGAATGGTTAGCCGCGATTGCACGGATTGCAAATCCTGCCGCGAGGTTTTGCTTTCCCGCCGGTCGGGTTGGGATCTAGCCTCCCCGGGATGAAGGGAAAACGCATCGCCATCATCGGAGCCGGGTCCGTCGGACTCTACTACGGCGGGAAATTGGCGGCTGATGGACATGATGTGCGTTTTTTGCTGCGTTCGGGCTACGAAGAAGCCCGGCGGGAAGGCCTCCGGATTTACAGTCCGGAGAACGGCGACGTGGCGCTCCCGGATGCGCAGGTTTTCCGCACCACGGAGGAGATCGGACCCAGCGATTTGGTCATCGTCGCGGTGAAGTCCACGGCCAATGAATCTTTGCCGCATCTCCTGCCGCCCTTGCTGGGCGAAGAATCCATGGTGCTCACCCTGCAAAACGGGTTGGGCAACGAGGAGTTTCTGGCCGGACATTTCGGCCCCGGGCGGGTGCTGGGCGGACTGTGTTTCATCTGCCTGACCCGCCGGACCCCGGCCAGCGTCGATCATGTCGGACGCGGCCTGGTCACCATCGGCGAGCACGGTCGAAAACCCCTGCCCCGCACCAAGCTGGTGGTCGAAGCGTTTCAAAATGCCGGAGTCGGAACGCAATTGGTGGAAGATCTGGCCGGGGAACGCTGGCGCAAACTGGTTTGGAATGTCGCGTTCAACGGACTCGCTGTCGCGGCCGGAGGGGTGACGACGATCCAAATCCTGACCGATCCCACGCTTCAGGCCGAGTGCCGCGCGCTGATGGCGGAGGTGATCGCCACCGCCAATGCGCTCGGACATCCCATCGAGCCGGGCTATGCGGACTATCAAATCGAACGGACGGTTCCGATGGGTGCCTACAAGCCTTCTACGCTGGTGGATTGGCTGGCGGGACAGGAGCTGGAGATCGAACCGATCTGGGGCGAGCCTCTGCGTCGCGCGCAGTCCGCCGGGGTGGCGGTGCCGCATTTGCAAAGCCTTTATACAACGATCAAAGCGAAATCGCGTTCCCTGACTTGAGGACGTTCGACAACAGGGAGCACCGGCATCCTGCCTGCGTCGGTTTTCGTTCACAGGCAGGATGCCGGTGCTCCCTGCCGGACACAACCTTGGACCGGTTACCCACAGCGGGAATTCTGTTCATGACCTTCCCGCTCTTCCTGGTAAGACGAAGCCATGTCTGAAGAATTTTCGCAGATTCCCGATGCGTTGAGGGATTGCGGGGCCAAGCTGGCCATTGTGCTCGGTTCGGGACTGGGGCCGTTTGTTGAATCGCTCGAACAGGAACTGGTCCTGCCCTATGGCGACGTGCCGGGGTTGCCGGTTTCCCGGGTGCCGGGGCATGCGGGACGTTTCCTGGTGGCGAAACTGGCCGGACACCCGCTCTTGATCGCGCAAGGCCGGGTGCATCTTTATGAAGGCTGGGAGGCGGGCGAGGTCACCCGCGCCGTGCGCCTGATGCAGCACATCGGCATCGAAACCCTGGTTTTGACCAATGCGGCGGGAACAGTGAACCCGGATTTCCCGCCTGGCGATTGGATGATGCTCTCGGATCATATCAACCTGACGGGACAGACCCCGCTGCACGGCGGGCCGAATTTTTTTGACATGAGCGAAGTCTATTCCAAAAAACTGCGCGCGGTTTTTCGGAGTCATGCCACCCTGCTGGGCCTTCCTCTGCACGAAGGGGTTTATGCGGCCATGCCGGGTCCGCAATACGAGACCCCGGCGGAAATCCGCATGCTGCGCGCCATCGGGGCGGACGCCGTCGGCATGTCCACCGTGCCGGAGGCCATCCAGGCCCGCGCGCTGGGTCTGCCAGTGGCGGCTTTTTCCTGCCTGACGAATTGGGGGGCGGGCTTGTCGGAGGATTTGCTCAACCACGAAGAAGTTTCGGAAGCGGGCAAAAAGGCGGCGGATACTCTGGTCCGGCTCCTGCGTGCCGCGCTGCCGGAAATCGCCCGGGCCTGAAGACCGGGCGCCGGTCCTATTTGGCAGGATTTCTGCCTCACGCAAAGGTTGGAAGGATGCGAAGAACGGATACAGACACGAATCAGAAACCCCCGACCGCCGGCGCTGCCGCCAAAGGCGGGCAAGCGTCTCATCCTTCCCCTCCTTGGCGTGAGGTCATTCTCTTTCCTCTTCGATTTCTCCGGTGCCCTCAGAAGGTCGCGCGGCCCGGTTTCTTCCCGGCTGTCCGGTTTCCGCTTTCCGCTTGACCCAAGAACCTGCTAAAGGTGCGGGCTCTCTTGACCCATGGAGGAAGCCCCGCAAACGCCTGATGCTGAATTGGTCGCCCGCACCCAAGCCGGCGACCCCGAGGCATTTGATGAACTAGTCGTGCGCTACAGCCCACGGCTTTACGGGTTGGTTTACCACATGACCTCGAACCACGAGGACACCAACGATCTGCTCCAAGACGTCTTTGCCAAGGCTTTCCGCTCCATCAAGGGTTTCCAGGGGAAATCCAGCTTTTACACCTGGATGCACTCGATCGCGGTCAACATGAGCATTAATTTCCTCAAAAAACGGGGCCGCCGACTCACCATGAGCCTGGACGACGTGGATGCCGGGGTGCAGAACGACGCGGAGTTTATCGAAGCCACCACCGGGAGCGATCCGAGCCACGCGGCCAACCTGCGCGAACTGCAACAAAGATTGAACGAGGCCATGCAAAAGCTGTCTCATGAGCATAGAGCCGTCGTGACCATGTTTGATATTCAAGGAATGCCCCATGCGGAAATCGCCAAGATTCTTGGCATCTCTGAAGGCACCATAAGATCCCGGCTTTTTTACGCACACCGCCAGTTGCAAAACTCCTTGGAAGAGTTTATCAAACGCTAACACCGCAACATGCCCAAAGAAATCAACACCTCGAAACTCCTGCGGCTCAAGCGCTACGAACAGCCTCCTCCGGACTATTTTGAGGACTTTCTTTTCGAGTTCCGTCGCCGCCAGCGGGCGGAACTGCTCCGCCGTTCGACCCGGGAAATTCTCTGGGATCGCATTCTTTCCATGGCCCCGAATTTCCGGGTGCCCCAACTCGCCTATGCCGCCATTGTGGCCTTGGCCGTGGCCGCCTCCGTGCTGATCGTCTCGCAGAAGAGCCCCGGGGGAAACTCCCTCGCGGCGGCCAAGACCGAGAGTTTCCAACCCGCCCTTACGCTCACTTCGTCCAAGCCCGTCACAATCAGCGATACTCTGCCGGCCGCCGCGCGGGCCGGTGGTTCTGTTTCATCGCACTATGTGCTGCAGTCGAGACCGGTGAGCAATGAGCAGCCTCTCAGTTTTTAATCCTTTCGCCGGGAAAGTTTCCGCCTTTCTCCTCCTGCTCGTCTGCGTCCTTCCGGTGCGGGCAGATGAGGAACTGGGCAACAAAATCCGCTCCGAAGTCCGGCGGATTTTCGAGGAACGCCGCGATGCCACCGTGCGGGTGGAAGCCTATGACCGGCACGGGAAACTCTGCGGCAGCGGGTTTTTTGCCGATCCGGCCGGCACGGTTTACACCCTGGCCTATATCGTGGCCAATGCCGACGAGATCTTCATTGTGCAGGGCGACCGCAAAATCCCCGCCAAACTCCTGATGGCCGACCCCCGCAGCGGGATTGCTCTGATCAAGGCAGACTGCACCTCGCCGTTCATTCCGTTGGGGGACAGCAAAAAACTTTCCCTCGCCTCCCCGCTCATGGCCATCGGATTTCCGGTGAACCTTGATGCCACGCCGAGTTTCGGCATTCTGGGCGGATTTGACCGGAAGTTTCTCGGGCGGTATTTTATGACCACGCACATCCGGGCCAACCTTCCGGTCGAGCCGGGTTTCGGCGGAGCCCCGCTGCTCAATCTCAGGGGCGAGGTCGTGGGCATCATTTTTTCCGGGATTGAAGGCGGCGGCGCCTGCTACGCCCTGCCGATTGAGGCGGCGGAGAAAATCCGCATGGATTGTGCCCGCTTCGGCGAACCGCGCTACGGCTGGGTGGGCGTGAATGTCGAGGAACAGACCGAGGAAGTGGAGGGTTCCCGCGTGCGCATCGCGGAGCTGGGTCCCGACACCCCCGCGGCGGAGTCCGGGCTCAAGGATGGCGATGTTTTGCTTCAGGTCGGCACCACCAGGATCTCCCGGGTGGAAGATGTCATCGACGCTTCGTTTTTTCTGACCTCGGGCGACCATGTTTCCGTGGTCGTGGTGCGGGATGGCCAGCAAGCAACCTTCGATGTCCGCTCCACCAACCATCCGATCACGGACACCGCGTTGTTTCCGCAGAACGGAATGAAGGAACTGCACGCCCTGGTGCCGACACCCGGCCCGCAAAATCTCAAGCTGGAATAGTCCCAACCGTCTGGGATTCCCCGTGGAGGGCGGCGATATCCTCCAATTCAGCCAAACTGCCAACGTGGGATAACCGTTCGCGCAGACGGGCTCCCCCGGGCATGCCCCGCGTGTAGGCCATCAGGCGGGAGCGCATCGATCTCATGGCCATGATTTCATCCCCCCTCCAGGCGATTTCCGCCGCGCAATGCGCGCAAATGAACTTCCATTTTTCCACGGGAGATGGCGGCGGAGGAATCTCTCCGTTCTCCAAAGCGGCGCGGATCTCGGAAAAAATCCACGGATGGGACATGGCCGCCCGCCCGATCATCACGCCGGCCACCCCGGTTTCGCGGCGGCGATTCAGGACGTCGTCCGCCCCCGCGATGTCGCCGTTGCCGATCACAGGAATCTTCACTGCGGCGGCAACTTGCGCGATCACCGCCCAGTCCGCCTCGCCGGAATATCCCTGCTCCTTGGTGCGGCCATGCACGGCGATGCGGCGCACGCCGCTCTCCTCCAGGATGCGCGCGGTTTCCTCGGCATTGATGGAATTCCGGTCCCACCCGATGCGGATCTTGGCCGTGACCGGCACCGGGTCGGCCGCCTTCACCACCGCCTGCGCCACGCGGGCCAGCAGGGGGCAATCCCGCAACAAGGCCGAGCCCCCGTTTTTGCAAACGACCTTGTTGACCGGGCAGCCGAAATTCAGATCGAGAAAATCCGGCCGCACCCAGTCGATGACAGCCCGGGCCGCGCGGGCCAGCCGTTCCGGTTCCCCGCCAAACAACTGCACCCCCAGCGGCCGCTCTTCCTCATGAAAATCGAGATAATACTGCGTGCGGGCATTGCGGTGCAGGATGCCCTCGGCCGAGACAAATTCCGTGGTCAGAACGTCCGCGCCCTTCGCCTTGCAAAGACGCCGGAAGACGGTATTCGTCACGCCCGCCATGGGCGCTAGGAATAAGGGAAAATCGACGGGCATCAGCCCACGGTAGCACTACCCGATGGAACCGGCCAGCAGTTCGCTGACCTCGCGCTGAACCTCGGGAATCTGCACAAAGGAAAGGCGCGGATTGGGAATGACGATCGTTTCTCCGGAGGCGATATGTTCGTAAACCAGCATGTCGTCATCCTGCGAATCCACCGGCCGCAGCACGCGCTTGCGCTCAAGCATGAGGGCGAGGATATAGCGCGCGTTGGCCGTGGCGGGATCCTGATCCGCGATGAGACGGCGGAGCAATCCTTCCGCGTCGTCCTTGGGCAAGGCCTCGGGAAGGGGCGGCGGCGGGGCTTCGTATTTCGAGCGCCAAAAAGAGAATGGCGCTATGTTGTCGTTGCGGTCGGCCCAGGCCTCCTCGCAAATGTCCTCGCGGCGGAATCCTTCGCCGTCCCGGAAAAGCAGGGTGAAAAAAAAGTCCCCCGCGGCGAACTCCCGGCCGGTGCGGGCGCAGGCATGGGCTCGCGATTTGATTTCCCAATCACTTTGCACGCTCATGAGGTCCAGGGGAGTTTGATTTTGGGCAGATCACGGTTGGTGGACCGGAACCAGAGAAGCCAGATCCCGATGCCGAGGTAGGCCACCATGGGACCCCAGGCCGCCACAGCGGGAGGAATGCGGTTCCCTTTGCCCAGAGCCACGGAAAGGCTGCTGACGAAAACGAGGGAAAAGAAGATCGCGATCGCGGTGGCCACACCTCCGAGAATGCCCCGGCGCGAATACACAATCCCCATCGGCGCGGCGATGAAAATCACCAGCAGACAAACCCAAGGCAGAGCCCAGCGGTAGTGCAATTGCGTGCGATAGGGCGCAAGACGCAACTGCGGAAAGTCCTTGTTGTAATCGAGGTAATCCTCCAGCTCTGAAACCGAGAGATAGTTGGGATTCATGACCGAACTGGCGATGCGCCAGGGTGTTTCCCGCCAGTCGGAGATGACAATCTCCTCGGGCATTTCCGATTTTATAATTGTGCCAGCCGTGTCCATCTCGACGTATTTCGCCCGTTTCAAATGCCAGGTTTTGGTGGCCTCCTCATACGAAGCGTCGCGGGCATACCATTGCTTGATGATGTTGGCCTGATCGTCCTGCTGAAGAATCTGCACATCGTTCAGCTTGAGCAAATCGGCGGAAATCTTCTTGATGAACCATGTCCGCAAATCCTCGCGATTGCGGTAAAGGTGGCCGGCCAGCCCCGTCTCCATTTTCGTGCCGCGCTTGATCTCGCGCAGCAGTTGTTTCTTGATCATGGCCGCATGCGGGGCGCTTTCAAAGTTGAAAAAAGCCGTGGCCGCCACCAGGATCAAACCGACGACGAAAAGCGGCACGAGAATACGGGTCACACTCAAACCCGCGCCCAGCATGGAAATGATCTCGTTGCTGCGGGACATGGCCGTCAGGGAATACAGGAGGGCCAGCAAGGCGCCGATGGGAAGCGTCACGACAATAATCTCGGGGATCTGCGACTTGTAGTAATGGATCAGGGTCGCCAGGCCTTCCGGGCTGCTCAACAGCTTGCCTTGAAGAAAATCCGGCAGATTATCGCTCAGATCGAAGATGAACCAGATCGCAATGAAACCAAAAAAGCAGTAGATGAATGGCAGCAGGAATTTTTCCAGCACATAACGGTCAAGAATCTTCATCAGTTGAGAAACGTTTATCAGTAATGGCCCAGCCCAACGCCGTCAACCGCCTCCTCGCCCCACCGGCTTATTCGCGGCGACGGGTCCCCCGCCGATTTGCAGGATGGGGCGGCCCCCGTTAGCCTGCGGAACCATCACGCATTTATGGTAGCCCGGAGACGCAATCTCTTTCTCATCCTCCTCCTCGCGCTCGGCGCCCTGGTTTTTCTGGACCGCAGCATGGTCAATGGCCGAGAGGCCAACACCATCATTTCCAAGACGGATCAGGGTGCCTACATCAAGTATGGCATCAACCTGCGCGAGAGTGATTTTTCGTTTGTCGGCACCCGCAATCGGATGCCGGCCTATCCGGCTTTGCTCGCGCTGTTCATGGAAAAGGGGGAAACCCCCGACGGGTTTTTCCAAAGAGGAAAGCTCATTAACACCGGGCTGACCCTGGCCGGCCTTGTCTTTATCGGCCTCGTTTTCCTGCGATCGTTCCCCACGCACCATGGGCTCAATCTGTTGTTCTTGACCGCATTCACCGTCTTCGCCTTTCGGGCGGCCTATGTGCAGGCGGAAATCTTATACTACCTTCTCACCTTCGCCGTTTTCCTTTTGTGCTGGAGCTTTTTCCGCAAACCCCGGCTGCTGGCCGCCGTCCTGGCTGGAGGATTGTGCGGACTGGCTCATTTGACCAAGGCCTCCGTGCTTCCGGGCCTGCTTGTTTTTGTCGTGTTTTATCCCCTGGATCTCCTGTGGCAGATGGCCCGAGGGCACCCCCCCCTCCGGGTGCGACCGTGGACGCGTCTGGCGGTGACCGTATTGGTCGCCCTGACCTTTCTGGCGGCGATTTTTCCTTACCTTTCCAAAAGCAAGGAGATCTACGGCCGGTATTTCTACAACGTGAATTCCACCTTCTACATGTGGTGCGATTCGTGGAGGGATGCGAAAAGCCGCACGAAAGCGGCGGGCGACCGGTACGGATGGCCGGATATGCCGGAGGATCAAATTCCCAGCCTTAAAAATTACGTCCGCACCCATTCACCCGGTCAGATTTTCCAGCGGCTGATGACCGGCGTGTCCCGGGTCTTTTACGCCATGGAAGGCAGCTACGGGTATCTGTGGCTCTGTCTCGCCTATCTGGCCTTTGCCCTCTGGGTGGCCTTCTGCAAACGCCTGGTCATCGGGCGGCTGGTCTGGCGCCGGCCCGGGCCAGTCCTCGCTCTGCTCGCCTACTTTGTGGGCTACTACATGCTGTTTGCATGGTATAGTCAGATCATCCAGGGAAACCGCTTTGCCCTCGGCATCTTCCTGCCGTTTCTCTTTACGATTTCCGTGTTCCTTTGCACGTTCGCTCGCCGGGTCCGGCTCCGAACCAGCCAGGGGTTCGTCCCGGCCTTGCCCGCCTTCAATGTCATGATCTCAGCCTGGCTGGCGGTGGAAATCGCACTGAACTGTCTTTTCCGTCTTCCGAGCATTTACGGCGGCAATTGAAAGATGCACCGAGTTGATCTATTAGCCATGGGCCGTCCCCATTCTTTCACCATGCTTTCCCGCCTCCCATGATTTCCCTGAACGAAGAAGCGGGCGCGGCCTGGACCGGGACCTTCCGGCAGGAGGTGGAGAAAATCTTTTCCCCCGACGGCCTGCTGGCGGGCGCGGCCAACTACGAGCATCGCACCGAACAACAGCAAATGGCCGGCGAAGTCGCGGCCGCGATCGAGAACGGCGGCCATCTCGTCATTGAGGCCGGCACGGGCGTGGGCAAATCGCTGGCCTATCTGATCCCGGCGGCGCTTTACGCCCTCCGCACCAAGCGCAAGGCGGTTATCTCCACCCACACCATCGCGCTGCAGGAGCAGCTCATGTACAAGGACATTCCGCTGGTGCAAAAACTGCTGCCGGTCGAATTCGGAGCCGCCCTTTTGAAAGGGCGTCACAATTTCCTCTGCGGCTCGCGGCTGGAACGCGCCCTGAGTCAGTCGGGCGACCTTTTCACTTCCGAGCAACGGATGGAACTGGAACGCATCCGCGAATGGAGCCTGACCACGCGCGACGGATCGCTCAGCGATTTTCTCGAACAACCCGAACCCGCCGTCTGGGAGGAGGTGCGCAGCGAGGACCACGTCTGCACCCAGAAAACCTGCGCGAAGAATCCCCGTTGCTTCTACCAGGCCATGCGCCGCCGGGCACTGTCCGCCGACATCGTCGTTCTCAATCACGCCCTGCTCTTCACCCTCCTGGGCGGCATCGACGAACAGGAAGGCCGCGAAAGCGGGCTGCTTTTTCCCAAGGACTTCGTGATTTTTGACGAGGCCCACACCATCGAGGACGTCGCCTCCCGGCACATTGGCATGGAGATTTCCCAACTCGGACTCCGCCGCGGTTTGCAGCGGCTGTATAATCCGCGGACGAAGAAAGGCCTCTTCCAAGCCATGAAGAACGGCCCGGCCTGCAGTGTGATCGCCGAGTTGATGCCCCGCGCTGATGCGTTTTTCGATCAGGTCGCGGATCGCTGCGCCTTCAAGCGCAACCGCGAATTCCGCGTGCGCGAAGCCGGACTGGCCGACGCCTCCGACCTCACGGATGGCCTGGTCCGGCTGACCGAGTTCATTAAGATCCAGGCCGGACGCGAAGAGGACGAGACCCGCAAAAGCGAGTTGCAGGACGCCGCCCGCCGCCTCGGCGAGGCCCGCTTCGGCATCAACGATTTTCTCCGCATCGAACAGCCGGATCACGTTTATTGGGTCGAGCAATACGGACGCCGGGAAATCTTTCACACCCTGCGGGCCGCGCCCGTGGATCTGGCCGCCACGTTGCAGCGCATGCTCTTCCGGGAAAACACCTGCACCATCCTCACCAGCGCCACGCTTTCCCTCGGCGGCGGAAACATGAACTACTTCCGCAACCGCGTGGGCGCGACCGAATCCCGTGCCGTGCAGATCGGCAGTCCGTTCGACTACCAAAAGCAGATGACGCTGCATCTGGTCAAAAAAATGCCCGAGCCCCGCGATCCCGGCTACGACGCCGCTCTGGAAAAATGGATTGCCCATTTTGCCGATCAAAGCAAAGCGCGGGCCTTCGTGTTGTTCACCAGCTACACGACCATGCGCACGGCCGCGCAGGCCATGGAATCCCATTTCGCCGACAAAGGCTGGCAACTTCTCGTGCAGGGTAACGGCATGCCCGCCCATCGCATGGTGCAGGAATTCCGCGAAAACCCCCATAGCGTGCTGTTCGGAGTGGACAGTTTTTGGAGCGGGGTGGACGTGCCGGGCGAGGCGCTCTCCAATGTCATCATCACCCGCCTCCCCTTCGCCACTCCCGGCCATCCCCTCACCGAGGCCCGGCTCGAGGCCATCGAAGCCGAGGGCGGGCGCGCCTTCGAGCAATACTCCCTGCCCGAGGCCATCCTCAAACTCCGCCAGGGCGTCGGCCGCCTCATCCGCGCCAAAACCGACACCGGCATGATCGTCATCCTCGACAGCCGCATCCTCAGCAAACCTTACGGACGCGCCTTCCTCCGCGCCCTGCCCGAATGCCCGACAACGATCCATTGAATCCGGGAACACCGCCTCCGGGTGGCGGAAAACGTGAGTTTTTCGGAAAATCCGGCGGCCTCACCGTTTTCGTCTGGGTTGCCGTGGCGGGAGTCCTCAGCCTTCTTCTCACCCTCCTCGTCCTCTGGCGGGCCGGATCCATCGTCACCGAGGAATCCCGCCGCATGGCCGGGTCCATCGCCGCCGACTTCCAGCGGGCTTTGAATTTCACCCCCGAAGTCCGGGTGGATTCCGTGGTCATTGTCGCCGGCACGACCCCGGCGCTGGAACTGGCCACCGCGACCAAGCAGGCCCTTGTGCGGCACCGTTGGACCCACACCTGGCTGCAAAGCACAAAAAATCTGGAGATCGCAGCGACCTTCACCGCCAAGGCCGGCTTTGACCTCAGCCAGCCGCTCCGCATTCAGATCAATCCGGAAACCAAATGGATCAGCGCCGAACTCCCGCCGCCGAAAATTCTCTCCGTCGGCATGAGCGATGTCCGCATCATCCGCGACGAGGATGGGCTCTGGAACAAACTGACCGCCCAGGATCGCGAAGAGGCCTTGCGCGCTCTGGAGAAAGAAGCGGACAAGAAATTCGCGGAATCCAATCTGGTGTCCGAAGCGCTGTTCGAAGGCGAAAAACGCATCCAGGAAGTTCTCAAGGACAGCGGGGCGCGCCTGAAAATCGAGTCGGCCCAGCCGCAAAGATAATCGCGGCCCGGGCGTCTGACCTAAAATCCCGGATTGGGTGCCAGTTGAGGCGCGGGCGTGGGCTTGGGTCTGGGCGCGGGAGACGAAAACACCACGACCCGCGACTTCACGGGTTGAGGCGTCGGAGAAGGTGTGCTGCGCGGAACGGCCCCCGGCAGAACCCCCGGCGCGGGCGCAGGCGCGGGCGCGGGCGTGGGAGGTGTGGTGGTATCGACCAATGTCACTACCGCAATGCCGCCCCTGGCATCAGAAAATGCGATGAACGTCAGATTCCGGTTTTGGCGCGAGAAAATCCACTCCCCGTTGAACTGCGCATTCTGCGGCTTGAGTCCCGGCACATCAGTGGCCAGGGGCACCTCCGCCCCCGTGCGCGAAGGCGGACCCAGCTTCGCGGTCAGATAATTCCTCAACCCGACCCAGCCGCCCGAGCGGGCCAGCGTGTTGGCCGAACTGCCATCAAAGTAACGCAACTCCAGCCTTTTCAGGCGGTTGTCGGAGAAATAGGCCAGAGCCAGAGAAATCTGGGGTTCGGGTTGTAGATTTCGTAAATGGTGTAGTCCTTGCGGCCAAACGGAACCCTCTGCACCTGGGCAAAGCGCGACAGCGAGGCGGTGCTGTCTCCCAACTTGAGGCCGTTGAGGTTCAGCTTGCGGATTTCCTCCTCGCCCTTGGTCAGCGTCCCCGGGGCCACGGGAGTGGTTTCGCAGCCGAAAAATCCCAGACTCATAAGAAGCACAGACAGGCACGCGACAGGTCTCATAGGAAGCCGTTGATTAGCAGGACGCCCCGTCGGACGCAACCCCCTTGAGGGGATTTCCCAGGGCCGCGGCGGAGATGCCACCGCCACCTTAGGAAACCGGGCAGCCGAAGAATCCACGTTTGCGAATGAACTCCGCCACTTGCGGCGGGACCATTTGCCCCCAGGAGTCGTCTCCACTGGCGATGGTGCCGGCCGCCCCGCCCACCCGGAAAAACCAGCGCACCACCTCCTGGCCGGCCCCGATTTCGGCAAAGGGCTTTGTTGTGGGTAGCGACGGGTTCTGCGCTCACCAGGCCGTGAGAGCAGAAATCATGCGAGATTGCATGGGAAGCCGCGGTTTCCGCGGGAAAAGCGATGGCCAACCATGCCCGGACGGGCTATATCGCCAGCATGCTCACGCTTTATCTCCTCCGCCACGGGCAGACCTCCTTCAGCCGGGCCGACGCCTTTTGCGGCGCGGCTCTCAATCCCGACTTGACCGAGGATGGACACCACATGGCCGAGTGTTTCGCCAAAGCCTACGCCGCCACGCCCTGGCAGGCGATTTTTACCAGTCCGCTCAAACGGACGCTGGAGACCGCCCACCCGCTCTGCAATCTCACCGGGCAGTCCCCGCAGGTGCGGGACGGACTCAAGGAAATCGGCTACGGCAAATGGGAGGGCAAGACGGTGGAGGAAGTTTCGCAGGAGTATCACGACGACTATCTGGCCTGGACGGCCGACCCGGCCTGGTATCCGCCGACGGACGGCGAGGCAGCCGTTTCCATCGCGCATCGCTCCCTCCAGGTGGTGGAGGAGATTCAAAAGGTTTACGAAGAAGGCAACGTGCTCATCGTCTCGCACAAAGCCACCATCAGAATCCTGATGTGCTCGTTGCTCGGCATCGACGTGGGACGCTTCCGCTACCGGCTGGCCTGTCCGGTTGCCTCGGTCTCAGTCATCGAATTCGGTAAACACGGCCCGCTGCTCAAATCCATGGCAGACCGCAGCCATCTCGACGAGCGCCTGAGAAACCAGCCGGGAACCTAAACCCAAGCCACCGCCATCGGCGGACGCGAAGGCAGCGCAAAATCCGCCGACGGCGTTCTCAATGTCAATCTCTCCACCCCCACGGAGCCGGGCGGCAAGGGCAGACCCGGCACGAATCCCGGGCAACTCTTCGCCGCGGGCTATTCCGCCTGTTTTCTCGGCGCTTTGACGTTGGTCGCTGGAAAGGCCGGGGTCCACCTTTCGGCTGAAACCCCCGTGAGCGCCCAAGTGGGCATCGACCCGCGCGATGACGGAAAGGGATTCGGCCTGGAAGTGGGGCTAACCATTACGATACCCGGCTTGGATCGCGCCCGGGCCCAGGACCTGATCGCGCAGGCTCATGGGATCTGCCCCTATTCGCACGCGACCCAGGGCAACATCCCGGTCACCTTATCCCTTGCTTGATGGCGGAGCGGCCACCGTCTCACGACGGCGGCCACGGATTCGCGCCGCGAACTACTCCGTCTCCGCCGTGGTCTTATCCGTCTTCTCGTCGTAGAAGAGGGTGATCTTGGAAATCTCGGTCAGGTTGAAGCCGAGCCATTCCACGGCGTCGCCGCCGTCCACCCAGACAATTTTAAGATCCCACCTGGGAGCACTCGTCTTGGGATGGAAAGTGATATCGACACTCTCTTCATCCTTGAGGCTGCGGGGCAGCACGTTCTTGTCGGTCGGCTCCCATTCCTCCTGCGTGGACGGGGCAATAAAAATTTCTTTGATGGCCCAGCCGGTCTTGTTCACCAGCGTAAAATCGAGATCACTTTCCGCCGGGGCTGATCCCAAGGCTCCGAAAACAACGGCCAATGCAAAAACCCAACCTTTCATGTTTTTCATAGGGAAAAATCTTTCCCGTCCCGGCCGGCGACGTCAAGGAAGGAAGGGAATCCCAAAAAATGCTGCGCGGCGGAGAAAAAGCCGATAGAGGGAAGCCGTGAAAGCGTTCCTCGGCGCGGCGGTGCTGGCCGTATGTGTTCCGCTCGCAGCCTCCGGGCAAACCGTGAAAGGCCAGCTCACGGCCAACGGCTTGACCGGTCCGCTTTCGCATGTGGCGGCCTACGAAGTGGACAGCCCGACGGAGCGCGGTTTGATCGATGTGGTGGTGCTTCTCTCGGATCGCAAATTGCCCCGCGAGACGGCGTTGAATACGGACAAGCTCGGGCAGTTAATGCTGAACGACAATCTGGTCGCGCTGCGGGTCATTTTCGATCCCCAAGGCCAAGTGAAGAGCGCCGCCCCGTTTCATCCGGCGCTGAAAAACTTCATTCAGTCCGGCGCTTTCGTGAAATGGAAAGCCGGCGCCTACACCGAAAAGGAAATCGGCGGCCGGCTCTTCACCGGCGGCGACCAGCAGTTTGCCGGTCAGCGGTGGCGCTACGACATCACATTTTTGACCCCCATCGTCCTCGACCCGAACGCGAAGACCGTGCCTCCGAAAAAGTAACCGCTACTTCCACACGAGGGCGGCTTCTCCCTTGAGGCTATGCGCGATTTTCACCAACGGAAAAAGCGTATGCGCCGGACTGTCCGACGGCACGCCGGCCCCAACCTCCTCGATGAGCCGGAAGGTTCCGGTCGGCATGTGATTCAGCCTCACGGGAAAATTGTCCGGTGCGAAACCGCCGGATTTCCCCGGCAGGGCAATGGCGAAGAAGAGCATGACCGATCCGCCCAGCAGCGCACCTGAGACCAAGCCGCAGATCGCTCCCAACACGTTATCCACCGGATTCGGCAACAGGCTTTGATAAACTTCGCCCCGGAGATTCACGATCAGCGCGGCCTGTGTCCAGGTCGTAACTCATGCGTTCGTGCAAAATGCCATCGAGCCGAAACCGCACCCGCCAGTCGCCGGAGGTGGGTTCGATATGCACGTCGCTCGCTCGCTCCAACAGGGCCTCCTCCAGCATTTCGCCCGCGTGATCCAAACCGGTATTCCGGTCCCGGCTGCTTGTGCTTTGAATGGACTTGCGTGCGGTGTCCAGAAACTCAAAGCCGGGGCGGGTCTGCCCCTTGGCGGCGAGGTGCGCGGCAGGATCGCGCAATGGGACAGTCCAAGGAGAACTTTGCGCGGGAGCGGGCGTGCCCGCCGAGGCCCGCCGGCGTGGCATCGAGTCGCTGATCCAGGCCACGGCCGTATAGATCAATGCTCACGGGCCGGGCAGCACCAGGGCAAGCAGGGTCCAGAAACGCGGATCAGCCCGGCGCTCGAACAAATCCTTCTGGACCCATTGCAGGCTCCGCATCCAAACACCTGCCGCCACCAGCAACCCGAGCAAAACCCACTCGAAATTCCCGCGATGCGCATACCCCGGCGCGGGAGGCCCAGGAGTTGGCACGGGCGACAGTTCCGGCGGAGATTCCCCCAAGGGAACCGGCGCGGGCGCGGCGGGGTTTTCCTCCGCCACGGGAAGTTCCCCCTGAACGTTCGCCGACCGGACCGGACCACGGCAAAAAGCAAAACCGACGTCTGCCGCATGTCCCGTCGACGTTTCACCGTGCGCGTCGAGGAATCCGGCGGCGGTCAGTCAAACGCTAAGTCGCCAAGCCGCGCGAGGGAGGGAAACGTCGGAGCGTTTCCGCGATGAGAACGGGCAACGACGAAGCGTTGCCTTCCAGGCTAAAACGGGATGTCGTCGTCCTCCGGCGCGGAGGTCGCCGCCGGGGCGGGCTTCGCCGCGGGCTTGGAAAAATTCTGCGCGGGACGGCTCTCGCCCTCGTCGCCTCCTCCCCCGCCGCCGGGACGGGCACCGAGGAGCTGGAGCCCCTCACCGACCACGCGCAACTTGGTGCGCTTTTGGCCGCTGGTTTTATCTTCCCAGCTGTCGAGTTGCAGGCGGCCTTCCACGAAAATGGGTTTTCCCTTCTTGGCGTATTCGCCGACGATTTCGGCCTGACGCCCCCAGAAGGTGATGTCCACAAAGGTGGTTTCCTCGCGTTTTTCGCCGCCTTCGGGGGTGAAGGTGCGGCTGATGGCCAATCCGACTTCGGCCACGGCTGTTCCCTTCGGGGTGTACTTGACCTCGGGATCCCGGGTGACGTTCCCGATGAGCATGACTTTGTTGAGATTGGGCATTGGGGGGGAGTTAAACGGTGGCTTCGACTTTTTTCTTGGGTAAGAGCAGATAATTCTGCATGACCACGCTTTCGTCGAGCTTCAATTTCTGGCGCAGCTTGGTGATCACTTGCGGGTCGGCTTCGAAGATCACATTGACGAAATAGGCACTGCTGAGGCCCTTGAGTTCGTAGGCGAGTTCGCGCTTTTCCAGGCGCTGGACCTGCTCGATCTCGGCGCCCTCGGCTTTGATGGTTTTCTCGATCTGGTCGATGATGTCTTTGACGGATTCTTCCTTGCCCCGGGTGTCGAGGGCGAGAAAGGCTTCATAGCGTTTTTTCATAAGGTTGGTTTTTGGTTGTAGATGTTCATGGCGGATTCGAAGCCATGAGCGTTGGCGTGTTCCACGGCATCAGCCGCGCGGCCGATGGTGGTTTCAAGGGCGGAGAGTTCCTCCGGGTGAAATTTTCCCAGCACGTGGTCGTGCAGCGGCCCGGAGGCGGCCCCGATGCCAAAGCGTAAACGCGGGACCGCTTCGGTGCCGAGGTGCACAAGGATGGATTCGAGGCCATTGTGGCCGCCGGCGCTGCCGGTTTTGCGCAGGCGCAAGTCGCCAAAAGACAGGGCGGCGTCGTCGAGAATGACGAGGACCTCGGAGGGTTCCAGGCGGTAGTAGCGGGCATAGTTGCCGACGGATTCCCCGCTGAGGTTCATAAACGTCTGTGGCTTGATCAACATGCGGCCTCCGCATGGCGCGACCTCGGCATCCCATTTCGGCTCGGATTGAAACGAGACCGCGGCGCGGCGGGCCAGTTCGTCGAGGACGAGAAAGCCCACGTTGTGACGCGTTCCGGCGAACTGACGACCCGGGTTTCCCAGACCGGCAACGAGGCGAAAGACCAAGGCATGCTCCACGCGCGAGCGTGCGGGTTACTTCTTGCCCTCCGCAGGCTTTTTCGAGTCGGAAGCAGCAGCACCGTCGGGTTTCTTTTCCTTGATGACTTCGGGAGAAGCGGCCACGGCAGCCGATGCGGATTCTTCCGCGACAGAGGGCTCGGAAACGAGGAAAACCGTCAACTCTTCATCCGGGGTGGCAAACACGCCCTCGGGAAGCTTGATGTCGCGCACGTGCAGGGATCCGCCGATTTCGAGCGCGGAAACGTCCACCGTGATGATCTCGGGGAGATTCTGCGGCAGGCAGCGGATACCGAGCGAGCGCATGTTCTGTTGAAGAAGGCCCCCATGGGTTTTGACCCCGGCCGCTTCGCCCACAGGTTCGAGAACCACATCGGCCTCGATTTCCTCGGTCATGGAAACGGCGTGAAAATCGACGTGAATGATTTCATCGCGCACGGGATGGTGCTGCACTTCCTGAATGAGGGAAAGGCGGTTGGTGGTTTTGCCACCGTCGGTGATTTCGAGTTCCACAAGGATGTTTTCGCCGACGGCACGGGAGAGGAGGCGGTCGATGTCTTTTTTGGAGACTTCGAGATTCAACGGCGCATCCTTCGCTCCATAAATGATGGCAGGCACGGCGCCGCGGGCGCGAACCTTGATCAGGGCATTGCGTCCGACTTCCGCGCGGGGGCGGGCTGAGAGTTTAACTTGTTTGGCCATGGGTAATAAGTGGTCTAAGTGGTCTAAGTGGTCTTGGTGTTACTGATATCAAAGAGAGAACTCACGGATTCATCGTCGTGGATGCGCCGGATGCCCTCACCGAGCAATTCGGCCACCGACAGAACCTTCACACGGGCGGCAGAATCTGCCCGCGCGGGAACACTGTCGGTCGTGATCAACTCCTTGATTTCCGAGCCTTTCAATCGCTCAACCGCCAAATCTGTCAAGACCGTGTGTGAAACACCAGCATAAATATTCCGGGCCCCCTGACTGCGCAGGATCTTCGCCGCTCCGACCAGAGTGCCCGCGGTTTCCGTCAGATCGTCCACAATGATGACATTCTTGCCCTCCACCTCGCCGATGACGGTGACGGCCTCGATCTCGGTGGCACTCTTGCGGCGTTTCACCACGATGGCCAGTCCGGCGTCGAGGGCCTGGGCGTAGGCCGAGGCCATCTTCACCCCGCCCACGTCGGGCGAAACAATGACGAGATCACTCAGCCCGATGCTGCGCAGGTAATTCAACATCACCGGCAGGGCGTAAAGATGATCCACCGGAATGTCGAAAAAACCCTGCAACTGCTGGGCGTGAAGGTCCATCGTCAGCACCCGGTCCACCCCGGCGGCCACAATGAGATTGGCCACCAATTTGGCCGTGATGGGCACGCGCGGCTGATCCTTGCGGTCCTGGCGGGCGTAGCCGAAAAACGGGATCACCGCCGTGATGCGGGCGGCGCTGGCGCGGCGGGCCGCGTCGGCCAGGATGAGCAACTCCATCAAATTCTGATTGGTCGGCGGACAGGTCGGCTGGACGATGAAAACGTCGCGGCCGCGGATATTTTCGTTGATCTTAACGAAGGTCTCGCCGTCGGGAAACGAACTCACCGTGGCATCGCACAAGGGGACTCCAAGGTAGGAACAAATGGACCGGGCCAGTTCCGGATGAGCCGTGCCGGTGACGATTTTCATCTCGAGAGAGCTGCGCAACATGATGATAGATTAAAGAGGCCCGGAGCCGTCAGTTGCCGATGGGTTCGGGCGTGGGCGGAGGATTGAGCGGGATGGTCGGTTCCAGCCTCTCCTGGGCCAGGCGGCGGAGGTAGGCGTCCTCCATGATTTTGCAGCGGTCGGCGAGACTTTTGTCCGCGGCGGTGATCTTGGAGAAAAGCAAACGATAGTATGTGCGGAAGGCAGCACGCCGGTCCTCTTCGGTCTTGGCCGCGTCGGCCTGCTCGAGCAGGTTCTGCACTTTGGGATCCTTCTCCACCTTCACCCGGACTTCGCGGTAACGGATGCTCAACTGGCGGGCCTTTTCCTCGGCGCTCTCCGCCACAGCGGGAACACTCGGCGGCAGGGGCGTATCGGGAATGATGGCATTCGGATCGGTAAAGGCTTCATCCGGCATGGCCTCATCAGTCCGCGGCACCACCGGGGCCAGATCCCTGGTCTCCAGAGGAGCCCCAATCACGGCCGCGGGAGGCTGGGGCTGGCCTTCGAGGGGGATCACATCCGGCGCGGGCGTTGCGCTGGCTGCGGGGGTGGCAGATGGTGACGGGTCCGCCTCCGCCCCAGGCGCCGCTGCGGGGGATGCGCCAGCCTCGGGCGCGGGCGTGGGGGAGGGTTGTTCCTGCGCGGTCAGAACCGCGAGCGGGAGCAAAAGAACGACAAGCAATCGAATCGGGAACCACATCAGGCGGTGAAGATAATCAGCCCTCCGCCGATTTCTCAAGAAGAAGAACATCGACGCCGGGAGGAACTTTGGGGAAAATTTCTCCATGGAACGCCAACCCGCCTCTTCCCCGGCCACGGCAGCGCTGCCCGCGCCGGAGGAAGCCGCCCGCGCTCTGCGGTCGCGCGAGGGCTTTGTGTTTCTGGAATCCAGCCAGGCCGGCCCGGGATCGCTCTCCCTGCTCGCCTGCGAACCAGACCTTGTTCTTGAAGGCGGAGCAGCCGATTGGGAAAAACTCGAACGTGAACTCGCGCGGCGCGCCCGCCCCTCCGCCGACCTCGGCCATCCCGATGGGGCCGCCGTCGGATGGATCGGCTTCGACGGACGCTTCCGCTTTGGATTTTACGATCAGCCGCACCTCTACTTCCACGACAGCGGCACCTGGCATCATCCGCCGGAAGCCAACGCCCTTCCCGCCGAAGCGGTCTTTCCCCGAATTGATTTCCGGCCACAACTCACCCGCGAGAAGTTCGCAGGGATGGTGGCACGGGCGCAGGACTACATTGCCGCCGGGGACATCTATCAAGTGTGCCTCGCCCACCCTTTCGAGGCGGAATTTTCCGGCGACGCCTGGCCGTTTTACGAAGCCCTGCGCCACTACTCGCCCTCGCCCTATGGAGGATTTCTCGACCTGGGCGGCCTGCAAATCGCCTCCGCCTCGCCCGAATGTTTTCTGCGCCTGAGCGGACGCCGCATCATTACGCGGCCCATCAAAGGCACCCGCCCCCGCCACGCCGATGCGCAACTCGACCAGCGCAACGCTTACGACCTTCTCACTTCTCCCAAGGAGGTGGCCGAACTCGTCATGATCACCGACCTCGAACGCAACGATCTCGGCCGCGTCTGCGAATACGGCAGCGTCACGGTGCCGGAACTGCTCAAGCTCGAAAGCTACGAGCAAGTTCATCACCTCGTCTCCACCGTCACCGGAACCCTGCGGGAAAACGTCAGCCACCCCGCCGCCCTCGGCGCCTGTTTTCCCGGAGGTTCGATCTCCGGCGCACCCAAGAAACGCGCCCTGGAAATCATCGCCGAATTGGAAACCCATCCCCGCGGACCCTATACAGGAGCCATCGGCTACTTCGGCTACAACGGCGAAAGCCAGTTTTCCATCGTCATCCGCACCGCCGTTTTTGAAAACGGACGCGCCCGCTTTCACGTGGGAGCCGGCATCGTGGCCGATTCCGTGCCGGAGAACGAATGGCAGGAAACCCTCGACAAGGCCGCCGGCCTCCTCCTTGCCGCCCGGGTGTCCGCCTGAAACAAATCCGCCGTTGCTGTTTACAAATGCCGGGCTGCGTCCGATGATCCCGTCTTCTTCGCGGCGGATTCCCCGCCTTGGAGAAAAATTCCGAACTCCAAAAAAACTATGGGCGACCGTTCACCGAAAGCCAACCAGAAGAAATCCTCGCAAAAGCAGTCCAAGACCGCCGGCGCGAATCAGCAAAAGCAAAATGCCACGGCCACCAAGCAGGCTGCCCGGCCCGCTCCGGCGAAGAAGAAGTAAATGGGGAGCGGCGGTCTGTGACGGCCGGAGCTTCTCCGATCCGGTCGAACCCTTCCCTCCACGCCCTCACGGGCGCGGCTCCGTTTCCATAGCGCCCTAACTCCTCCGCTGAATCCCTGCCAGCACCCGCTGGGTTTCGCGGTCCTGCACGCGTTTTTTCAGATCCGCGCGCTTGTCGGCGTTGACCTTGCCCTTGCCGAGGCCCAACTGGATTTTGATATGGTTCTTTTTCCAGTACATCCGCAGCGCCACGAGGGTGCACCCGGCCTGTTCTGTGGCGGCGGCGAATTTCTCGAGTTCCTGGCGGTGGATGAGCAGGCGGCGGCGGCGTTTGGGTTCGTGCTGCTCGTGGCTGGCCCGCTGGTAGGGCTGGATGTCGCTATCAAAAAGATAGAGTTCCCGGCCCTCGATGCGGGCGAAGGAGCCCTGCAACTGGACGTGACCGGCCCGGATGGATTTGACCTCGGTGCCTTTGAGTTCGATCCCGGCCTCGAGGGTTTCCAGGATGTGGTACTCCCGGAGGGCCTTGCGATTGGTGACAATGTCGGCGGACATAAGGCGCCCGCTTATTCAGCGGCGGACTATTTCGGCGTTTCCCCGGCGGGAACGAGGGTGACGGCGAGCTTGCCTTGGGCGATTTCGGCCAGGGCGATGTCGGAGAGACCCATGCGGGGCTCGACCAGAATCATCGGACGGCTGCCCGCGCTAAGCTGGCGGACGCGCTTGGACACCATGTTGATGAGAACTTGAGGTTCGATAATCACTTTGGAAGCTTCTTCAATTAAATTGCTATTCATAGAGGCACCTGACCCGACGCCGGAATCGCGCGGAAGGGTGAGAGTATCGATCTTCGGACGCTTGTCAATGGGAAATCGCCCCTGATTCCGCGAAGGGGTGCGGGACAAATTTCTGAGGGATCTCCCGATCGGCGTTTTTTGGGAACATGTAAGCTTCTGTGCCACAACGTGGCTGCATCCCGCAGCCCAAGGTTGCAAAGCTACCTTGGGTATATAGCAAACCATACACCAACCCTGAATGGGTTGTGTTCCTCGCCC
>CAMASH010000055.1 GCA_945860745.1 Chthoniobacter flavus | reverse complement strand
AGCTTTCGCCGAGGTCAGGGGTTTTCCTGCATCGTTCATCGTAATGGTGAAGCCGCGGGCAAGCGTGGCGGCCGGACTGAGCGAACCCAGAATGCCGGAAGCCCGGTCCAGCCGGGCGCGGTGGGCGGTCATTTCCCGGCGAACGGGCTCGCCCATCCGCTGGAGGATCAGGCTGCCATGCAAACGCATTTCCCGGATGGCGCGGGTCGGGAATTGGGCCGCGAGGCGGGCGGTGCTGTGGTTGAGGGCGGTTTTTCTCCGCTCCAGGGCCCGATCCGCGCCCTGAGGGAGGGCCTCGGTCGCGCGGTCCAGGGTCTGACGTATTTCCAAAACCCGCCGGGCCGGTTCGCGCAGCGCGGCAGATTGGGCCAGGGCGCCGAGTCGCGCTTCCGCCAGATCCAGCCGTCCGCGCCCGGCGCGGGTGATGCGCGCGGCTTTCTGCCGCAGACCGGCCAGAATTTCCACGCGGTCAGCAGCCAGAATCTCCGCCGCGGCGCTGGGTGTGGCGGCGCGCAGATCGGCGGCAAAATCAGCAATGGTGAAATCAATCTCGTGTCCGACCGCGCTCACCACCGGGACCGGCGAAGCGGCGATGGCCCGGGCCACGATTTCCTCGTTGAATTCCCACAAGTCCTCGATGCTGCCGCCGCCGCGCGTCACGACCAGGACATCCATGGCAGGAAGGCCGTGTTTTTCCGCCGCGCCGAATTCCCGGATGGCGCGGGCGATTTCCGCCGCGGCGCCTTTGCCCTGCACGCGGACCGGATTGATGAACACTTCGATCCCGGGATGGCGGCGGTGCAGAACATTGAGGAAATCCCGGATGGCTGCGCCGGTCGGCGAGGTGACCAGGCCGATGCGCCGGGGAAAGCGCGGCAACGGGCGTTTGTTTTCCGGATCAAAGAGTCCCTCGGCCGCCAGCTTGCGCTTGAGCGCCTCGAACTGGGCCTGCAAAGCCCCTTCGCCCCGCTCCTGCACCAGCCGCACGATCATTTGATACTGGCCGCGGGGTTCGTAAACTGACAGTTGGCCAAAGGCCTGGATGTTTTGTCCGTCAGCCAGTTTCACTCCCCGCCGGCCCGCCGCCGCGCCGCTGAAAAGCACGCAGGAGAGCTGACAGGACGAATCCTTCAGCGTGAAATACTGGTGTCCCGAGGCCTGGCGGCGCAGGTTGGAAATCTCGCCCTCCACCCAGACTTCGCCAAGGCCGCCCTCAATCAGCTCGCGCACCCGGCGGGTGACCTCTGTGACCGAATGGATCTTCGGGGCCGGTTGCGAAGACGGAGCGCTTTGAAGATCCAAGCCGAGTTGCATCAGGGTATGGCATAGACGGAAGCCCGCGATGTCGCGAGCTTCGATTTCTGGAGGGACGCGGGCCCCTGGTCGCCTCCGGCGCGGCCGAGAGGCGGGTAAACCTCGTGTCCGTGATTTCACGGGATGCGGAGGGATCTGGAATGTGCGGCAAGGGCCTGCCGCCCTCCAGGTCACGCTTTCGCCAGTTGCTCGCGCATGCGGCGGATTTCCAGCAGGAAATTCGCCTCGTCGCGGGTCAGGCGCGAACCGGGCAGGGGCAGTTCAAGCTGCTGGCAGACGGGGCGGGTTTTGCGGGTGATGTTGGCGATGAAGTTTTGAATGTTGTTTTTCATAACGCCCTTGACTTTGCCGGATCGCATAAGACATAGGGTGTCCTATGCCTAAAAAAGTTTCAAAAAAATCACGGCCGGGAGGGACGCCGGCCCTGGCGTCCGTCGAGCCGGCGTCCTTCGGAAAGGGTGGCGAGCGCCCGCCACCCTCCGTGCGAACAGGCTTGTCCGCCGCCAGCACAGCGAGGCCTCCCTTGGTGCGCATGGTGCGGATTCACGAATTGCTTGCGGCCGGAAAGTTTCCCAATTGCTCCAAGCTGGCGGCGGAGTTCGAGGTCTCGACCAAGACAATCCAGCGCGACATCGAGTTCATGCGCGACCAACTCTCGCTGCCGATCGCATACGATCAGCCCCGTCACGGCTTTCACTACGCGCATCCCGTGGCCCAGTTTCCCATGATCACGGTGAGCGAGGGCGAACTGGTCGCCTTGCTGGTGGCGCAGAAAGCGGTCGAACAATACCGCGGCACCTCGTTTGAAAAGCCTCTGCACGCGGCCTTTGAAAAACTGGTTTCCAGTCTGGGCGATCAAGCCAGCGTTTCGCTTCATGAATTGTCCGCGGCTGTGTCGTTCCGTTCCGCAGGGGTGCCGCAGGCGCAGATCGAAGTCTTCGAGGTCCTGGCCGATGCGGTCATGACCAGTCAGACGATCGCGTTCGAGTATCTTTCCCTCCGCGCGAAAAAGGCCGAGCGCCGAAACGTCGAACCCTATCACCTGGCCTGCATCAGCAACCAATGGTACTTGCTGGCCAACGATCTGGCGCGCGGCGACATGCGCACATTCGCGGTCACCCGCATTGCCGGACCGAAAAATTTGCGCCTTGGGTTTCGGCGTCCGGCGGATTTTTCCGTCTCGCAAATGCTCTCCGGAAGTTTCGCCGCGTTCGAAGCGGGAAAAACCGAGCGGGTGCGCATCCGTTTCGATGCCTTTGCCGCGCGGCTGGTGGCGGAACGGCAGTGGCACAAGTCGCAAAAGATTCGCCCACTGGCGGACGGAAACGTCGAACTGGCCATGCAGGTCGGGCTGGCGCCGGATTTGGAGAGTTGGATTCTCGGCTGGGGCGCCCATGCAGAAGTGCTGGAACCGGAGGCTTTGCGGGCAAAGATCAGGGAAAGCGCCCGGCGAATGGCGGGGAGATATTCCTGAAAGATCGTAGCATCGGCATCTTGCCGATGGGACTTTTCTCCACGCATGGGCAGGATGCCCATGCCACAGGTTATTCAAATCACTGCATCCTTTTGCTTGATGCCGACGTTGGAAAACAGGAAAACCCTCTTTGTATTATGACCGCGACCACCGCCGCCGACCCGAAAGCCGCCACTACGCGGCAGGCCGACCAGGTGACGCCGGAATTCGAGGCGGCGATCGACGAGATCGTCACGCATTACCCGGTGTCCAAACGCAGCGCCTCCCTGCCGCTATTGCACTATTGGCAAAACACCTTTGGCTCGGTGGATGACAGCGGCATCGAATGGATCGCGGCCAGGCTGGAGCTTCAGCCCATCAATATTTACGAACTGGTGACTTTCTATCCGTGGTTCCGCCGCGAAGCCGCCGGCAAGACCATCATTCGCGTCTGTCGCACCCTGGCCTGCGCCATGGCGGGAAGCTACGAGGTGAAGGAGAAGTTCTGTTCCGCCGTGGGCCTCGATCCCCTCGCGGAACATCACGGTTTCGGCGAGGCCCCGCCCACCTCGGCTGATGGAAAATTCAGCGTCGAATTCGTCGAGTGTCTGGCCAGTTGCGGCAGCGCCCCGGTGGCCCTGATCAACAATACGCTGCACGAAAAAATCACCCCGGAGTCCATTCCCGGCATCGTGGGACAATACCAATGACCGCCCAACCTTTTGTCATGCCGCCGCCGCACCCCAAGGAGCGGCGGATTATTTTCGAGAACATCAGCCAGCCGGGCTACGACCCCTCGATTGACACCTTCATCAAGCACGGCGGCTACGAGTCGCTGAAGAAGGCCCTCACCATGAAACCGGTCGAGATCATTGACGCGGTCAAGGCCTCCAACCTGCGCGGGCGCGGTGGGGCGGGTTTCCCCTGCGGCGTCAAATGGAGCTTCATCAAACACGATGACGGCAAACCGCATTACATCGTGGTCAACGGCGACGAGTCCGAACCCGGCACGTTCAAGGACCGCTACATCCTGCATTACGATCCGCATCAGCTCATTGAGGGACTCGTCATCTCGGCTTATGCGACGAACACGCATCTTTCTTACATCTACATCCGCTGCGAATTCCCCGAGGCGGCCGGCATCGTCTGGAACGCGATCGAAGAGGCGAAGGCCCGCGGATTCGTGGGCAAAAACATTCTCGGTTCCGGTTTCGATTGTGACATCTACGTGCATCAGGGTGCGGGAGCCTACATTTGCGGCGAGGAAACCAGCCTGCTCGAATCCCTCGAGGGCAAGCGGCCTTATCCGCGCATCAAGCCGCCGTATTTTCCCGCCGTGCTCGGTCTCTACATGAAGCCGACCATCGTCAACAACGTCGAGACGATCTGCCACGTGAAGCACATCCTGCGCCTGGGCCCCGAGGAATACGCCAAAATGGGCACGCCCGGAGACGGTGGCACGCGCACCATGTGTGTGAGCGGGGATGTGGTGAAGCCCGGATTTTACGAACTTCCCGCCGGGGCGGTCACCTTGGGGGAATTGATTTTTGACATCTGCGGCGGGCTTAAACCCGGCCGCAAATTAAAAGCCGTCATTCCGGGCGGCAGCTCGGCCAAGGTTCTGCGCGCCGAGGAGATCTTCAAAGTCAAAGTGAAGGGCGCCGACGGCCAGATGGTGGACAAGGAAATCAAGATGCTCGATGTGGTCATGGATGCCGCAACGCTCGGTTCCGTCGGCAGCATGATCGGCAGTGCCGGAGTGATCGTGATGGACGACACGCGCGAGATGGTCTGGGCCTTGAACAACCTTAACCAATTCTACGCCCACGAAAGTTGCGGACAGTGCACGCCCTGCCGCGAAGGCAGCCTCTGGATGTCGAAGATCACCACCCGCATGCTCGATGGTGGCGGCCAGGGAGCCGATCCCAAGACGCTGCAAAATGTGGCTGATAACATCGCGGGCCGCACGGTCTGTGCCTTCGGCGAGGCCTGCGCCTGGCCGACCCAGAGTTTCCTGGCGAAGTTTCCCGAGGAGTTTGAGGCCGTCGCGGCAGAGAAGTAATGGAGGGCGGCAGGCCCTTGCCGCCTTGTTTCCTGGAGGGATGAGGGCTGACTCGCGTCCCTGAAAAAATAGTTCTTGTCGGATTTCTCGTAGCGTTTTTTCTGGTCGCAGCAAAGCCGGGCATCCGTGCCGCCGACGATCTGGTGGGCCGGGTCTGCGACCGGAACGGCATTCTGCTCATCGAAGTCCGCTCAACGCCGGATGGAGGAGTGGTTCTGAGCTATCCACTTCGTGCCCTGGGTGCGCAATTGCTTAGCGGCCTTGACCCCGCCGTGCTTCCGCGGAAGGGCGAAACCCTTTACTTGACGATTGACGTCCACGCGCAGCTTGCGGCTGAGCACAGCCTGAGAAAAGTCCCCCGGGGTTGCGCGGTCGTGATGAATTCCGGAAACGGAGACATTCTCGCCATGGCTTCGGTGCCATCCTTTGATCCGAACTCGCCCGATCTGGCCGCGCTGGAGGCTGACCCCGCCGATCCGCGCCGCAACCGGGCGGTGAGTGCGGTGCCGCCCGGGGCGACTTTCCTTCCGGTTACCCTGCTGTCTGGTCTGGCCGCCGGGTTCCGTGATTTTCAGCACGAATGCACGGGATCAATGGCTTTTGGCAATCAAGGGATGAAATGCTGGATTGCCGACAAGGGCGGCGGGCACGGGAAGGAGACACTCAACGAAGGGATGCGCAACTCCTGCAGCACGTTTTTTTACCGTTTTGGAATGGTGGCCGGCGTCGATAAAATCGGTTCTGTGGCGGCAACTCTCGGTTTTGGGAAAGCGTCGGGAATTCCCGTGAGAAATGAGGCTGCCGGGCTTGTCCCGGGAATTGCCTGGCTGAAGAAAGTTAATCCGCAAGCAACCTGGACGGATGGCTACACGGCCAATTTGGCTATTGGGCAGGGTGATCTCCTGGCGACCCCTCTCCAGATGACGGCCATGGCGGCCACAATTGGCCAGGGAGGAACGGTCATTAAACCCCGGCTCATTGAGCGAATCGTCCATCAGGATGGAACAATCTCCCGTCCGGAACCCATCGCTCCGCCCGAGTTGGAAGAGGTGGGAATTCGCAAGGAGGATGTTGCCGTTGTCCGGAACGCCATGCGGAATTCGGTCAACGAATCCGGCGGCAATGCCCGCAAGGCCGCCACCCCGGGCTTTCTCGTCGGTGGTCGCACCGGGACCTCTCAAATCTGGCGGAATGGACTTAGAGACAGCGTCGCGGCCTTCGTCGGATTTGCCGAATCGGAGAAGAACCATTTCGCCTTTGGGGTTTTTGTCCTGGGAGCCAAATCCGGCGGAGGCGTGGCCGCGCCCCTCGCGTCACAAATTCTTGCCGGTCTTGAAGCTCCGGTTGGCCAAAACGAACTCACTCCGCGGGATCCGGCCAAAGGGTCTTTTGATTTTGTGGAGTCGGGGGATTAACCCCGTCCTTCGGACGGTCTTTGCTTCGTAGCCAAAACAAAACCGCCGCCGGTTGCGAAACCTGGCGGCGGCGTTTGTGATGGGAAGAGGGGATGCAAGGGCCTGCATCCCTCCAGGTGCCAGCTCAAAAATTCACCCCGGTGTAGAAGCCCAGGATGGTGGCATTTTCCACGGCTCCGGTTCCGGCGGGCTGGATGGCATATTGCAGGAAGGGCTGGAAGAAGGCCCACTTGTTGAGCTGGATGCGGTAGCCCCACTCCATAAAGATCGTGTAGTTCGGCTGGTTGACGTTCCCGTTCTGCTGGAGATTTTCGATATTGTAGTAGCTGTAGCTGCCGTAGGCCAGGGAGAACAGGGTGAGGTCATCATCACGGGTGGGGATGAGGCCCTTGTAAACCAAGCCCGTCTGGAAATAGAACGGGAAGAGATTGTTGTATTTTGGAGCGAAGCTCACGAGGTTGAACATGCTCAGACCCTGATCGTTGAGCTTGGGTTTCTCGGGCGAGACGGGCGCTTGGAAACTTTTTCCGGAGGTCACGCTTTTGCCATCCGAAGAACCCTTGCCCATCGGGGCGGCTTCCCCGGCGCTGGGTTCGCGGAAGAGCATTTGGTCGGCTTGAAAGTAGAAGCCATACTGTCCGTATTGGGAGGTGCCGTTGAAGGAATTTTTCTGGTTGCCCCAATAGTAGGCGCCCGCGGCATACTTGCCGGGAAGTGCGGAAGCGCCGATTTTCGGCGTGATGCCGGTTTCACCCATGGCCATGAGGCCATTGAGGCTGATGTCCTGGCCGAAGCCCTGGAAGGCGAGACCGTGATTGCTGCCGGTCGTCGCGGAGGGGTAGGCCATGAAGAGGCCCCCCTTGACGTAGCACCAATCGATGGGCTTGACCTGAAGTGTGCCGCCCCAGGTGGAGAAGCTGGACGAGAAAGGAATATTGCCGCCGACGCCCTTGGCGCTGTTGACCGCGTTGTTGAGAAACAACTTGGAGAGCGGCTGGTCGATGAATTCCTTCTGGGGCTGAAGCCAGCCGCCGCGGAAAATGACCATATCCTTGACGGGCAGGAGGTCCTCGGTGCCGATTTCCAGTCCGAAAGACAGCACGCGCCATTGCACGCCGGAGATCCAGTTCGAGGGGTTGAACATGTTGTTGGCCTGGACAAACTGATTCGGGTCGGCGGCGAGGCGGGGATCGCGCCAGCGCACGGAGCCGAAACCTTTGACGCCCTTGAGCGCGTCCGCTTTGAACAGCTTGCCGAAGTTCAATTCGCCGTTGAACTCCACGCCCTGATCCCAGTAACCGCGCTGCCCGCGCTGGCTCTGCACCACGCCAAAATAGGCGCCGTAGTATTTTCCGCCCAGCTTGAGGCCGTGATCTTCCAAGGTGTCGCGCACCCCGAACCAGTTTCCGGTCAGGTATTTTCCGTTCCACCAATCGGCCAGGGCGGAACCGCGGGCTTCTTCGATGGAAGCGGGGGACTCGCTCCCCGCGAAAACGGGGGCGGGAGAGAGGAGCGCGAGACACGCGGCGGCGGTGAGGCCGGCCAGGCGTCCAAGGGAGAAGAGAGAGAACGGTTTTATGGGACGAGGGCAGATTGCGAGGTGGCCCCGCGGCTTCTAAGGAAAAAATCGTGGCGAGTTCGGCACAGATCGTGACGAGTTCGGCGCAGGGAATGGGGAAGCAAAGAAAAAAGCCCGCCTTGCGGGCGGGCTTTTTGGAGGGAAATGCGTTGTCATTTCCTTGAAATCAAAGGCAAGAGTTACGCAGGAACAGCAGCCGCGGCGGCTTCGTCGCGCTCTTGCATGGCCGCCTTGCGGCTGAGCTTGATACGGCCCTTGTCGTCCACCCCAATGCATTTGACCCAGACGGAATCGCCCATTTTCACGACGTCCTCGACGCGGTTGACGCGGAAGTCCGCCAGCTCGGAGATATGGCAGAGGCCGTCCTTGCCGGGCAGGATTTCGACGAAAGCGCCGAATTCCTTGATGGAAACAACCGTGCCCTGGAACATCTCGCCGACGCCGATTTCCTTGGTCATGCTGTTGATGATCTGCTTGGCGCGGGCCAGGCTGTCGCCGTTGTTCGAGTAGATATGGATGGAGCCGTCGTCCTCAATGTTGATCTCGGCGCCGGTCTCGGCCACGATGCCCTTGATGGTCTTGCCGCCAGGTCCGATGATGAGGCCGATCTTTTCGGGGTTGATCTTGATGGTCTCGATGCGGGGAGCGTAAGGGCTCATCTCCGTGCGCGGCGCGGCCAGGACGGATTCCATCACGTCGAGCACCTTGTGGCGGTCGTCGCGGGTGCGATAGATGGCTTCTTCCATGAGCTTGAGCGAGATGCCCGGGAGCTTGAGGTCGAGCTGGAAACCGGTCACCCCGGTGCGGGTGCCGCAGAGTTTCCAGTCCATGTCGCCGAAGTGATCTTCGCTGCCGATGATGTCGGTCAGCAGAGTGTAGCGGCTCATCTGATCACCGCTGAATTCGGTGACGAGGCCGCAGGAAATTCCGGCCACGGGCGTCTTGATCGGCACACCGGCATCCATGAGGGCGAGCACGCCGCCGCAGACGCTGGCCATCGAAGTTGAGCCATTCGACTCCATCACCTCGCTGCTGACGCGGAGGGCATAGGGGAATTCGTTGACCGGCGGAATGACCGCGAGGATGGAGCGCTCGGCGAGGGCGCCGTGGCCGATTTCACGGCGTCCGGGGCTGCCGGTTCGGCCGGTTTCGCCCACGGAGAACGGCGGGAAGTTGTAGTGTAGGATGAAGCGTTTGCTGGTTTCACCGCCGGTGTAGCCGTCGAGATCCTGGGCTTCGTCCGAAGGAGCGAGCGTCGCCAGACAGAGCGCCTGGGTTTCGCCGCGCTGGAAGAGGGCGCTGCCGTGGCTGCGGGGCAGAAGACCGGTCTCGCCGCTGAGCGGACGGATGGTCTTGGTGTCGCGACCGTCGCAACGCACCTGCTTGTCGAGGATGCTGATGCGGAAGGCTTTTTTCTGGAGATAATCGAAGGCCTGGCTGATCTCGAACTTCGTGGCAGCCGGGAATTTCTCGAGGATGGCGGCGGAGACTTCGTCCTTCAGCGCGCCGACGGCTTTGCCGCGGGCAACTTTGCTCGGGGTGTAGAGGGCGGATTCGATGCGGTCACCGGCGACGGAGTAGGCGACTTCGAGCAGTTCGTCGGCGACGACGAAGAGATGCGGGGTGCGCTTGACCTTGCCCGCGGCAGCGGCGAGTTCCTTCTGGGCGGCGACGAGCTTGGCCACTTCGGCCTGCGCGAAATGGAGCGCGGCGACAAAATCGGCCTCGGGGAGTTCGTTGGCTTCGCCTTCGATCATGATGACATCGGTTTCGTTGCCGACATAAACGAGGTTCAGGTCGCTATCCACCCGCTGGCTGTGGACGGGATTTGCGATGAACTCGCCATTGACGCGGGCGACGCGCACGGCTCCGACGGGACCGGCGAACGGAATATCGGATACGGCCAGGGCGGCGCTGGCACCGTTGATGAAGAGGATGTCGGGATCAATCTCGCCGTCCGCGCTGAGGAGGACGCCGATGATCTGGGTGTCGTAGAGGTAGCCTTTGGGGAAGAGCGGACGCAGGGGGCGATCCGTCATGCGGCAGGTGAGGATTTCTTTTTCGGAAGGACGGCCTTCGCGTTTGAAATACCCGCCGGGGAATTTACCGACCGCCGCCGCTTTTTCGCGGTAATCCACGGTGAGCGGGAACCAGTCCTGACCCTCCTTGATGGTGGTGGCGGAAACGGCGGAAACCATGACGATGGTTTCGCCGGAGCGGACGGTGACGGCGCCGTCGGCGAGACGTGCGAGTTTACCGGTTTCGATGATGATGGGGGCGGGGCCAACGTGGGCCGTTACGGAATGAGACATAATAGGTAGATAAGGGATTGGAGAGCGGCAGGCTCTTGCCGCCAAAAAAGTTTAGGGACGCCAGAGCCTGCGTCCCTCGTGCCGGATGCGCTATCTGCGCAGTCCGAGCTTGTCGAGAGCCGCCTGATAACGATCAGCGGCGGTGTTTTTGAGATAATCAAGCAAACTGCGCCGTTGGGCGACCATTTTGAGCAGACCACGGCGGGATGAGTGATCCTTGAGGTTGGTCTTGAGATGCTCGGTCAGCTCGTTGATGCGTTTGGTCAACAGGGCGATCTGAACGTCCGCACTGCCGGTGTCTTTTTCATGAAGTCGCAGGGCGCTGACTTCGGTTGCTGTTGCTACTGCTTTGGCCATTTTTCTTCTTTTTGTTTTGGACCGAAGAGAGTGGCACGGCTTTTCCCGATTGGCAAGAACTATGCGTGTTCTTGACTACTATTTTTCAAGGGAGCGCTTTAAGGGGAGGCGCCCCTCCCTCGCAAGGAAAATTCATCGCCCTCTGCGACAAAAGGCCCTATCTCTGCTTCGAAATGACCGAAGAACTGACTGGACCGCAACTTCCCGCCGTCGGACTCGTGGCCGACCTTTCCCGCGAAGACCGCGACACGTTGAGTTCCTACGGGGAATTCCATCTGGCGAATCCCGGGGACGTGCTCATTTCCCAGGGGCAATCGCACGGGAAGCTGCTTTTTATTCTCAGCGGCCTGCTGCATGCGGTTCGCCGCGACAGCGGGCGCGAGGTGCTGCTGGGCCCGATTCATCAGGGCGAGTGGGTGGGGGAGCTGGACCTTTTCGATCCGGGCTGCGCGGTGTGTTCCGTGGTGGTCATCGAGCCGGTGCAGTATTGGGCCATCACCCGCGCGGACTTTGAGCAATTTTTGAACAGTTATCCGGAGGCCGGCGTTCAGCTTGTCATCGGGGTCGCCTCGACTTTGGGAAGGCGTTTGCGCGGTGTGACCAAGAAGTTGATGGATGAGGCGCAAATGACGGCGGTGCGCGCCGCGTTGCTGACGGGCAACGATTAAGCGGCGATGAAAACCTGGGTGCTTTACGCGATCATCTCGATGATTTTTGCGGGCGTCACCTCGGTGATTGCGAAGATGGGATTGGTGGGGATTTCGGGGGAACTCGGCCTGACCGTCCGGACGGTTCTGGTTTTCCTTTTCATCATGGCCTTTGCCGTGTTCACCGTCCCCGGCACCGCCCTCGGTTCATTGAGCCAGACGAACTATCTCTGGCTCGGTCTCTCCGCCGTGACGACCTCCCTGTCGTGGATTTTTTACTACAAGGCGCTCAAGGACGGGCAGGTCTCGACCATCGCGCTGATTGACAAGGGGAGCATCCTGGTGGCGATCGTGCTGGCCTGTGTGATTTTGAGAGAGCAGATCACTCCCCGGGTTGCCTTGGGGGGATTGCTCGTCCTGGCGGGACTGGCGGTCATCGCCAAAAAATGAACTGGAGGGAAACGTTTCCTCGTTTCCCCTTCTCACCGCGCGAAGATCTCAGGCGTGGAATTCCTGGATCGTCTTCACTCCGTAGCCGGATAGCTTGAGGGCGCGGATGGCGTCCACGCTGGCCTTGGCCCCGCGCAGGGTGGTCATGGTGGCCACGCGGGCGGCCACGGCGGCGCTGCGGATGGCGACTTCGTCCTTGCGCGGCTGCTGGCCGCTGGGGGTGTTGATGATGAAGTGGATCTCGCCGTTTTTGATCAGGTCGAGAATGTTGGGACGTCCCTCGTGGATTTTGAAAAGCGGCTGCACCGGAATCTGGGCCTCGCGGAAAATTTTCGCCGTGCCGCTGGTGGCGTGGAGGGTGAATCCCAGATCGGAAAACTCCTTCGCGATGGGCACCACGGCGGCCTTGTCGGAATCCTTCACGCTGATGAAAATATTGCCCTCCACCGGTAGCGCGGGCTGGGCGGACATCTGGGCTTTGGCGTAGGCCAGGCCGAGGTCGGCGTCGATGCCCATGACTTCGCCGGTGGAGCGCATTTCAGGTCCGAGGGTGATGTCCACGCCGGGGAATTTGATGAAGGGGAAGACGGCTTCTTTGACGGAGTAATGTTTCGGCACGATTTCCTCGGTGAAGCCCAATTGCGCGAGTTTTTCGCCGGCCATGACCTTGGCCGCGAGTTTGGCCAGCGGCACGCCGATGGCCTTGCTGACAAAAGGCACGGTGCGCGAGGCGCGGGGATTGACCTCGAGAACATAGACCTCCTCGTCCTTGATGGCGAACTGCACATTCATCAGGCCGCGCACTTCGAGTTCGCGGGCCATGGCTTTGGTGGCGCTTTTGATTGTTTCGAGCACCGGTGCGGAAAGGGAAAAACTCGGAATGGCGCAGGCGCTGTCGCCGGAGTGAATGCCGGCCTGCTCGATGTGTTCCATCACGCCGCCAATGACGGTGGTTTCCCCGTCGGAAATGCAATCCACGTCCACCTCGGTGGCATCCTCCAGGAAACGGTCCACCAGCACGGGGCGCTCGGGACTGGCCTCAACGGCGGTGCGCATGTAGTGGTCGAGTTCCTCCTCGGTGTGGACGATCTGCATGGCGCGTCCGCCCAGGACGAAGGAGGGACGCACCAGCACGGGATAGCCGATTTCGGCGGCGACGGCGACGGCTTCCTTCTCGTTGGTCGCCGTGGCGCCCCGGGTTTGCTTGAGGCCCAGTTTGCTTAGCATCGCGGCGAAGTGCTTGCGGTCCTCGGCCATTTCAATCGAGCCGGGTTGCGTGCCGATGATGGTGCAGCCGTTGGCGGCGAGTCCGGCGGCGAGATTGAGCGGGGTCTGTCCGCCGAACTGCACGATGATGGCGTCGGCGCGTTCGCTCTCGTAGATATTCAGAACATCCTCGAGGGTGAGCGGCTCGAAATAGAGCTTGTCGCTGGTGTCGTAATCGGTGGAAACGGTCTCGGGATTCGAGTTCACCATGATCGTTTCCCAACCGAGTTCCTTGAGGGCAAAGGCGGCGTGGACACAGCAGTAATCGAACTCGATGCCCTGGCCGATGCGGTTGGGTCCGCCGCCGAGAATCAGGACTTTCTTTTTGTCGCTGGCGCGGGTTTCGTCCTCGTCGCCGTAGGTGGAGTAATAATACGGCGTGTAGGCCTCGAATTCGGCCGCACAGGTATCGACCAGACGATAAGTGGGGATCACGCCGGCGGCCTTGCGGGCGGTGCGGATTTCCGGCTCGGTGCTTTTGGTCAGGAAAGCGATCTGGCGGTCGGAAAAGCCGAATTTTTTCGCTTTGCGAAACGTCGCAGGTGAGAGTTGAGAGTTGAGGGTTGAGAGTTTGTTTTCCTCCTCAACGATCTGGCGGATGTTTTCCAGAAACCAGGGATCGATGGCGGACAGTTCGTGGATGCGTTCCGTGGTGAGGCCGGCTTGCAGGGCGTAGCGAATATAAAACAGCCGTTCGTGCCCGGGGATGCGGAGCTTCTGTTCGATGAGGGCGAAGTCCGGCGAGCCGTCGGCTTGCACGGGCGGTTTGTCCTTGCCGTCGGCTCCGAGTCCGAAACGTCCGGTTTCCAGCGAACGCAGGGCCTTCTGCAGGGATTCCTTGAACGTGCGCCCGATGGCCATGGCCTCGCCCACGCTTTTCATCTGGGTGGTGAGGGTGGCGTCGGCCAGGGGGAATTTTTCGAAAGTGAACCGCGGGATCTTGGTCACGACGTAGTCGATGGACGGCTCGAAACACGCGGAGGTTTCGCGGGTGATGTCGTTTCTGAGTTCGTCCAGCGTGTAGCCGACCGCGAGTTTGGCCGCGATTTTTGCGATGGGAAAACCGGTGGCCTTGGACGCCAGGGCGGAACTGCGCGAGACGCGCGGGTTCATCTCGATCACGATCATGCGGCCCGTTTTCGGGTGGACGGCAAACTGGATGTTGGATCCGCCAGTCTCGACGCCAATGGCGCGAATGACGGCAAAGCTGGCGTCGCGCATGGCCTGATATTCCTTGTCGCTCAGCGTCTGGGCCGGGGCGACGGTGATGGAGTCGCCGGTGTGCACGCCCATGGGATCAAGATTTTCGATCGAGCAAATGACCACGCAGTTGTCCGCGCGATCGCGGATGACTTCCATTTCGTATTCCTTCCAACCCAGCAGCGATTCCTCAATGAGAACCTCGGTGGTGGGGGAAAGGTCGAGTCCGCGGCGGACGATTTCCTCCAGTTCCTCCTTGTTGTAGGCAATGCCGCCGCCCGCGCCACCGAGGGTGAAGGCGGGACGGATGATCAGCGGAAAGGCACCGATTTCCACGGCGACCTCACGGGCTTCGTCGAGGCTGTGGGCCACGCCGGAGTGGGCGCAATCGAGGCCGATTTCCAGCATGATGTTCTTGAAAAGCAGGCGGTCCTCCCCGCGGCGGATGGCCTCGGCGTTGGCCCCGATGAGGCGGGCGCCGTGGCGTTCGAGGGCGCCGTTTTCCACCAGCGCCATGGCGACGTTGAGCGCGGTTTGTCCACCCAGGGTGGGCAGGATGGAATCGGGTTTTTCCCGCTCCAGGATTTTCTCGATGGCCTCGGGTGTGATTGGTTCGATGTAGGTGCGGTCGGCGAACTCCGGATCGGTCATGATCGTGGCCGGGTTGGAGTTCACCAGGACGACTTTGTAGCCTTCCTCGGCCAGGGCCTTGCAGGCCTGCACGCCGGAATAGTCAAATTCGCAGCCCTGTCCGATGACGATGGGTCCGGAGCCGATGAGGAGGATTTTTTTGATCGAGGAATCTTTTGGCATGACGAGCGGGCCGATGATTTACCGGATACCACCATCCTCCGCCAAGGCAAACCACGCAAATCGTCTTGATTTTGCCGCGGGGAGGGCGAGCATGACCGGATGATCGACATTGAGGTCTATGCGGCTGGCGTGCGCCATCCCGACAAAATGATGGCCCTGGCCTTGGAGTTGGATGGGATATCCGGACTGCGCTACAAGGTGGACACGAACCACGACATCGTGTACATGGAGTTTTCCGAACAGGCCCCGACTCTTAACGGCCTGCAATCGGTTTTCCGCAAAGCAGGTTTGGAGGCGAAGTTCGTCGGGCAGTTGCCGCCGGAAGTGAGCTCCAAGAAAAAAACCCAGCGGATTGATATCGCCACGGCTTGATGCCCTTCGTGAATTTTTTCGGAAACGCCGTTTCCGGTTTCTTCATTTATCTCGGCGAGGTCGCCCAACTCGCGGGGGAGACGTTTGCTTCCATTCTCAAGGGACGCATTCGTTTTAAGCTTGTCCTCGATCAGATTGCCGAGATCGGGTATCGCTCCCAACTCGTCGTCATCGTGACCGGAGCCTTCACCGGCGCGGTCTTCACCGCCCAGGTGTATTTTCAATTTGCCAGCCTTGGCATGGGCACCGCCGTGGGGTCGGTTGTGGCCCTCTCCATGTTCCGGGAACTCGGCCCTGTGCTGACGGGACTGATGGTGGCCGGGCGTGTCGGCGCGGCCATGAGTGCCGAGATCGGCACGATGAAAGTCACCCAACAAATCGACGCGCTGCGCGCCCTGGCGGTCCATCCGGTGGACTATCTGGTGGTTCCGCGCGCTGTGGCCATGCTCATTTCCATGCCCCTGCTCGTGGTGGAATGTGTCGGCTGCGGCATCCTCGCCTCCTATTTTGTGGCGGTCAACATCCTCAATATTGAGGCCGTGTATTTCATGGTGAATGTCCAAAAATTTGCCGATTCGAGCGACATTCTCATGTCTCTCATCAAGGGGTTTGTTTTTGCCATCCTCATCGTTTTTATCAGTTGCCGCGAAGGTCTTCATGCCCGCGACGGCGCGGTGGGTGTCGGCCGTGCCACCACCGAGGCCGTGGTCATCTGTTCGCTTTCGGTTCTGGTCGCGAATTTCTTCCTGACCATGTTCCTCAACATTCTTTTCCCCGCCGGCGGCTGGTAATGAGCGCCGCGCCTCTCATCGCCGTCCGCGATCTCGTGCAAAGGATCGGTCCACAAGAAATCCTCCGCGGGTTTTCGCTCGATGTTTTCCAAGGGGAAACTCTCGTCCTCCTCGGCAAAAGCGGCGGCGGCAAAAGCGTCTTTCTGCGCCACCTCATCGGCTTGATGAAACCCGTTTCCGGCCAGATTCACTTCGAGGGACGGGATATCGCCACCCTCAACGAACGGGAACTGGAGCCGGTCCGTAAAAAGATCGGCATGCTTTTCCAGGATGGCGCGCTCTTCGACTCGATGAACGTCCGCCAGAACGTCGCCTTTCCCCTGCGCGAACGCGGCGAGCGCGACGAGAAAGTGATCGCGGCCAAGGTCCACGACGCCCTGGCCATGGTCAACATGAACGGCCACGACAAAAAGATGCCCGGCAATCTTTCCGGCGGCATGCGCAAACGCGTCGCCCTGGCCCGCGCCATCATCTCGCCCCCCGACGTCATTCTTTACGACGAACCCACCGCAGGGCTCGATCCCATCGTCTCCGACAGCATCAACAAGCTCATTCGCCGCTTGCAGAAGCAACTCTCCGTCACTTCTATTGTCGTCACCCACGACCTGATCAGTTGTTACCACATCGCCGACCGCGTGGCCCTGCTCAATGAGGGCAAACGGTACTTCTACGGCACAGCCGACGAACTCCGCACCACTCAGGACCCTGTGATCCGCGACTTCGTGGACGGACGCTCCCCCGACGACGAACCATTATGAGTAAACAGGAAAACTTCACACTGCTGCGGGTCGGCATTTTTATGGCCATCGGCCTTTCCGTCATCGCCGCCATGGTCGTCTACTTCGGCCGCTTCGGCGACGCCGTGCGCGGCTACTACGACCTCCGCGCGGAATTCCCCGACGCCAGCGGAATCTACAAGGGGGCCGGGGTCCTGCTGGCGGGAGCGAAAGTCGGCATTGTGGGCAACGACCCCGTCATCCTTCCCAGTATGGAGGGCGTCTCCGTGAATTTGAAAATTTACGACGATGTCGAAATCCCCTGCAAATCCCAGTTCCTGATTGGCAGCTCCGGCATGCTTGGTGACAAATTCGTCCAGATCATGCTCGATCCCGACGCCAAGGGATCCGCGGCCATTCTGCCCGGGGCCACCATCAAAGGTCACACCGGGGCCGGTCTCGGCGAACTCACCACCAAGGCCAACGTGCTGATGGGCGAACTCCAGCAAACCGTGGTCAACATCAAGAGCATCACGGCCAAGCTCGACACCGTCGTCTTGACCGGCACGACCATGGGTGACATCAACGCCACCATCGCGAACTTGCAACAAACCACCGCTTCATTCGCCGAATCCTCCAAAAAAATTGACGGCCTCTTCGAGCAGGCCGGCAGCGCGCTCAAGGGAGGGGAGGCCACCTTTGCCTCAGCCAAGGACGCGTCCGACGAATTGAAAAAAGCCCTGGTGGACGTGCGCGGTCTGCTGCAACAAGCCAAGCAGGGCCAGGGCGCCATCGGCGTTCTGCTCAACGACAAGGAGACGGCGAACAATCTGCGCGCTCTCGTCGCCAATCTCAAACGCAACGGCATCCTTTGGTATAAGGACAAAAGTGCGCCGCCCGACGCCGCGCGGTAGAGTCCGGCGGAGCGGCGACGTCCCGGTCGCCTAACCAACACGAGGGGCGCCCGAAGACCGCCCCTCCTCTGTCTTCGGCCGGCTCAACGTTGCCAGCATGCGACGGCGCAGGGTGTCGTAGATCGGTTCGCCGCGCACGAGCGATGAGGTCAGCATCGCGCCGAAGCCCGCCGCCAGCATCGGCACCATGAGGGTGTTGGTGGCGGTCATTTCCGAAATGAGAATAATGCCCGTGAGGGGAGCGCGCACCACTCCGGTGAAAAACGCGGCCATGCCCACCACGGCAAAGGCCACCACCGGGAGGGAGGATTCCGCCGGGATCAGGACGTTGCAGCCCATGGCAAAGAGAGCGCCCAGAGCCGCGCCCACCAGCAGCAGGGGCGAAAAAATCCCGCCCGGCGTTCCCGCCGCATAGCTGAGCGGGCCGAGAAACCAGCGCACGGCGAGGATGAGCAGCACCGGCCCCAAGGGGACGGCGCCCAGGAGGATCGCCTGCGAGGACGGATCGCCCCCGCCGACGAGCCTCGGAAAAATGCAGGCGACCAGGCCGACGAGGGCCCCAACCAAAGCGGCCCGCAGTTCCGTCGGCCAGGTCCGCAGCGTGGCCAGCGCGTCCAGCCCCAGGATGGTGCACTTGTTGTACAGCACGCCGAGAAGTCCGAGCAGACCACCCAGCACCGTGTAGAATATCAGGGTCCAGGTCCCGCCCGGCGCGGGCGGCACGACCTGGAAGTCCGGCGCATGGCCGACGAGGAAGCGGGCCGTCACGATGGCCGAGGTGGTTCCCAACAGCGTCACAACCGTGAGCCTCAAATGAAAGGCCCGCGCAACTTCCTCGAAGACAAACAGGGCCCCGCCGAACGGGGCGTTGAAGGCCACGGCGAGTCCCGCGCCGCCCAGCGCAGCCTGCACATCCACCATTGCCGCTTTCGCGCAATGGAACCGCCGGGCGAGCGCCGCTCCGATGGTGGCGCCCATCTGAATCGTGGGACCCTCGCGGCCCAGGGCCAGGCCGGATCCAATAGCGAGAAGTCCGCCGAAAAACTTGATCGGAACCGCCATGAGGGAAATCGGTTCAGCCTGGCCGCGCATGATCGCTTCGACATGCTGGACCCCGGACCCCGCCGCGAGCGGCTGCGGGCGCACCAGCAGCCGGGCCAGCCCGGCGCCGGCTGCGCCCAGAAGGATCGGCAACAACCATCCGGCCCAGCCGAGGGAAAGCGCCCATTCCGTGAAAACGAGATGGCGGGCTTCGATCCAACCCAGGCCGGCCCGGAAAGCCGCGCCGACCACGCCGATGAGCAGTCCGCCCAGGATGGCCACCACGCTGGCGCGGACCAATCCGGGAACTTCCCGGGAAATTTCACCCGGCTCTTGGTCGGGGGCTTTCATTCCGCGTCTTGGGAAACTTCAGGAATTCGGAGCATGGGCCCACATAAGGAGATATCGCCGCATCAAAATCAAGCGGATCAGCTGCCGCCGGGGTCAGACCCTTTTTCCGGCAGAATGTTCGCGCCGCCGTGAACTTGGGCTCGCCTCCCGTTCCCGTGTTCTGACAGATTGCACTCCGCCGTTCGTCCAATCATTCCCCAATGTGTTTTCCATCCGCTTCCGGCCGCCGAAAATTGAGGGTCATGGGCGCGGCCATTCCGGCCCCGGCTTCGCAAATCGCCCGCCGGCTTGCGCAAGATCCTCCCCCCGGAGAGCATCCGGGCGAGGCGCGGGACTCCGGGCGATAATCCCCCATGCCCCACGGCAACCGCCAATCCACGACGACCGAGGCCTACATGCTGGCGGGTGTGGGCGGATGTGTCGATGCGATCGGACTGTTGACCCTGGGCGGATTGTTCGTCTCGCACATGAGCGGCAACACCGCCTCGCTCGGGGAGATGTTCGGCCAGGGGAGGTGGAGCGCGGGATTGCCGCATTTGTTTTCGGTGCCGGTTTTCGTGTTGGGGATTTTTCTCGGTTACCTCTGCACCACGGGCACGCCGAGTTTTCGACGGTGCGGATTGATTTTGCTGACCGAAGCGGGACTGCTGGCGATCTTCTGGGCCGGGTTGTCCCGGTGGGGCCAGCAGCCGATCAACACGGTCGGATATTTTCTGCTGGCCACTCCGCCATTGTTGGCCATGGGATTGCAGAATGCGACCCTGCGGCAGGTGGGTCGATCGGTTTTTCCGACCACTTACGTGACCGGCGTGCTCGACATGCTGGGCAAATCAGCGGCCGAATTTATCAAGCAACGCGGCGAGCCGGGCGCGGCCGCCAAGGGCAGGGAATTGCTGGGCGCGGCGGGGATCTGGCTGTGTTACGCGGTCGGCGCGGTCACCGGGGGCGCGGGCATCCTCTTTTTCAGCCACGCGATTTTGGTTTTACCCGTCGTGATTTTGTCCGGGCTCGGCCTTTTCTTCCTGCGGGTCGGTGGTCAAGTCGGCGGTGCCAAACGGGAATGATCCCGCATTGCTTAGACCGCCGCGAATCCTGCCAGGTCGGACCCAGCCATCCCGTCCGTGATAATCCGGGGCGGATCAATGCGTTGTTTCTTCTCGACGGCCGGCCTCGCTTTGCGGGAAAAGAGAATTCCTCATGAGTGACCTGCCGAAAGAAAAGTCCTATTTGAAACCCCTCATCATCTTCGTCGTTCTGGGCGTGGCCGCGTTGGTGTTTGTCTTCGTATTTCTGGCGTGGTTCGGCGATGACGTGCCGACCAAGCTTCCCCCGGCCACGCAGACCTCGCCCGGGAATTAAAGCCCCACCGCCGCGCGAACCCGGGTCATCACGCCGTTGGCGACGTGATTCGCTTTTTCGCGGCCTTCGCGCAGCACCCTTTCGACGTAGCCGGGGTCGGCCAGGATTTCCTTCCGCCGTTCCCGCATGGGGGCAAAGTATTCCCAGACGGCAGCGAAAAGCCGCTTCTTGAGATCTCCGTAGCCGGTCCCGCCGTTGCGGAAGTCGTTTTCCATTTGCGCGTAGTCGGCGGGGCCGGCCACGAGTTTGTAGAGTCCGAGGATGGTGGAATCCTCCACCGGCTTGGGCGCTTCCACCGGGGTGGAATCGGTTTTCAGGCTCATGATTTTTTTGCGCATGGCGGCTTCCTCCTCGAAGAGACCGACCGTGTTGCCGTAGCTCTTGCTCATTTTTTCACCGTCGAGTCCCGGCACGACGGCGGTATGTTCCTGGATGCTGGGTTCGGGCAGCTTGAGGGTGTTGCCGTAGGTCTCGTTGAATTTGATCACGAGATCGCGGGTGACCTCGATGTGCTGTTTTTGGTCTTTGCCCACGGGCACGAGGTCGCTGTCGTAAATCAGGATGTCCGCCGCCATCAGCACGGGATAGGCGAAGAGTCCGTGCGACGGGGCGAAGCCTTTCGCCATCTTGTCCTTGTAGGAATGGCAGCGTTCCAGCAAGCCCATGGGCGTGAGGGTGCTGAGAATCCAGGCCAGTTCCGTCACGGCGGGCACCTGGGATTGACGGAAAAAACACGCCTTGCGCGGATCGAGTCCGCAGGCCAGAAAATCCACCGCCACATCGCGGATGTTTTCGCTGAGCGCCCCGGCGTCCTGCACCGTGGTGAGCGCGTGAAGATCGGCGATGAAATAAAACGCCTCGCCGCGGTCCTGCAACTCAATGGCGGGCTTCATCATGCCGAAGTAGTTGCCGAGATGCAGGGTGCCGGAGGGCTGGATGCCGGAAAGGATGCGCATGGATGAGAAGGAGAGCCTGGAAAAGAATCATGCCCAAGCAGGTTTTGCGATGATTTTTGAAATCTCACACAAGAACGGAAACGAGAGGAGAAAAAATGGGCGCGTCTCTGAGGGAAGGCTGCCCGAAGATGCCGCCCTACGAAGGCAGGGTGTTGCTGGACGATTGACGGATACTCTGGCATAGAGACTCATTGCCCCGCGCGATGCCTACTCCCCCTAACAACTCCGGCCTGCGCGACAACCACACTCGGGGAACGGTTGCCGATTTCCTCCGGGCGAAAACGCAGAGCGGCTCGAAGCTCTCCATCGTCTCCGCCTACTTCACGATTTACGCCTACGACGCCCTCAAAGAGGAACTCGAGCGCATCGAACACCTCGACTTCCTCTTCGGGGAACCTTCCTTCGTCAACCGGCTCGACCCGGACAAGACCGGAAAAAAAGCCTTCATTATTGATTCTGACGGCTTGGAGCTTTCCAACAAGCTCCAGCAAAAACGCGTTGCCAGAGAGTGCGCCGATTGGATTGAGCGAAAGGTGGACATCAAAACCATCAAGCAATCCAATCTCCTCCACGGGAAGATGTATCATGTTGCCACTGCTGGGGTGGAAGACGCGATTCTCGGGAGTTCAAATTTCACCGTGCGCGGCCTCGGCCTTGGCACGGCCGGCAACAACATCGAGCTGAACCTCATTGTTGACGGCAACCGCGACCGTCAGGAACTTAAGCAATGGTTTGCTGAACTCTGGGGTAACGAAACGCTCGTGAAAGACGTCAAGGAGGACGTCCTGAACTACCTCAAGCAGCTCTACGAGAACAACACCCCAGAGTTCATCTACTACAAGACGCTCTATCACATCTTCGAGAAATTCCTCGGGGATGTCGGCAAGTCTGATGCAGACCTCGGCAAAACCAGCCTCTTCGAGACCGGGATCTGGAAAGCGCTGTTCGAGTTCCAGAAGGACGGGGCCAAAGGTGCCATCAACAAAATCCTCCGCCACAACGGCTGCATCATCGCGGACAGTGTCGGCCTCGGAAAAACCTACGAGGCGCTCGCCGTCATGAAATACTTCGAGCTGAAGAACGAGCGCGTCCTCGTTCTCTGTCCGAAGAAACTCCGCGACAACTGGACGGTTTATCGGGGAAACAGCCTCCTCAATCCCTTCCTCGCAGACCGCTTCCGCTACGATGTCCTTTCCCACACCGACCTCAGCCGCGAGACCGGCTACTCGGGTGACATCAATCTCGCGACGTTGAACTGGGGCAACTACGACCTCGTCGTGATCGACGAGTCGCACAACTTCCGGAACAACACTCCCGGCAAGAAGAACGAGGAAGGAAATATCATCCGCAGGAGCCGCTACCAGCGGCTCATGGATGACATCATCAAATCCGGCGTCCGCACCAAGGTCCTTCTGCTCTCCGCCACCCCGGTCAACAACGACCTCAAAGACCTCCGCAACCAGCTCTACTTCCTCACGGAAAATCGCGATGACGCCTTCGCGGAATCCATTGGCGTCGGCAGTCTCAAGGAAACCCTCGCGACCGCGCAAAAGGTCTTCTCCCTCTGGGCGAAGAAGCAAACCCACGAGCGCAAGACCGGCGAACTGCTGGAGAAACTCAATGCCGCCTTCTTCAAGCTGCTGGACGAACTGACCATCGCCCGCTCGCGCAAGCACATCCAGAAATACTACAAGGCCACCATCGCTCAGCTCGGGGGGTTCCCGAAGCGCGAGAAGCCCGTTTCTATCTACCCCGAGATTGACCTGCGCGGACGTTTCCTTTCCTACGACAAGCTCAACGACGAAATCGCCGGCTACAAACTCGCGCTGTTCAACCCGTCACGTTTCGTAATGCCGGAGCATAAGGTCGACTACGAGAAAAAGGGGGCGTTTCCGTTCACCCAGGGCCAGCGTGAGTTCTTCCTCATCGGCATGATGAAGGTGAACTTCCTCAAGCGGCTCGAAAGCTCCGTGAAATCCTTCGAGATCACGATGGAGCGGACCATCGCCAAGATCGAAGGTCTCGAAAAGAAGATCAAAAACTTCCAAGCCTTGCCGAAGCAGAATTCTGAGTCCGAAGAGCTGGAAATTGAGTTGGACGACCCCGGACACGACGAAGAGCTTGAGGACGCGATGCAGGTCGGCGGCAAATTGAAGTTCCGCTTGGGCCACCTCCGGCTCGAAGGTGACAGTGGTTGGCTGAAAGCCCTGAAGGATGACAAGGACCAGCTTCTCACTCTCTACAATGCGGCCA
>CAMASH010000054.1 GCA_945860745.1 Chthoniobacter flavus | reverse complement strand
GGTCCAGTGTTCTGAACGGTGGAATCAAACCGGTTGTAATCCGCCAGCCCGGTGAGGGCGAATTTCGGCAAACGGTCCGCGCGCGAGGCGCGCATCTCGGCCTCCTTCGCCTGAACCACGGCCACTTTGGCAAGAAGGTCCGGGCGGTTTCTCAACGCGGCTTTCACAAAATGATCGAGCGGCGCCTGAAGCCCGCGGCCCAACTTGTCGAAATCGGCCGGAGCCAGCTTCAGCACCTGTCCCGGCGGCAGGCCGGCGGCTTCGGCAAGATCCACCGAAGCGAGAGCGGCCGCGGCGCGCGCGGACTGAAGTCCGTAATCCGCCTGAGCCTTGACCTGGCGGGCCTGCAGCACCGGAGGCTCGGTGAGAAGCCCCCGGGCAAAGCGCGCCTCGACCGCCGCAAGCACTTCGGCGGCCGACGCGGCGGAGGTCTCGGCGGCAACAATCTGCCTGCGGGCAGACTCCACGGCGTAGTAGGATTCGGTGACGCGGAAAGCGACGGTCTGGTGCGCGGCGTTAAAGGCCAGATTCATGGCGAGCAACATTTTTTTCGCCGCTTCGTGCCGGGCCTGGCGGGTTCCGAAATCAAACAGCATCCAGCGCAGCGCGGCTCCGGCATTCAGCGCGCGATAGGCTCCGGAGGCTTTTTGATCGAGGGTGATGTCCGTGGGGATCTCCCCTGCCAGCAATGCGCCAACCAGCCCGGCCTGCTTCTCCAGCCCGGTGAGGTTGTTGTTAAAGTTTAAATTGAGATCCCAGATTCCGCCGCCGTAGGAAGCCATCACGGCCAGCATCGGATAGAACTCGGCCGCTGTAAGCCCCGCCCCGGCGGCGGCTCCGCGCGCGGCTTCCCAAGCGATACGCGTCGTGCGGTTGCGGCACTGGGCGAGATCGATGAGCGCGGGCAGCGTGTAGGTTTTTGAAGGATCCGGCAGCGGCGTTTCCACCCCGCCGCGCTTCTGCAGATCCGCCGCCAGCGCCGCGGTTCCCCTCGCCTCCCATGGCTTGTCCGCAGCGGGAGGCGCCTGCTTCAAGGGGGCCACGGCCATGCATCCGGAAAAAAGGAATATGAGGGCGGGAAGCAGGGAGCGCATGGCGGCAGGCGCCAACTCGTTCTCAAATTTCACAGGGCATGGCGAGCGCCGAATGCAGTGGGGCATTGGAGCCTCTGCCAAAAGCCAATTCCAGATTCGAGGGGCCGCGGCCTCACGGTCCGGGCGGATCAACCGGTCGAACCGACGTCGAACCGACGTCCCTCCATTGATTTTCGGAAATTGATTCCGAGAAACGGGATAAGCGGGTGAGGCCGGGGGAACAGGGGTGACTTCCGAGGCCTTCTTTTTCTCGCAGGAAAAGCACCGGCATGACTAACATCCAAAGCTATCAACGCGCGACGATTCATGTTGGCATCGCTGGCCACTGCCACGGCAGGAATGGCGACCGGCTGTTCACCCACCTGGGAAGTGGGCGGTGCTTATTTTCCGGCGTGGCTGATCTGCATGGTTGCGGGCCTCTTCTGTGCGCTGATCACCCGATTTGTCCTCATCCGGACCGGCCTTGATCCCTGGGTCCGTCCTCGGGCGCTGGCGTATCCGGCGATTGGAATCTTCTTCACGCTCTTCATTTATTTGATCTTTTTCTCCCGATGAATCCCACCCCCACCGGATTAGAAAATCCCCGTCATCAGTCGCCCGCAACGAGACGCCGTGCCACGCTCGGCAGGATGATCGGATGGAGCTCTCTCGCTCTGGCCGTCATCGCCGCTGTGATTCTTTTTCGTTGGTCGGCACACCATCCGCGATCGGATGCCGGCCGGATTTCTGCACCCGTTATCGGGATCGCTCCCCGCGTGAGCGGCCCGATCCGCTCGCTGCCTATTCAGGAAAACCAACTCGTTCCGGCCGGCGGCGTGCTCTTTGAAATCGACCCGGAACCCTACCAACTCGCGGCGGACATCGCGCGAGCCAACCTGGGTGCCGTCAAAGGCGATCTGGGAAATGCCAGAAGGGCCATCGAGGCGCAGAGGCTTCAGGTCAAGGCGGCGGCGGGCGCTCTCGTGCAGGCGGAGACGGCGCTCCTGGCAGCCACGGAAACCTACGAACGCCTCGCCCCGCTTCTGCCCAAGCGCTATGCCAGCCCGGAGCAGGTCGATACCGCGCGTCGGGCGAAGGAAACGGCCGCGGCTGCCGTGGAAGTGGCCCGCGCCGAACTCGCCGCGACAGAGGCTTCCGTGCTCGACACCTCGGCCATCGATGCCCGGCTTCTGGCCGCCACCGCGGCCTTGGCCCAGGCGGACCTTGCCGTGCGCGACTGCACGGTGCGCGCTCCCTTTGAGGGCCGCGTCGCGGGCATGAATCTCGCCGCCGGCGCCTTCGCGCGAACGGCCATGGATGCGATGACATTTATTGATACCCGGCAATGGGACGTGGTGGTGGAGTTTCAGGAAAGCGAGCTGGATGGCATCCGTCCCGGAGATCTGGCCCGCGTCGAACTCATGACGGCGCCCGGACGCACCTTCGAAGGCCGCGTCGAGAGCCTCGGCTGGGGAGTGACCGCACTGCCGCAGGATCCGTTTGCCGGTCTCCCGATCGTGATGAAAGAACTTGATTGGGTGAGGCTGGCGCAGAGGTTCCCGGTGAAGATCCGCCTGGCGAAAGATGTTCCGCCGGATCTGCTCCGGGTGGGGGCAAGCGCCACGGCCACCATCCTGTCCGGAGCCCGGAGATAACACGTGCGCACGCTTTGGCAGGATCTGCAGCCCGCGCCTGATCGGCTCGGCGGGACACTGCGGATCACCTTCAGCGCGGTTCTGGTGGCGCTCGTGATGCTCACGTTCCGCATGCCGTTTCTCTACGTCGGCCCGTATCTCGTCTTCATCCTCTCCCAGCGCGACACGTTCCTGACCCGCGCGGCGGCGGGGCTCGGGATCGGCGTGGCGGTTGCGGCGTCACTCATCATCTATCTGGTGGCCTGGCTGGCTTGGGATACCGGATGGCTTCGCGTGAGCCTTTGGGGCATCATCTTTTTCGGCGGATATTTTTTTATGCGCGTCTGCGTCGAGCCCCGCGCGGTGCTCGGTCCGCTTGTTGTGGTCGCCCTGTTTGCGTTTGCGTTCGATGAGGCTCCCAATCCCAACCAGGTCGTCAGCCTGGTCGGCTGGCTCTGGGCGATCCTGGGGCTCGTCATCGTGGCAACATTTTTGGCGCAGTGGTTTTTCCGGGCACCCACGGCCATCGAGTTGCTGCGCCGGCAGTTCCGCGAGCTTCTGATCGCCGTCGAGCAGGTTTGGCTTTCGAGGGCTTATGGGAGGACTCCCCCGGAAAACCGGATGAGCTTTGAGGAAGAGGAAGCCGCCGCGCGGATCGAAAAACTCGGGACGGCGGGGGTGCTGGCCCCGGCGCAGGCCCGCGGCCTGCTGGCTCTGCTGCATTCCGCGTTCGGCCTGTTGCCCCAGGCCCCTGTGGACAAACAGGACCGCCCAACGCTTCTGGCCTTCGCCGGTTGGACCCGCCGGCTGCGGAGAAGAATTTTGCTCGGCGTGGACGCGCGCCCTCCCGGCCCGTTCCCCGCTCCCGCAGGCTTGGATCCGGCCATGCAGGAGGCCGGTAAAAAATTCCGTGAAGCGGCGCTTCTCATGCAGGAACCGGGCGTTCCAGAAATCGAAAAACCCCCCGGCCTCCTCCCGGATTGGAAAAGCAATCCGGCCTACACGGACTTCGCGCTTCGCGCCACGCTGGCCACGATGGCCTGCTATCTTTTTATGTCGCTGACAGATTGGGATGGCATCCATACCTGCCTGATCACCTGCGCGGTGACCGCGCTGGCGGGAGTCGATGCTCAAACGCGGAAGCAAAATCTCCGCATGACCGGGGCGCTCATTGGCGGGATCCTCGGCATGGGGGCTGTCATTTTCCTCATCCCTCGCATGGACTCGCTGGCCTCTTACCTTGTCATCCTGGCTTGCGGAACCGCGCTGGCGGCCTGGATCTCGCTCGGCAGCGAGCGCGTTTCCTATGCGGGTTGGCAGATCGTTCTCGCGTTCTACATGACAATCCTTCAGGACCCGCACCCCACCACAAAGCTCGATATCGTCCGGGACCGATGGGTCGGGATCTTCATCGGCATTCTGGCTATGCGCGCGGCCTTTGTCTGGTGGGCTCCCCCGGCTCAATCCCTCCCCGTTTCCGCGGAGCGGGAGCGGATACTCACCTCCGGGAATTGATGCCAGGGTTTCCTAAGAGCCGAAAGGAACCACAAAGAACACGGAGGGCAAACAAAAGAGGGACCGGGGTTTGCGAAATCACGCAAGGCCACGGAAGGTCTCACCCCAAAGGTGAGGGCCCATCAAGCCATCAAAATCCTGTATCTTCCTCCCTCTGTGCTCTCGGTGTCCTCTGGGGTTCATTCCCGTTTTCCCTTTGAGGTTTATTGTTTCCTCGGAGGTTAGCAGGCGCCAAGCAGCCTTCACTGCCTCGATGGGCATGGCCGTGCCCCGTTTTTCAATGCGCCCCGGAGGGATGCCAGATCGACATCCTTGGCCGGACGGATCGTGAGGTCCGACGCAAAGACGCCCGCAAGGTCCCCGGCGGAGAGATCGAATCTCGCCAGCAATGGAAAGACGGCCGGTTTAGCATCATAATCCATGCGCAGTGGAGGCTCTTCAAGATTGTATAAAGCCTGTTCAATTAGGAAGCGATAAACCGCTTCCGGATGAGGGTTTGGAGCGCCTTCGAAATGCTTCTGCAAAGATTTCAGCAGCTCTTTTGGCTCTGTGCCCTGCGCCATGGATATATTCAATTTTTTGCATAATACCTCCCCCGCCATTTGCGAAATTATATAAATCTCACTTGCAGGAATGGCATAGGCACCAAAGCGATTGCGATAGACCGACTTTTCCCCGGTGCCCTCGCCCTTGGAATAATATTTATCATATCTTGCTGCGACACCCGACGTTTTTTTAATGGGCATTAACTCCGGTGGGGTTTTCAACAGATTTTTGCGGTGGTGAAGGGCTTCACTCTTTGCGACCTGTCAAATGGTTGTTATTACTATTTGTATCAGGTATAACCCACAAGAAATTGAGCCGGAATGGCAGGCCCGCCGGGCAGAAGGCAGAAAAATAGGTCAGCAACGAATGGCCCCAACTTCCGCGGGGTTTGGGACGTGGGGCGGCCGTCCCGGCGGCCTTCTTGGAGAAAGAATAGGCGGCGGGATGCCTGCTCCCTACCGCTGAACTTCGTGCCATTCGGGTCGTGTGAAATTGACCTTCACTGCCACAAATTCCGATCCAGCGTCCGGTATTGAATCGCCTCCATGACTTGCGCCGGTTGGATGCTTTCGTTTCCGGCCAGATCGGCAATCGTGCGGGAGACCTTCAAGATGCGATCATACGCCCGCGCGCTAAGCTGGAGTTCTTCAATGGCATGGCGCAGGAGCTCCTGGCCTTCGGCGTTTAGCTTGCAATGCGTCTTCAACTGGGTGGAGGACATCCCGGCATTGGCCCGGCATTTTGGACTCCCGGCAAACCGCTTTCGTTGAACTTCCCTCGCCTGCACGATGCGCTCGCGGATGGCGGCGGAGGATTCCGCGCGTTCGCTGCTGCTGAGTTCTTTGTATTCCACGGCAGGAGCTTCGACGTGGATGTCAATGCGATCCAGCAACGGACCGGAGATGCGGTTGCGATAATTTTCCACCTGCTTGGGCGAACACCGGCATTCACGCTTGGGATCTCCGAAATAGCCGCACGCACAAGGATTCATGGCCGCGACCAACATCACATTGGCGGGGAACGTCACTGTCCCGGCCGCGCGGCTGACGGTGACTTTCCGATCCTCCAGCGGCTGGCGCAAAACTTCCAGGGTCGAGCGTTTGAATTCCGGCAGCTCATCGAGAAACAACACGCCGTTATGTGCGACGCTGATTTCTCCCGGGCTCGGATTGGTCGATCCGCCGATGAGCCCGACATCGGAAATGGTGTGATGCGGCGCGCGAAAGGGGCGGCTGGTGCAGAAGGCGTGCTCGCTGTCCAGCAGTCCGCTGATGCTGTGAATCTTCGTCGTCTCGATGGCCTCCTCCAGCGTCATGGGCGGCATGATGGTGGCGATGCGTTTGGAGAGCATAGATTTGCCGCTGCCTGGCGGACCGATAAGCAGCAGCGCGTGATTTCCCGCCACCGCCACCTCGATGGCCCGCTTGACCAGATGCTGACCCTTCACCTCGGCAAAATCGACCTCGTCGGTTCCGCGATAAGCGAACAGCGTTTCGATATCCTCCCGCACCGGCTCCAAGGTTTGCTTCTGGGTGAGAAACTCAAAGACCTCGCGCAGATTGGCCGCGCCATAAACTTCGATTCCTTCCACCACCGCGGCTTCACGGGCATTGGCCTTGGGCAGAATGACCGCCTTCTTCCGCCGGCGCCGCGCCTCCAGTGCGATGGGCAGCGCGCCCTTGATCGACCGCAGTTCGCCATTCAAGGCCAGTTCGCCCGCCATGAGGCAGCGCTCCAGCCGGGGCACCTCCGCGCCCAGCGCGACCGTGATCATGCCAATCGCGATGGGAAGATCAAAACTCGGCCCTTCTTTTTTGATGTCGGCCGGGGCGAGGTTGATGGTGGTGCGTTCGCGGGGCCAGCGGAAGCCGCTGTTGGCAATGGCGGTCGTCACGCGATCCTTGCTTTCCTTCACCGCGGTGTCGGGCAGGCCGACCACGATGATTTTGGGATCACCCGGTCCGGCATTGACCTCGATCTCGACTGCAATGGCCTCCACCCCCTGAATGGCAGCGGAGAAGACACGGGTGAGCATAGGCGAAGGCTAGGGAGAAAATCCTCTGCTGTCGAATCTCGTGATTACGCGTTCCGGGAGATTCCGGAGTTGGGGGAGGCCCCCGACTCACGGCGGCGGCTAAGGGGTGGGCGGCTGCAGCAATTCATCGGGCAGGGCCAGGGCGATGAGACCGTCGCGCGGCCGGCCGATGGTGAGAACAATGATATCCCAGCGCCGGACATGCTTGGCCCAGCGCATGCTGATTGCGTCCCAGGGAATGAAGAGCCGGGGATGCCCAGGCCGGAAAAAAAACGACGTCTCCAGAAAGAAACCGTCCGCCGCGCGGTGAACAATAAGGGTGAATTTGTAATTCACCACCCCGACCCAGCCCACGACTCCGGTCCGGCGTTCGCCCGCCAACGCACGATCTCCCGCGGCATACATTTTTGCGAGCTTGTGCCAGTCACCCAGGCGGCTGATCAGCAAAACGACGCCGCACCAAAAGAGAGGCAGGCCGAGACAGCATCCTGCCACGATCACGCCGGGAAGCCAGGTCGGCATGGTGGACGAAACCTGCCCTGTCGCGGCGGCGAACGAGAGAATCATTCCGGTTTATTCATACCGCAGCGCCTCGATGGGATCGAGCTTGGAGGCCCGCATGGCGGGGTAGATGCCTGAGACGATTCCGGCCACGATGGCGAAGGCCACGCTAAAAAGCACAGAGCCGATCGTCATGACCGGAACGTTTTCGGTCGGAGCGACAATGATGAGGACTTGGATGAGCACCCCGCCCGCCGCGACGCCGAAAATACCTCCGATGAAGGCGACGGAGACACTTTCGATCAGGATCTGCATGAAGATGTCGCGCCCCTTCGCGCCGACGGCGAGGCGGATGCCGATCTCGCGCACGCGCTCGGTGATGCTGGCCAGCATGATATTGGTGATGCCGATGGCCCCGACGAACAGGCTGATCACGGCGATCAGGCCGCCGCTCAGCCTCGTGGCGGCGATGCTTTGCTCCATGCGGTCGAACCACTCCTCGCGCGTCTCCAGATCATAATCGTCCACGCCGCGGTGGGTGACATCAAGGGTGCGCCGGACCTGCTCGAGCGTTTCCCGGAAGGCCCCCAGATCGGCCACTCGAAAGCTCAACGTTTCGAGTTTGACGGTTTCCACCGAGTCGTCGGGAAAAAGGCCGGATTTGAATTCATAGAACATGGTGGAGAGGGGAATAAAGACGGACTCGTTTTTTCCGCGGAAAGGATCCCCGCGTCCGGAACCCCGGCCCCGCATGGGTTGGCCCGCTCGCTGCTTGTTTTGCGCGGCCAGGATTGTGCGCATGCGTTTGTCCTGCTCGCGCTCATAGCGGACCAATACGCCCACCACCACGAAGGGAGATTGGTTGATCGTCATGGTGCGTCCGATAACCTCAGTGGGCGAGAGAGCGGGCCAGAGTTTTTTCGCGATATCGTCACCGATGACCGCGCTGCGCGAAGCCTGATCCCCATCGACGTCGGTGATAAAGCGTCCCGCCGCCAGTTCGTGCCGGGCCACAACGTAGTGCCCCGGCCAGACGCCGCGAACGCCCTTGCGATCCGAGCCGAACTCGCTGGCCACCAGGGCGCCGTGGCTCATCTCCGGGGAAACGTGCGAAACATTGGGGACGGCAGCCATGAGGGCTCGCGCATCCATGAGGGTGCGCCCGGGGGAAAGATTCCAGAACTCAAACAAGGCATTGGAGATCTCCTTGTTCTGAATGCTGACAAATTCCAATCCGCCGATCTGCTGCATGAAAGCGCGGGTGCCCTTCTCGATGCCGGCGGTGAGGGCCATCATGGCGATGAGGCTGCTCACGCCCATGACGATGCCCAGCATGGAAAGAAAGCTGCGGAACTTGTGCGCGGCGATTTCCCGCAATCCGGTCTCCAGACAGATGAGAAGGTTCATTGGGGAGGTTGAGGGGAAGAAGGGAGGACAGGCCGCCGCTGGGGGCTTTCCGGCCCTGCAACCCGCAACCAATAACCCTCAATCCCGTTCACGGCTTGTATTCCCGGCGGATGCGGCCGTCGCGGATCTCAATCACGCGTTTGGTCACGGCCGCGACATCGGGGTCATGGGTCACAAGGACGACCGTCTTGCCCTCGCGGTTGAGCTGGCGGAACATTTCCAAAATCATCTCCCCGGTCGAGCTGTCGAGGTTGCCGGTGGGTTCGTCGCCGAAGAGAATGCGGGGACGGTTGACCAATGCGCGGCCGATGGCGACGCGCTGGCACTGGCCGCCGCTTAACTGGGTGGGCCGGTTGGCCAGCCGCTCGCCCAGGCCGACGGATCGGGCCACTTCCTCGGCGCGGGCGCGGCGCTCGTTCTTGGAAATCCCGGAATAGATGAGCGGGAGCTCGATGTTGCGGACGACGTCCAGTTTGGGCAGCAGGTTGAAAGCCTGAAAGACAAAGCCGAGTTCGCGGTTGCGGACGTCGGCCAGCATGTCGGCTGTGGCGGAACTGAGATCGCGGCCGCAAATTTCCATGCGGCCGGAGGAAGGGGTATCGAGGCAGCCGAGCAGGTGCATGAGGGTGGACTTGCCGCTGCCGCTGGGACCGATGATGGCGAGGAATTCGCCCTCCTCGATCCGCAGACTCACCCCATCCAGCGCGCGGATCTCCTGATCGCCGATACGATAGGATTTTTTGACGTCTTCGAGAAAAACGAGGGACATGGGACGGGGGTTATTGGTCAGTAGTCATTGGAAGGAATCGCGCAAAGGAGCGCCGCAAATAACCAATGACTAATCACGACTTCGCGGGCGCGAGCGTGGGCTCAACCAGCAGAATTTCCTCGCCTTCGCTCACACCGGACTTGATCTCAATGAAGGACAGATTGGTCACGCCAACAGTCACACTGCGCTTCTCCGTGGTGTCGCCTTTCCGCACATAGACTACGGCCTGTTTGTTTTCCTTGAAGATGGCGCTCACCGGCACGCTGACCGCGCCATCGGCCTTGCCCACGGGGACGTTCATACTGACCGACATGCCGGGCTTGAGACGACCGTCGTTTTCTTCAATGAGGGCATGGACCTCGAAGCCCTTGATGTTGTTTTTCACGAGGGCCAGCGGGGCGATGAATTCTATGTGAGCACGGACCGGATCGCCCGAGCTGTCCGACATGTTGACCTCGACCGCCTGCCCCGGGATGAGACGCGGGGCATCCACCTGATTAACATGGGAATTAATGAGCAATTGCGAGAGGTCGGCAAAGGTCATGATTTCGGTGCCGGAATTGACACTGGCGGCGGCCACAACGACCTGGCCTTCGATGACGAGAGTATCCAGCACGGTGCCATCCGCCGGCGCGACGATCTTGGTCTTGGTGAGTTTGTCCTCCACCGTTTGCAGCCGGCTGCGCGACTTGGCGAGGGTGTTTTCCGAGATGGCGAGGTCGGCCTCGAGGTTGGCGAAGACCTCTTTGCTGATAAGTTTTTCCTTGTAGAGGGCGCGGGCCCGCTCGGTGTTGCCGCGGTTTTTGTCCACGGCAAGCTGGGCCCCGGCAATGTCGGTGAGGGCGGAGGATTTTTCCGTGAGCAGATCGGTGTCGTCGATCTCCGCCAGCAAGCCGCCTTTGGGCACCTTCTGCCCGATGGTGGCGTGGATTTTCTTCACCTTGCCACCCACTTCGGCCTTGATGGGAACTTGAAAAGCCGCCGTGATTTCGCCGGTGAGCAGCAGATTGGATTCAATGTCGCGGCGCTCGGCCTTGGCCATCATTTCGGGCCGGTTCTCATTCTCCGGTGGCTTCCATTTTTCGCGGCTGAACCAAGCGGCGAGAGAAATCAGGCCGAGGACGATGACACCAGGAATGAGCCAGCGGGGCACGCCTTTCACAAGCCCGGTTCCTCCTCGAAAAACAGGGCGCACGTGGCGCTATAGGTATGAATGAAATTCCGCTCGCCCAGTGGACCGATCTCGCCGTTGCAAAAGAATCCGGCGCTGGCATGCGCCCCAAGAATTTCCTCGAGCAGGCCGGCGTCGTGACCCTTGCTCCCAAAGAGGAGGGAGCCCCGGCCGGAACAGGCGAAGAGCAGGGAGGCGAGGGGAGCGCGGCCGGATTCCGCCGCGGCATGGCGCAGGATGGCCCGCCATTCGGAGTCGGCCGAGGTCCGGTCGCGAAGCTGGTATTGCAAGGTCTGCCCCACGCGGGGAAATCCCCCGATGACCACGGCGCCGGAACTCGGGTCGGCCCCGAGAATATTGCGAATGAGAAAATCGCCCGGTTTGAAATCCTCGACGTATTCGGTGCCGGCCAGTCCGGCAAAAAGGTTGCCCTTGGCCGTGGCCTTCTCGCCATCGGAGAGTCCTTCGAAAGCCGACTCGAGTGCCTCATAGGCCGGACGCGCACCCAGGGAATAAACCACATTGCTGTCCGCCCGGGTCACCGTGAGGGGTTCGCCAATGGGTCGGCATCCCTGGCTCACCACCGGGAGGACACGCAGCCCGGTCATGGACACCGCCAGGGCATCCACGTTGCGCCCGTTAAAAAAAACGCCGGCCTCCCCGGTTTTTTCCGACCCTCCGGCCAACCCGCCGACATTGGCCACGCCAGGCCAGGCGGCATTCCACCCGGACAGCCAGTTTTCCGCGTCGAAAACAAAGGGATTGACCAGGGTAATCCAGGCCGAGGGATTCGCCACCACCGAGCGTTTGCGCCAGAAATCGGGACCGGTCGATTGCTCGACCATGGCCTGACTGAGGGGAGTTACCTGAAAAGCGGCTTGCGGTGCGCCGAGGGCGAGCAGGCTGAAGCCGGACCCCTCTTCGTCCTCCTCCCCGTCTTGCGTCAGACCCGAACCGGTGGCTCCGGCCAGATCGGTAACGTGACCGTCCACCCGGACGATTTCGCTGAACTCCTCGATGTGCGGCAAATAGTCCGGCGTGACAAAGGCGAAAGCCAGCAGAGCGGAACCTCCCGTCGCCTCCTTGAGTTCGAAGGCGGCCCGGGCCACATCCTGCGGGGAAAAATTTCCCTGGTGATGCACGCTGGCACACTTGCTGTTCATACGCTGATTTTCCCGCGAAGCCGCCGGATGTCAACCACCAGAGTGCCAAGGCGCCGCAAAGCCCCGCTTCCGGCGCTGGTTCCGGCTATTTCTCCGCAACAGGAACGGGGATGACGATTTGACCGTCCTTTTCGGCCACCGGCATTTTGCTGGTGCCTTTTCCGCTGCCGTTGGCGCCGGTCGATTCCACCGTGATGACGAGTTGCTTGTAGGGTTCGAGGGGCAGCTTGAATTTTTTGCCGTCGGGCATCGTCTGGGGTTCATTCAGTTTGGCCGCCTCCTCCGGGGTGGGCGTGACCAATTCCACACTCGTGATTTTGCTGCCCGGCGGAAGAGGCATCGTCACCATCATTTTGAAAAACTCAACAATTTCGGGCGGTGCCCCCACCGTGTAGAGAAGTGAGGTCAGAGTCTTTTTGTCTCCGGCCTCCACTGCGGTTTTGTAGGAATCCATAAATTCTTTCTCCTGGGCCGGGGTGGCCGCGTGCGCTGGTAGGCTCAAGCAAACAGCGGCAAGGATGGGTAGGACGGGATTCTTCATTTGCCTCGTCTAATGCGCCGCGCCGACCAAAGGAAGCCCGAAGTGACGGGGCCACCGGCACCGGCGGAAGGGTTTATCTTGTCAATCGCCGGACCCGGCTTACCCAGGGCACGATGGAGCTGAATCTCGAGGAGAAACACGCCGGCCGCGCTTACCCGATTCTGGCCCCGCTGGTCGTGCCGCGGCCCATGGCCAGGGTCACGACCTGGAACGGGTTCGGTCAATGCCGCTCCTTTCGGCTTCTTCAATGTGCGCGGTGCGAATCCGCCCATCGTGGGATTTTGTCCGGGTGACCGCGAGACGGGCATTCCCAAGGATACCGCCCGCAATGTGCGGGCAACTCAGGAGTTCGTTGTCAATTTGGTGGATCAGGAACTGGCGGAACCCATGACCCGCACTGCCTCCTCGCTGCCTTATGGCCAGGATGAACTCAAGCAAGCCGGCCTCACGACCCGGCCTTCGTCGGTTGTCCGTCCGCCCCGCATCGCGGAATCGCCGGCCAGCCTGGAATGCACGGAATCGGGCACGATCCCGATCGGCCACAGCCGGCTCATCACCGGCCTGGTCAAGCGCGTGCATGGGCGGGACGATCTGATCGATCCTGGAACGCGGCGCATCAACAGCGCGCTTTTTCGTCCGGTGGGAAGAATGGCCAGCCCGGACTGGTATGGCCGAACGAATGACCGCTTCGAGAGGAGGCGGCCGGAGTGAGCCATTCAAGAGTTCTGGCGTTTCCTGCCAAGGGGGTCCTGTTTTCGGACGAGAGAAGTTCAAGAAAAACTGGAGCCGCGCCCGTGAGGGCGTGGAGGGAGAGGCTCAATTGAAGGGCGGCGGACACCGTCTCATACCATCTCTGCCAAATAAATGGACTCAGAACATCGGCAGGATGCCGATGCCACGTGGCATTGGCTTCCAGCCAATGATCCAAACAAATCAAAGAGATGGTCTCACAACGGCGGCTACGACATTTTTTTAACCGCTCTAATACTTCGCGTCGCGCGTGGTAGCGGGAAAATCGTCGGTGCGGAAGGGCGAAGCGGGGAGGCCGGCGGCATTGTAAAGATTCGCGGTGGGGTTGTCGGACCAGGCGTAGCGGACGGCGATGGGCGCAGGAACCTGATCGGACCACACGACGACGGAGTCGCCGTCAATTTTTGCGTCGGCCCAGACCCATTTGCGATCTTCGCCGCAGAGGGCGAAGCCTTCGAGTTCGCTGCCGGGGCTGTTGCGCACGAGTGGGGCGGTTTCATGGGCGACCGTTCTTAAATCGGAGGTTGCGGGCAGAGTTTTGGCCACGAGGCGGCCGGCCGTGCTGGTGAAAGTGAGGAGGATTTTGCCTCCGGCGATCCTGGCGGATTTGAAGACGGGGCCGGAGAAGGGAATCTCTTTCCCGTAGTCGTTGGCCAGAGCGATGAGGGCGAGGCGCTCGCCGACGTCTTTCTTATTGCGGGGATGGATGTCTTTCTCCTCGCCGATGTCGATGAGGACGGCCTGGCCGGTTTCCGGCAGCGAGAGTGTTTGCGATTGAGCGTCGCGGAGTTCGGCCCAGGCGCTGTCCCCGGGGAGGTCTTTTTTCGGGAGGTAGTTGGCGAGCTGGCAGAAGTAGAAGGGGAAGTCGCCCTGTTTCCAGTGCGACCGCCAGTCGGTGATAAGGAGGGGAAAAGCGGTGCGGTGCTGCCAGGCGCGGCCGGCATTGCTCTCGCCCTGATACCAGATCGCGCCGCTGATGGCGTAGGGGACGAGGGGATTGATCATGGCGTTGAAAAGGAAGCCGGCGACATTCTGCGGGGCGGCGGGATTGGGCGGAGGCGTCGGGGCGGCGGCAATCTTTTCGGCATCGAGAGTGGGCAGGGCGAACTCGGGTTTGGCCAGCCAGCCGGTGTCGAGCGCGAGCGAGTCGGCCTTTGGCACGGTGGGGAATTTTGCGGCGGTGACAGGTTGGAACACGCGGATGGCAAGTGTATTTTGGCCCTGCTTCACCAAGTCGGCCGGAACCTCATAGGCGGCAGACTGCCGGACGAAACCATTTCCGGAATAACTCTGATAAGTCAGTTGGGTGAGGAGCCGGCCGTTCCAGTACACACTATCGTAGGCGTCGAGTGCCCCGAGGTTGAGGCGGATTTTGACGTCAGGAATTGCGGGAAAGTCGATCTCGCGGCGCAGCCAGACGGCTCCGGCATCGGGCAGACCCTCGGCCATGAGACGCCCGGGCAGCGTAAGAGGAATCCAGCCTTCGGGGGAAAGGCCGGGAGCGGCAAAGGCGGCGGCATCGGCCACCGGTTGATCCTCGCGGCCGTTCTCCTTGAGCCAGGCTCCGAAGGTGTCGACGAAGGTTTGCTTCTTTCCCGGATAATCCTTCACCTGGCTCCAGAGCCGTTCGCGGGAGGCTTTCAGATCGGGCACGGTGTCGAGGGCTTCGCTGCTGGTCCAGGCCTCGGAAGGCGTGCCGCCCCAGGAGGAGTGGATGATGCCGACGGGAACCCTCAATTCCGCTTGCAGCTTTTTGCCGAAGTAGTACGCGACGGCGGAGAAATTGGCCGACGTTGCGGGCGAGGCGACCTGCCAGGTGCCCTTGCAGTCCTCAAGAGAATCCATCGATGTGGCACGCATGACGGCGAACTCCCGTAATTGGGAGTTGGCGGAGGCGGCAATCTCTTTGGCCGCATTGAGGGTCTGATTGAGCGTCCATTGCATGTTCGACTGGCCGGAAGCAAGCCAGACCTCGCCCACCAGGACGTCCGTAATCCTGATCGCGTTTCTGCCCTGCACGGTCATCTCGAAAGGACCGGGTCCGGTCTCGGAGAGATCGAGGGTGGCCGTCCATTTGCCATCGCCGCCGGCCTGGGTTTTGGCGGTTTGCTTTGCGAAAGTGATCGTGATCTCCTCGCCCGGATCGGCCTGGCCCCAGACGGGAACGCGGGCGGTTTTCTTCAGAACCATGTGGTCGGAAAAAATCGCGGGTAGACGGACACCGGCGGGCAGAAGGCCGGAGGAAAAAAGAAGAATGAGGACAAAGAGGCGGATGATTTTCATAAGGGAGAGTTACTCGCGGAGGAGTTGGCGGATCCAGGTTTCGTAGGAGTCGCGGGCATTGATCGTACGGAGCACGCCTTTTTTGTCGATGATCCAGACGGTCGGAAGAGCGTTGATGCCGAGGGAGCGCGCCAGCGGACTGTTCCAACCCTTGCCGTCGAAATGGGTGGGCCAGGAGGCGGGCAGGTCGCGCAGGCGTTCGTCGAGGGCGCGGCGGTTTTCGTCCAGGCTGATGGTGACGACGCGCAGGCTGTCCTTCGACATTCTTTCCCAGGAGGCGCGGAAATCGCGCAGCCAGAGAAGACTGTGGGGCGACTCGGCCGACCAGAAGATGAGGACGACCACGTGGCCGCGCAAGGCGGCGAGATCGACGGGGCCGGCCTGCACGGACGAAAGAGTAAGCGTGAGCGGTTTTCCGAGGAGGTCGAGGCGTTTGAAGTCGTCGGCAATGCGCTGTTTGAGGGCCTCCTCGGTGGTGAGGGTGAGAGCCTCGTTCAGCAGGTCGCGCTTAAGGTTGGGCACGTCGTCACAAATGGTGGCGGCTTCGACCAGAAGGCGCGGGCCGCGGCGGTCGCCGGGGTACTTCGCGAGGAAGGCCTTGACGGTGGCAAGGACGGATTCGCGCATGCGGTCGGTGCTGCCGATCTGGCTTTGCATGAGCAGGGAGGCACGGCGAAAACCGGCATCGGCCAGCTTTTCGCGCGGAATGCCCGGCGTTTTTTCCAGTTCGCCGAGAAGGATGGCGGCTTCGTCCACTTGCGAGGGGCTCTTGTTCATCTTGCCCTCGGCGGCGAGAATCGCGGCAAGGCGCATCCTGGCGTCGAAAAGGCGTTCGTCTGAGGGATGCCTGGCGAGGAATTGTTCCAGGACTTTGCGTTGCAATTGAATGTGGGTGCGCGCGAGCAGCACGGCTTCCTCGCGGCTGCCGGGTTTCTTTTTGGGGCCGGAATCCAACGCGAGGATGTCAGCCCAGTCCTCCTGCACTCCCGCCCGGGCGACAGGTGGCAAAGCGAAAAGCAAGAATGCCGCGAGGGCGATCCGCATCAGGGTTTCTCCTCCGTGGATAGGGTCGTGTAGATGGCACGGTGGTCGCTGGCCTCGTTCCAAAAGGGCGCGTCGTTGATGCCGCTTTTTGCCCGGATCACTTCATTTTCCAAAGCCGGACTGACCATGATGTAATCAATGCGGGCGTAGGCGTCGGCCGTTTTCCAAAAGTGGGTCCAGAGTTCGCCCCGGCTGTCCTTCAGCGGCAAATCGGCCATGTGCATGGCGGAACCTTTCCGGCCGATGAGAGTGCGGATGGGGTATTCGTTTTTCGAGTCGTTGAAGTCGCCGAAGAGGAGCAAATTCGTCTGCGGGTCGTTGGTCAGGATTTTGCTGACATGGTCGCGCAGGAACCACGCTTCCTTGGCGCGCATAAGGGTTTCGTCATACGCCGGCACCGGGCGGCGGGATTTCAGGTGAGCCCCGACCAGCCGGAGGCGGTAGGTGGGAGTGACCTCAACGGTGACGTCGAGGATACCGCGGTTCATGCGCTCGAGCCGGCCGTTGATTTCGATGGGCAGATCGTTGACGGAGTCGCGGCTGACAATGGGAAAACGGCTGAGGAGGGCGAGGTGGCGTTCTTCGTCGGCGCCCTTGACCCATTCGCGGTGGGGGAAATCGAGGCCGGCGGCTTTCAACCGGTTCTGCAAGTCTTCGAGCATGGACGCGTCACCCATCTCAATGAGCCCCAGCACATCGGGGCGCAACTGGCTGATCACCTTGACCACCGCGGCAATCTCGGACTCGGGTTTGGGAGCGGCGGCAACCTTTTGGTTGTTCGCGCGGCGGTCCATGGGAAGATAGTTCTGGACGTTGTAGGAGGCAAAAACAATTTCCGCCGCGTCCAGGCACGGCAGAAAGACGGGGAGAAAAAAAAGCCAGACGGCGGCTCGGCGCATGGGAGCGGTGCGCGAGCGGATCAGGAGGGCTGGTGCGGCTGCTTGTCGGCGGGTTCCTTGACTTCGAGTTCGGCCGTGGACTTGCGCACCTCGCGCTCGAATTCGTCGCGGGCCTTCTTGAACTCACCCAGGCTCTGTACGATGCCGCGCGCGAGTTCAGGAAGCTTCTTCGCGCCGAAAAGCAAAATGAAAATCAGGGCGATGAAAATCGTTTCCGGCCAGCCAGGCATGCCAAGAGCAATCGGGAGAGTCATAATGAGGAAACTACACGAGATAAACCGAGTTGCAAAGAAAAGTCACAGATCAAGCGAACTTCCGATGGGGGGAGGAACAGCTTGAGCTTTGCGGACTTGAAGGTTTTGACCGCGGCGGTGTGGTCGATTTTGATCAGAGGGAACGTGTCGTAGTGGACCCCGATCACCTTGCGGCACTTGAGAAAATCGGCGGCCAGGGTGGCATCTTTTGCTCCCATGGTAAGGTTGTCGTCGATGGGCAGGACGGCAAAGCTCAGGTCGAATTCGCGGCCGATCAGTTTCAGGTCGAGCGTGAGGGCCGTGTCACCGGCGAAGTAAAACGCGCCCTCGGCGTTTTCCACGCCCTTGCCGCCCGGCCAGGAGACAAGCTCAAAATTGGAGATCACGGTGGCGCCGGTTTTCTGCGCCAGTTCCACCGCGTCGGCGATATGGTCGAAATGGCCGTGGGAGATGAGGATGTAATCGGCTTTGACCCGGTCGAGGGAGATGGCCCCGGCCAATGCATTGGGCGTGATGAAGGGGTCGAAGAGGAGGGTTTTTCCCGCGGTTTCCACCGCGAAGCAGGAATGGCCGTATTAGGTGAAGTTCATGTCGGTAAGGGGAACGACTATTCAAACGCGGCGCAACTTCCCCCGCAAGCGGAGTTCGCTTGGCGAGCAAGTCCACTCCGCCCCGCAAAAGCGAAGTTGCTTGCTTCGCTGCTTGATCTGTCCGTAAAGAACGGCCAGTGCCTGATTCTCCAAAGAACAAAGTCCTGGTCGTGCTCGGGATGCATCGCGGCGGCCCATCCGTCCTTTCGGGGGTATTACAAATCCCGGGCGGAAATTCCGGCCCGCATCGAGAAATCTCCGCCTTGCACGAAAAATTCCTATCCGCCGCCGGGAGTTCCTGGCAGCAGGTTTCGCCTTTGCTTGCGGGCTGGAACGAGGGCCCGGGCGCTGTCTGGTTTCGCAGCGAGTTGAAGGATCTTCTGCAACGCCACTGTGCGGCGCCCAGCTTGTATACATTCGCCGACCCGCGGCTTTGCAAGTTGCTCCCGCTCTGGCTGCCGGTGATGGAAGGGTTGGGGCTGCAACCCGCCTATGCCATCATCAGCCGCAACCCCCTCGAAGTGGCGGCTTCCCTCCGAACACAGGATCGCGTGGATGAGTCCACCGCCCACCTCCTTTGGCTCCAGCACATGCTGGCCGCCGAGAAAAGCACCCGGGGGCGGCCCCGCACCTTTTTGACGTATGACGAACTGCTCGACGATCCGCTTTCCGCGGTTCGAAAAATCGCCTTCGATCTGCGCTTGAACTGGCCCAAGCCCGCCGAATCGGCCCGGAACGCACTTTGTGAGTTTATCAATCCGGAACTCCGGCATCACCGCGCGGGCGATGACGCGGCTGACGGCTTGTCCCCATTGCGGGAAGTCGCTTTGAGATGCTCGGTGATCCTTCAATCCGGCGGCGCGTGTGCCGGGCCGGAGTTCGACGCCTCGCTCGACGCCATCACGGCGTCACTCGGCGATGGCAGGGAGTTGCTGAAAGCTGCGCAAGCCGTTCGATCATTGCAGGAGAACAACACCGCCCTCCAGGCCATCGCCCGCCAGAAGACGGAATTGGAAACGACGGTGCGGTCCCGCGATGAAAGCATCTGGTTTTTGAAAGGCGAAACCGCCCGCCTCTCCACCCGCGTGGCGGAAACGGAAATCACCCTTCGCGCGAAGGAGTTGGAATGCGAAACGGTTGGTCAGGCGCTCGACGCGAAGGAGCAGATCCTTGAAGAGAAGGAGCACGAGATCGAGGCCTTGGTGCAGAAGCGGACCATTGATCTCCAGACAATCAAGAGAATGGAGGCCCGTCCGTCTTGGAAGTTGCGCGAAGCTCTGCGTCAGCCAAAAAAAGCACTGCGCGGCCTCGTGCGAGGACAATCCTCCAGAATCGTTCGCCCGACCGCAGACCCTGAGCCAACGCCTGTGCCCAAACCCGCCCCGGCTCCGCCGCCCCCTGTCCCGGTTGCCCCGGAATCGCCGCCCCGGGTCGTGACGGGGAGGAGCGATGGCTACGAAGAACTGGTTATTCAACCGGCCCTGACCGGAACAGACCGCGCGCGGCTCCTTAATGATCAGATCAAAAGCTCCACCAGAAGGCGTCCCGACATCATTTCCTTTTCCGTGATCGACTGGGAGTTCCGGTTCCAGCGGCCGCAGCAGATCATGACGCAATTCGCCCGCGAAGGACACCGCGTGTTTTATCTCCGTCTCACCAATTTGCTCCCCCTGAACGCCTCACCGCGCTTCGCCGTGAACGAGCTGCGGGAGAATATTTACGAGGTTTCGCTCGCCGTTTTGCGTCCGCTGGATATCGGCGTCCGGGTGATGGACGGCTTGGAGGCCGACGCCATTCTCGAGTCTCTCGACGAACTGCGCCGCGGGTGGAACATCAACGAAGTGGTGGCCTATGTCATGATTGCCTCGTGGCAACCGGTCGTCGCCGCCACCCGAAAACGCTGGGGCTGGAAACTCCTCTACGATTGCATGGACGAATGGGCGAATTTCCAAGGCGTCCACCCGGACATTCCGCAGGCGGAAATCCCCCTGGTGCAGCAAAGTGATCTCGTGGTCACCACCGCGCAGCGGCTCTACGACAAATGGGCCCCGGCGGGACGTCCGACCGTCCTGGCCCGCAATGGGGTGGACGTCGAGTTCTACCAACAGCGTTACGGTCCGAATACCCTGCTCGACACGCTGCCCCGTCCCATCGTCGGGTTCTACGGCGGCATCGAGGATTGGTTCGACATCGGCCTCATGCTGCATGCCGCGCGGGCGCGGCCGGACTACACCTTCGTCCTCATCGGCGGCGTTTATGGGTCGGATTTCACCGAGCTGGACAGCTTGGTCAATGTCAACTTCTGCGGTCTGCAGCCCTACGAAAATATGCCGAAATATCTGTACAATTTCGACGTCTGCATCATTCCGTTCAAACTCAATGAAATCACCCGCGCGGTCGATCCGGTGAAGTTTTACGAGTACATCAGTTGGGGCAAACCGGTCGTCTCGATCAATCTGCCTGAACTCGAGCAATACCGCGACTATCTCTACCTCGCGGCCGACAAGGAGGAATTCGTCCTGCAACTCGACGCCGCCTTGCAGGAACGCGATGCCGCGATGGTCGAGCGCCGCAAAGAACTCGCCCGCCGCAACAGTTGGCAGAACCGCGTCGGAATCATCAAGGACGCGCTCGCGGCCGCAACGCCCCTGGCCAGTATCGTCATCGTGACCTACGGAAATCGCGCCATCACCCAGCTCTGCCTCGAGAGCATCCTGCGCAATACGGATCACCCGAACTACGAAATCATTGTGGTGGACAACGCGTCGAAGGACGGCACGCCATCCTACCTGCGCTTCATCGAACAACGCGAGCCGCGCATCAAGGTTATTCTCAACTCCAAGAATGGGGGCTTCTCTGCCGCCAACAATCAAGGTCTGGCCCTGGCTGCGGGTCAGCATCTGGTGATCCAGAATAACGACACCATGGTTCCGCCCGGCTGGCTCACGCGGTTGTTGCGCCATCTTGATGATCCGGAAGTCGGGCTGGTTGGGCCGCGGTCCAACGCGGTCTCCAACGAAGCCTGGCTGGAATCGGATTACACCACCTGGCGCGGGATGGAGCAATTCGCGGCGGAACAAACCTGGCCGCAGGACGGCAAGGTGGCGGACATTTCCATGCTGGCCCTTTTCTGCGCGGCCCTGCGCCGCGACACTTTCGAGAAAATCGGGCCGCTCGACGAACAGTTCGGCATCGGCATGTTTGAAGATGACGACTATGCGCTGCGCCTGCGGCAGGCCGGGTATCGCATTGTCTGCGCGGGGGACGTTTTTGTTCACCACTTCGGCCAGGCCTCCTTCAAGGAATTGGCCAAAAGCGGGGAGTACGACCCACTCTTCAAGGAGAACCGCCATCGCTTTGAGCGGAAGTGGAACCTCATCTGGGAGGAACATCGCCCTAACGAACTGCAGTTCGAGCCGCATGGCGGAGGACCGGCGTGAGCACACCTGCCAACACAGACGGAGGAAGCGCATGGCTGCGCCGGCAACCGGGCGGCACGATCCAACATCTGCTCTACAACGGCATCGCGCGCAACTTCACCCTGCATGACAGGCAAGCCGTGCGGCAGGTCGAAGGCCTCTGTGCGCTGGAGAACCTCCTCATCGATCACGACGTCATTCCGAGCGATTTCATGCTATTCGTCGGCCGGCGCAAAACAACCCCGTGAGCAAACGCATTCTTTGCATCTACGGCACGCGACCGGAAGTCATCAAGATGGCTCCGGTCGTTCAGGCGCTTTCACGCAGGCCGGAATTCGAAGTCCGAACGTGCGACACCGGACAACACCGCGAAATGTCCGGGCCGGTCATCGAATGGTTTGGTCTCCGCACCGATCATCAACTCGGCCTCATGACGCCCAGCCAGGGCCTGTCCCAATTCATGGCGCAGGCTCTCGCGAAGATCGATGAGGTCCTGGCCGAAACCGCACCGGATCTTCTCGTCTGCCAGGGCGACACCACCACAGCGGCGGCCGCCGCACTGGCCGCCTTTCACCGGCAGATCCCGGTGGCTCACGTGGAAGCCGGGCTGCGCACGGGAGATCGGCACGCGCCATGGCCCGAGGAAATCAACCGCCGCGTCATCGATCTCGTGGCCGACCGCTACTACGCCCCGACCCGGTCGGCGGCCGATGCTCTGCTGCGCGAAGGCGTTCCTGCGGCCAGCATCCTTATCACCGGCAACACCGCCATTGATGCGCTCTTGTGGACCATAAAAAAGCTGGAAGCCAATAGCCCCGCCTTCGCATCGGGGCATGATCGCCCGTTTGTCCTTATCACCGCTCACCGACGCGAAAGCTTTGGCGCGGGCATGCAGTCGATCGCGGACGCCCTCGTCACGCTGGCCGGGCGTTTTCCGGACACCGACTGGATTTTCCCCGTGCATCTCAATCCCAATGTCCATGAGGTGATGCACACCAGGCTGGGCGGCCTTCCCAACGTGAAGCTTCTTGAACCTCTGGATTATCCGCGCTTTTGCCAGCTGCTCTCCCGCTGCACGTTTGTCCTGACCGACTCCGGCGGCGTTCAGGAAGAAGCCCCCGCGCTGGGCAAGCCGGTGCTTGTGTTGCGCGAAGTCACCGAAAGGCCGGAAGGCGTGGCCGGCGGCACGGTGAAGCTGGTCGGCTGCTCCGCCATTCGCATCGTCGAGGAAGCCACCCGGCTGCTGCAAGATCCCGCGGCCCTCAAAGCCATGAGCGTACCGGGAAATTTCTATGGCGACGGCACCGCCGCGGAACAAATCGCCGCCGACCTGGCCGCGGTCACATCGAACGGGAATGGCGGGAAACGCTTCGTCGTTTCCCCGGCATAAAGCGGCGACGACGAAGCGTTGCCCTCCAGCTTTTCCTGCAGGACCCATCCCACCGCTTTTCATCCGCCAATAACCCGCTAGCTTTCGCGTTCTCACAGGGAATGAAAACGCACCTTATTTTCGGCGCTTTGACGGTGGCCCTGCTGGTGATTGTCATCAGCAGCCGCCGGCAGGAGGCATTTGGCTTTGATGACGTCGTGCGCATGGCCGAAACGATGGCCAAGGAGAACTACCTCTCGGCCGCGCCCGCTCTGCCCAAGGCGCTGCGCAATTTGAACTACGACCAACTGCGCGACATCCGCTGGAAAGACGAACGCACGCTCTGGCGCAGGGAAGGGCTGCCTTTCCAGGTGCGGTTTTTTCATCCCGGCGGCGAACACCATGACCGGCCGGTGGAAATCTACGTATTGCCCGACAATGCGAAAACCCCCCTCCGCTATTCGCCGGAGTTTTTCGATTTTGGAAAAAACACCTTCCCGGAAGAACTCCCCGACTCGGTCGGCTACGCCGGGTTTCGCATCCATCATCCGCTGAACAAACCCGACGTGCTCGACGAGGTCCTGGTCTTTCTGGGCGCGTCCTATTTCCGCGCCGTGCCGAAGGATCTGGTTTACGGGGCCAGCGCGCGGGGACTGGCCATCGACACGGCGATGGAGAAACGGAAGGAGGAATTTCCCGCCTTCACCAAGTTCTGGCTCAAGCGCCCGGAGGCTTATGGAAAAACCATGACCATCTATGCCCTGCTGGAGGGACGCAG
>CAMASH010000053.1 GCA_945860745.1 Chthoniobacter flavus | reverse complement strand
GCCCGGCAAGAAAACCACCTGGTCGGAAGGCACGGTGCGCGGGCCGCGCAGCATGCCTCTCACTATCAACCGCTGAAGGACGATCCGCCGATCAGGGTTTGCCGACGAGCTTTTCCAGAAAGCCTTCGATCAGGCCGGCCGGCGCCTTCACTACAAAAAGGGCCGTGCATTTGGGCAAAATTCTTTTCCATCGCCTGACATCGCGATTGGTTTTTGCACGGCAAGTATCAATTCGTCCGGCAGGTTCCGGCTCATCGGCTTCGATTCCCACCGCCTCGTAACGCCCTTGGAGAAGATGCCCCACCTGCCGGTGTTTCGTATTGTCGCGAGCCGTGTTCGGGTCCGCCTGCGGAAGGTGCTGCGCGCCTGGTGGGAGGATTTGCTCGGTGGAGTGTGAAATTTCCATTTCTCCATCGGCGCCTTCGATTCCTTCGCCCTTTCGAGGTTGCCTCGGGCAGGCTCCCTCACTACGGTCGGCGGATATTCCATCATGAGCGTTGAAGTCAAAGTCCCCGCCGTCGGCGAATCCATCACCTCGGGCATCATTTCCGTCTGGCACAAGAAGGACGGCGAAGCGGTCGCCTCCGGCGAGGTGTTGTTCACCCTCGAAACCGACAAGGTCTCGACCGAGGTCAACGCCCCGGAATCCGGCGTGTTGAAAACCCGGGCGGCCGAGGGCGACGAGGTCAAAATCGGCCAGGTCGTGGCCCTCATTGAAGCCGGCGCAACCGTGGAAACTCCCGCGCCCGCCACGCCGGCGCCCAAAGCCCAAAAGGCCGCGGAACCCGCCATGCCTCCCCCTCTCCCCCCCGTCGAGGAGAAGCGGGCCGAAAAGAGGGCCGAACCCCCGCCGCTCCCGGCTGCTGCCCCGAAAATCGCGGCCACCGATGACTCCCGCATCACGCGCAAAAAGCTCTCGCCGCTCCGGCGCAAAATTGCCACCCAGCTCGTCTCCGCCCAGCACACCGCGGCCATCCTCACCACCTTCAACGAGTGTGACATGAGCACGGTGATGAACCTGCGCAAGGCCATGCAGGACGATTTCGTCAAAAAGAACGGCGTCAAACTCGGCTTCATGTCCTTCTTCATCAAAGCCGTGGTGGATGCGCTCAAGGCCACGCCCGCCCTCAACTCCCGCCTCGAAGGCGACGAGCAAATCCAACATCACTTCTACGATATCGGCGTAGCCGTCGGGACCGAACGCGGACTCATCGTCCCGGTCGTGCGCGACTGCGACAAAAAATCCTTCGCCGACATCGAGTGCGACCTGGCCGGATTTGCGGTCAAGGCCCGCGAAGGCAAGATCGGCCTCGACGACCTGCAAGGCGGCGTCTTCACCATCTCGAATGGCGGTGTGTATGGCTCGCTGCTCAGCACCCCCATTTTAAATCCCCCGCAGAGCGGCCTCCTCGGCATGCACAAGATCCAGGAGCGTCCCATCGCGGAAAAGGGCCAGGTCGTCATCCGTCCGATGATGTATCTCGCCCTCAGCTACGATCACCGCGTGGTGGACGGCAAGGAAGCTGTGACATTTTTGGTGCGGGTCAAGGACTGCATCGAAAACCCCGCCCGCATGTTGCTGGAAACCTGAGGGGCTCGCCTTATCCGGAGCGGAAAACGTGAGTTTTCCGAGCGCAAGAAGGCTTCGTCAAAATCTGGACCAGATGTGCTGGATCACGAAAAAGAGAAACGCGGTGGAGCAGCCGAACATGAGCAGTCCGTTGGTGGCCATGAGCGGGCCGAGTCCGCGCCAGGGTGCGCACAGAACGATGTCGCCGTAGCCGAGGGCGGTGAGCGACGTGCCGGCAAAATACATGCCTTCGCCGAAGGTGGGAAACTGGCGGATCCGCCAGAACAGCAGGGCCCAGACGGCGGCTTCGAGCAAATGGGTGATGAAGAGGATGAAGAACGAACCCAGAATAAGGAGAGGTCCGGCCACGTGCACGCCCATCAGCCGGATGGCCTCGGCGGAGGTCAGGGTCAGCAGAAGGGCCGTCTCAAAAATCACCCACGTGTGAAAGGCAAACAAGGCCGCCGACAGCGCGATGCCGGTGAAGTAAACCCGCCGGAGCGAGGCGGGCGAAGAGGGCTCTGGCCCGGGCGGCTTCAATCGTTTTCCTCGGTGGAAACAGGGGCGGCGGGCACGGTGGAGAGCGCCTGCTCAAGAGCGCGCCAGGCGAGGGTGGCGCATTTCACCCGTTGGGGAAAACGCCGCACGGCGCTGAAAACCTCCAGGTCGCCGAAGCTCTCGGGCACGGCGGTTTCCTCCGGCGTGACCAGCATGTGGCGGAAGGCCTTCGCCATGGCCGCGGCTTCCTGGCGCGACTTGCCCTTGATCTTGATGGTCATGAGCGAGGCGGAGGCCATGCAGATGGCGCAGCCGTGGCCGGTGAATTTCAGGGTTTCGACGGTGTCGGGGGTGAGTTTGGCGGATAGTTCCACCTCGTCGCCGCAGGAGGGATTGTCGCCCTTGACCGTGACGGTGGCGTCGGGCAGCGGGCCGAAATTCCGCGGGCGCTTGCTGTGGTCGAGAATGAGTTCCTGGTAGAGTTCTTCGAAGTTCATCGTGGGGATATTGAACCACTAATGTTCACTAATTAGCACTAATGGTTGAGGAGGTTTGGCGGACATATGAATGAGCGTATCAGCAATTTTGTTGTAGTCGCCCCAGTCTCTTGGGGCGTGGGCGGGAGGCCAACCGCGCACCTCATCCGCACGGCAATCCCGTGGCTACAGGAGTTGTTCCATTTTTCTCTTCAAGCAAAGAAGGTTTGAATTTTGCGGACGATGGCGGCCATTTGCTCCACTTCTTCCGGGGTGTTGTAAAAGTAAAAACTGGCCCGGGCCGAGGCGGGGACGCCGAGTTTGCGCAGGAGGGGTTGGGTGCAATGGTGTCCGCCCCGCAGGGCGAGGCCGTATTGGTCGGCCATGCTGACGATGTCGTGCGCGTGGGCGTCCTTTAACACAAAGGCGACGAGTCCGCCGCGGTCATGGCGGGGTCCGAGGATGCGCAGGCCCGGGATCTCCTCCAAAAGATCGACCGCCTGGCGGGCCAGGGCCTGGTCGTGGTCGAAGATGGCGGCGCGTCCGATCCCGTCGATGTACTCGGCGGCGGCACCGAGTCCGATGGCCTGGGCGATGGCGGGCGTGCCGGCTTCGAAGCGGTAGGGGGCCGGTTTGAATTCGCTTTCGGTGAAGCCGACGCTGGCGATCATTTCGCCCCCGCCGTGGAAGGGTTCCATGGCCGCGAGGATGTCCTTGCGGCCCCAAAGGATGCCGATGCCGGTGGGGCCGCACATTTTGTGGCCGGAAAAAGCCAGAAAATCGCAGCCCAGTTCGCGCACGTCGAGCGGGAGGTGGCCGGAGCTCTGGGCCGCATCGACCAGGGTGGTGACCCCGGCCAGGCGCGCGCGGGCGCAGAGTTCGGCGGCGGGGTTGATGGTGCCGAGCGAGTTCGAAATGTGGACGAAGGAGAAAATTTTCACCGGGCCGGCCAGGAGTTCGTCGATATTCGAGAGGTCAAGGAGTCCATCAGGGGTGACCGGGACGAAGCGCAGGCTGGCGCCCTTGCGTTTGGCCAGGAGCTGCCACGGCACGAGGTTGCTGTGATGCTCCATCTCGGTGAGGAGAATGATGTCGCCCTCGCCCACGTGGGCGTCGCCCCAGGTCCGGGCCACCAGGTTGATGCTCTCGGTCGTGCCGCGGGTGAAGATGATCTCACCGGCCTCCGCGCCGATGTAGGCGGCCAGCCGTTCGCGGGCGCCTTCGTAGGCGGTGGTGGCGCGGTTGCTCAGTTCGTGCAGGCCGCGGTGAACGTTGCTGTTGTCGCGCTCGTAGTAGTGGTCGAGGCAATCCAGCACGGCGCGCGGTTTTTGCGCGGTGGCGGCGTTGTCGAGATAGATCAAGGGATGTCCGTTGACCTGCTGGTCGAGAATCGGGAAATCCTGGCGGATCGAAAGCCATGAGTTGGTTGAAGGCACGATCCCTATTTTAGCGGGTTGTGCGGCGCATACAAGGGGCACGCGCAGATCAGGCTTCCCACCGGGCGGCGGCGGGGCTATTGGCCATGGCATGCAGATCGAGAAAATCCAGGAAGAAGACGCGGTCATCCTCAAGCCCGCGGGGGAAATCGATTTGCACGCCTCGCCCGAGCTGCGGGCAGAATTGCAAGCCTGTGTGGGGGAAAAGGTGGAGGTGTTGCTGGTGGATTTTTCCGGTGTGGACTACATCGACTCGTCGGGACTGGCCACCTTCATCGAATACGTGCGGGGCGCTTCGGCCCACGGCGGGAAAATCGCGCTGTTCGGCATGAAGAAAAAAGTGCGGACCATTTTCGACCTTGTGCGCCTGAACGAGTTGTTCTCGATCACCGATTCGGCCGAGGCGGCTAGGGCGGCTTTGGCGGCGAAATGAGAAAGCTGAAACGTGAAGACTGAAGAAGGCGGTGTGGTTTTTCTCACGTTTCACGTTTCAGGCTTCACGTTTCTGAAATAGCCGTGGCCGACCTGCGCAATTTTTTTGTTCTTAACGCGCAGATCCTCTACTGGATTTTTCTGGCCCCGTTCCAGGGCAAACGGCTGGTCAGCCTTTCGCAGACCTTTCATCACATGGTGCGCATCGGCGTGCAGGCCGTGCCGATGGCCGCGCTCACGTCCTTCAGCATCGGCCTGACCCTGGCTATGAATGGCGCGCACGAACTGGCGCGCATGGGCGCGACCTCCTACGTGCCGGACCTGGTCTCGATGTCGATTTTGCGCGAACTCGGACCGCTTCTCGTCGGCGTGGTCGTGATCGGCCGCAGCGGTTCCGCCATCACGGCGGAGCTTGGTACCATGAAGGTCTCGGAGGAAATCGAGGCGCTGGAAGTGATGGCGATCAACCCGATCCGGTTTCTGGTCGTGCCGCGCTTTCTGGCCATGCTGGTCATGCTGCCGGTGTTGACAGTTTTCGGAAACTACATCGGCTTCGTTGGCGGCTGGAGCATCTGCCATTTCGCCCTGAACATGGACACCAACGCCTACATCCTGCGCCTGATCAGCAGCGCGCATCCCATCGATTTGTATTCGGGCGTGATCAAAAGTTTCGTTTTTGCCTGGCTCATTGCGACCATCTCCAGTCAGGCCGGACTGCAGGTCACCGGAGGTGCCGAGGGGGTCGGACAATCCACCACCGGCTCCGTCGTGGTGTCGATCATCGCCATGCTGGTGGCCAATGCGTTGCTGACCGGATTTTTCTTTTTTGCCCTGCCCACGGGCTCGTGACATGCGAGCCCTGCGGATTTGCCTGATTTTCATCCTCGGGTTGGCGTCGCTGCATGGTCAGCGCGCGGGCGAGGAGCAGGGCGCCGCGGTCAAGCGCAGCCTGGATCGCTCGCGCCTGCTTTACCCCGATGCCTCCCGGCCGGAGAGTCCCTTGAGCCAGGCGATTCTGGCCCGCATCGGGTGGCTGAACCTCAATAACCGGGCGTATTTTTCCGACCCGGACTGGCCGTTGAAACTCACCGCCGCCGAGGCCATGGTGCTGGGCATCCGGGCCCGCGACCCCAATCCCGCGCCGGTGGCTCCGGTGCAGGGGCCAAAGCGCTATCTCGGGGTGGTCACGAGGAACTTCGGCGTGCTGGGCGCCTCTTTCCGCAAGGGTCAGCAGGTCGTTCTGGAGTCCCTGCAGGATTACGGCAAGCGGGGCGTCATCGTGGTGGATGACCAGGAGATTTTGCTCTGGCTGGACAACATCAAGATCCTGCGCGAAATCCCCGGGGGAGAATCCGCCCCGGTGGTGGTGAAGGTGGAATCCGCCCGCTACGGATTCCCGGGAAAAACCGGCTACAGCGTTTCGAGCATGATCCAGTCGCTGGTCACGCCAAACTCCTCCGGGGCGTATGAGATCCTCGTTTCCGACGCCCTCCTCAAACCCTCCGCCGCGCAAAAATTGAACCGCGCGGTGGCGCCCGCCTCGCCATTTGATCCCAACACCGGCCTGCCCAACCAGCGTCCTTACAAAATCCTCACCGTCACCTACACCATCAACGGGCTGACCAAAACCAAGCAGGCCCTCGAGGGACAGACGGTGGTGTTGGATTGAGCGCGGAGGCAGCGGATTCTGAAAACTCACGTTTTCTGCGACCGGGAAACTCGGTTCTCAGGTTGAGCGGACTTGCCGCGGCCCGCGGATTCCGGCTATCTGGAGCCACACCGCATGGCAGAGCCCGTCATTGAAGTCCGCGACCTCGTGCGCAAGTTCGGCCACCGCACGGTGCTGAACGGCATCACCTTCACGGTCGAAAAAGGCGACACCATGATTATCATGGGCGGCTCCGGCTGCGGCAAAAGCACCCTGCTGCGCCATATCATCGGCTCGCTCCGGCCCACCAGCGGATCGATCAAGATTTTCGGGAGGGAAACCGCCACCATGACGCCGGATGAAATGGACAAACTCCGCCAGCGCTTCGGCATGAATTTTCAGTTCGGCGCTTTGCTGCAGTCCCTCACCGTCGGGCAAAATGTCGCCCTGCCGCTGATGGAAAACAGCAACGTCGATGCCGGGATCATTGACCTGGTGGTGAAGATGAAACTCGAACTCGTGGGCCTGACCGGTTTTGAGAACCTCAAGCCCGCCGAGATCAGCGGCGGCATGCGCAAACGCGTGGGCCTGGCCCGCGCGGTCGCGCTGGATCCCGAGCTTCTCTTCAGCGACGAGCCGACGTCGGGCCTTGATCCCATCATGACTGCGGTCATCGATCAGCTCACGCTCGATCTCACCCGCAAACTCGACATGACGGCGGTGGTGGTCACGCACGACATGACGAGTGCGTTTCGCATCGGCACGAAGATGATCATGCTGGGTGCGGGCAAACGCGCCGGCACCATCATTGCCTTTGGCACGCCCGACGAGGTGCGCAATCATCCCGATCCCGAAGTCCAGCAATTCATCAAGGGCGAGCCCGACGGTCCTGTCCCGCTCAAGCTGGCGCCGGAGGATTACATCGAAAGCCTGCTCGGCCGGGAACGGTCCAAGGGCGTGAACTACTGAGCGATGGGGAAGGCTCAAGTTTCCCGCGGAGAGAGTTTCCGGCAACGGCTAAAGGATTGGTCTCCGCTGGCGCGCTGGCGGGCGGGGCTCGCCTTCCTCGCGGCCGCCCTGGTGGTGCTGGGATTTTTTGCAACGACGCATTCCTTTCGGTCCTGGCTGGTCACCCATCCCCTCCAGCAAATCCCCGAATCCGTCCTGGCCAGCCGCGGCTCGCTCGATCCGCATCAGGACGCGGGGGTTCTCACCGCCAGTTTCTGCATCCCGCCTTATCTCTACGACAGTCAAATGATCCGGACCGATTCGGTGGCGGAGTTTATCGCCGTGCTAAAACGGGCCGACCGGGAAAACAAGCCGCTCCTCTTTAATATCGGCATGCCTTGGGCGGCGCGCGAAGACAGCCCGGGGATGTGGAGTCTTTTCAACAATCCCCAACTTTTTTCCGCGCCTCGCACGTTTCCCGGGATGGATGCCGGCCTGGACCGCACCGTCGCTCTTTACAAAGCAGGCAGCGCGGATTCCTTTGATTTCAGTCCTTACAAGCTCGACGAGCGGTAGGCCGGCGGGGCGTTAGGCCCGGAAAAGATACAGGCCGCCGCAACGAACGTTACGACGGCCTGTTGTTCCCCCCAGAACAATCTTTCAATACGCAAAGATTAGCTCATCTAATTTCAAGCGCAAGGAATTTTTTAAACGACTGCTTATGCATTTGTTTAAGTGACTAATAATAAGCAATAAGCAACTAAATAAAAATTTCACAAAGTATCCCATTTGACCGAGTGGGAGAGCATTTTGTCGTTATCGAAGTGAAAAAAGCCGCGAAATGTCCGTCCGGCGAGCACGCCGGGCAGCCAGCGGGCATCGTCTTCCCACATTTCGTGATACGGGATGGCGTCGAGGGGCGCCCAAAGGGGAATGGCCTCGTCGGTTTCCACCGGTTCGCCGGAAAAGCCGGGCGAAAGGAACACGCTGCAATGCAGGCTGTATCCGTCCACGAACTGAAAGTGCAACTCGCCGCGCAAATCGGGCTCATGCGTTTCGATGCCGAGTTCTTCCCGGGTTTCCCGCACGGCGGCTTCCCGGGGGGTCTCCCCGGGTTCGATGCGGCCCCCGGGAGCGTTGATCTTCCCCGCTCCAAGGCCCCGCTTTTTGCGGATGAGAAGTATCCGTCCGTCTTTCACGACAAAGAGCAGGGTGGCCCGTTCCTTTGGCTGCCAGGTGGCCCAATTAATTTCCATGGCAGGCAGCGTATCGTTGTTCCCGGAAAAGACAAACGCGGGTTGCCGGCGGGTGCAGGATAACCTTGGGTCTAGAGCAAACCAGAGACCAACCCTGAATGGGGTGTGTCCCTCGCCCGAGGCAACCCATTCAGGGTTGGTTCTATTCTCCTGTCGATCCCCAAGGTCGCTCATTCTTCGCAATCTTGGGCTGTCGGATTGATCCCTTTCGGGGATTTCTGGAAGATTTTTGTCCTGCGCCTGTTGCCGGCACGGGCCGAAGGTTTCGCTTGTCTTACCGGCTGGATGGGAATAGCAAAGAAACTGGCTATGAGCACAATTTACGTGCTGCAAGACGGCCAGAAAACTGGCCCGTTTACCACGGAGGAGCTGGAGGGGAAAGTGGAGGCCGGAGCTTTGTCGCGGGAGGACCTTTTCTGGATTGAAGGCATGGAGGAATGGCAACCGCTCGCCAGCGTGATGGAAATCGAGGCATCGGGTGAAATCGCGCCCGCCGACGGGATCGGGGAGCGGACGGATGTGCGGCATGAGGGCGCGGATTCCCTCGTGACCGCGCAGGCGGTTCATCTGCCTTGCGGGGAGGAGATTCCCCTGGCCGGCATTACCAGGGCGGCCGTGCAGCATGAAGCCGTGGCCCGCTTCAAACCGATGGCGGGATGCATCGTTCTGGGCGTGCTGATCATTGTTCTGGCCTTGCTGGAGATTCCGCGCTCGACCACGACGCATTGGGTGATCTGGGGGGTGGGGTTGATCGCGCTGGCGGTTTGGTGGCTGCGCCTGCTCGTTCGGGCCCTGCGGGTTCCTGCGTCTTTGGTGATCATCGAGCTGCAGGGCGGCGACGAGCGCATCGTCCGCACCAAGGCGGCCGCGGCGGAGGAACTCTGCGGCGCGATCAACGAGGCGAGGGCGGAAGTCGTGGCCGGACAGGGATAAGTCGTTTTTGGCGCGAAATCTAGTGGCGTATCCGCGCGGGCCGCAGTAAAACCCGCGGGTTATGGAATGGTTCAATCCTTTGCAGTTTTTGGCCGCCGCCGTCCCGGCAACCGGGTCGGGAACAGGCGAGCTGGTCGTGGCGTTTCTCACGCTCAGCGTTTTGGAAATCGTGCTGGGCATCGACAACGTCATCTTCATTTCCATCCTGGCCGGCAAGCTGCCCAAGGAACAACAGGCCAAGGCCCGTTTCGTTGGTCTGGCCCTGGCCATGATCACGCGTTTGCTTTTGCTGCTGGGCATCGCCTGGATGGCCAAGTTGACCGCGCCGCTTTTCGCGGTGCTGGGGCATTCCTTCAGCGGCCGCGATCTCATTCTCATCATCGGCGGTCTTTTCCTGGTCTGGAAAAGCACCCATGAAATTCACCACAAACTGGAAGGCGCCGAGGAATCCCACAACGGCGGTAAAGTGAAGGCCGCCTTCTCGTCCATCATCATCCAGATCATCCTGCTTGATATCGTGTTCTCGCTCGACTCGGTCATCACCGCCGTCGGCATGGTGGATAACATTCCCGTCATGATGGCCGCCGTGATCGTGGCAGTCATTTTCATGATGTTTTTCGCCGGCCCGATCAGCGGCTTTGTGGAGCGGCATCCGACGGTGAAAATGCTGGCCCTGAGTTTCCTGCTGCTCATTGGTGTGACGCTCATCGCCGATGGATTCGGGCAGCACATTTCCAAGGGCTACATCTATTTCGCCATGGGCTTCTCCGTCTTAGTGGAAGTCCTCAACATCAAGATCCGCAAATCTCCCGCTGATCCGGTCAAGCTGCACTAGCCCCGAGGGGAGGGGCGAATCATGACACTCGTTCTAAGAGATCTCAAACGCCCCGGCCCCGCCCTGCACGGGGTGTTGGCGGGATTGGCCCGACGGATCGGGGAGGACACCGCGAATCTGGCGGATCATCCGACGGTCCGCATTCACGACATCCGTGTTTCCACCAAGAAAATCCGCTCGTTGCTCCGGCTGGCCGGATCGCAGATGGCGCCGGAAGACCGGGACGCGCTGGTGGAGGATCTTCAGTTCATCAAGAACACTTTCTCCGGCACGCGGGATGATGACGTGATGCGGCTGCGGCTGCAGCAGGCCTTTTCCGCGGAGCGTGCGGCCAAAGCCATGGAAAAACTCGGGCTGGCCCGGGTCGAGGGACCGGCGGATTTCGTCGCGGCCCCCGCTGCTTCTGCGGATCTTTCCTCCCGGCTGGCCGCTTTGAAGCTGGCCGGACTGACGCCGGAGTTGCTGGTCGAAAATGCCGCCGCCTCCTATCGCCGGGCCCGCCGGCTCATGCGCCGCTGCGAAAAATCACCCGAAGATGACCGCATGCACGAATGGCGCAAGCGGGTGAAGGATGTCTGCTATCACGCTATGGCCCTCTCCACCCTGCCCGCCATGGAGGAGTTTGCGCGGCCGCTCGATGCCCTGGCCGAATCCCTGGGCGAATATCACGATCTGGCTTTGCTGGGCCGGCGCGCCGTCGATCATCAAAAGATTGCCGCACGCGTCTCCGCCGCCAAACACAAGGTGGGGCGGCGTTGCTTCAAGGCGGCCGGGTCGGTTTTCCGCCAGTCACCGTCCCGGTTTGCGGCAAAACTTTTGCGCATGGTTCTTTCTTCACACTGATCCCGGCGTTAGGGTTTTCCTCCCATGCCCGAACCCGCGACTCCCGACGATCCCGGTATCGAAGTTCGCACCTACTTTGTCCGTGGGAAGAACGCCCTCGTGGCCCGGGCGGAATTTTCCGAGCTTTACGCCGGCTTGTACCTGCACCAGATGGACAGCGGGGTGCGACTGGAGCCCGCGCATGATCACCTGCTGCGGGATGCCCTCGCCGCGATCACGCTGCACTGCGCGGCGCGGCCCCATAAGGAAACCGTGGCGTGGACGGTGAATTTTCAGGACCCGCGGGCCAACATTTTCGTCGCGGGCGACAACCGCCTCGGGACCGTGGTGGGGAATCTCTTCACGGAGAATGTGAAGAAAGCAACGCAGAACCTCTTCTATGCCGATGTGGTCGCGGAAGGTCAGCCGCCCCGCCGCAGTGTGGTCGAGTTTTCCGGCGGAGATTTTCTTGCCGCCGTGGAAACTTTTTACCGCCAGAGCGAGCAACGCCCGGCCCGCATGTTCCGCCACGATGAGGAGGATCTCGTGCTGATTGCCGCCCAGCCCGATTGTGACCTGGGCTGGCTGCAAGGGCTCGATGACGAGGCCGTCCGCCGGCTGGACAAGGATAATGAACTCAGCCTGCTGGAACAGCGGCGCTCCCGGTTCGAATGCGGCTGCAATCAGGACCGCATCCTGGCCATGCTCGCACCCGTGATGCACCAACAGGCCGCGGAGCTTTTCCAGGACGAGGAAATCCTCCGCGTGCAGTGTCCGCGCTGCGGAAAGCGCTACGCCGTGACGCGGGAGGCGATGGAAGCCTGCCTGGCGGCGGGCGGCGAACGCTGATTCGCGGCCTTTTTCGGAGCGCGGCAGCAACGGCTCCGGCCGGCCGGGCCACAGCCATTCTTCCGGATGGAACAGCAACCCGAAAGAACGAGGAGCGTCAGGGTTGCGATGCCGGGATGGGAGAATATCTTTTTCGTGAGAAAATGAAGATAACGCTCTTCCGCCTTCTTTCCGGCCTGGCTGTCATCTCAGGCCTTTTGCCCGGCTGCGCCACCCGCGGGGACCGCGAGGATCCCGGGCGCGAGTATCTCGCCTTTCTGCCACAGCATCCCGGAGCGGACTTGTCCGGAAACAAGGAAAAAGCCGCGGTCGCGGACTTCAAAAAATATCTCTCCGCCTTCACCAGGGAAAGTGTCCGGCGCGACACGGCACGCGTTTACGCGCCGGATGCCTGGCTCAACGACACGCTGAAAACGGTCCGTGGATCCAAGGCCATCGAGGAATATTTCCTCGGCAGCGTGGCCAATACCGGTGAAATCAAAGTTGTCTTCACCGATGTCGCCCGTTCGGGCAACGACTACTATTTCCGCTGGGTCATGGACGTGAAATTCAAGAAATTCCAACGCGGAAAAACCATCCGGACCATTGGAATCACCCATGTCCGCTTCAACCGCGACGGTCAGGTCCTCCTGCATCAGGATTACTGGGATTCCGCCCGGGGACTCTTCGAATACGTGCCTGTCATCGGCGGCGGCATCCGCTTCATCAAGTCCCGGCTCTAATTGCCCAAAAAGCGTAAAATCAGCGGCTGGAAAAAGTGCAGCAGAAAAATTCCTGCCAGCACGTAAGTGACCGCCGTGACCCGCCGCGCGCGGCCCGCGCCAATCCCCAGCGCCGCCAGCGCAATCAACCCGATCCCGATGCCCGTGCTGATGCTGAACGTCAGTGGCATGGTCAGAATCGTGAGGATGGCAGGCGCGGCGATTTCGAATTTGCGCAGGTCGAGGTCCGTCACTCCCTCGAACATGACAATGCCCACCACCACCAGCGCGGGAGCCACCGCCACCGCCGGGATCATCAAAATCAGCGGAGTCAGGAAAAGAGCCAGCAGGAAACACCCCGCCGTGGTGAGCGCGGTCAGACCCGTCCGCCCGCCGGCCTGCACCCCCGCTGCGCTTTCGATGTAGCTCACCACCGTCGAGGTGCCGAGCAACGAGCTGATGATGGCCGCGGTGGAATCCGCCACGAGGGCCCTGCCGATTTTCGGAACGTGACCGTTCGCATCCATGATCCCCGCCCGCCGCGTCACCCCGATGAGCGTGCCGATGTTATCGAACAAATCGACCAGCAGGAGCGTGAGAATGACGGGCAACGCCTTGAAGGGATTGCTGAGGACGAAGTCGAAATTCAGTTGGAAAAAAAGCGGCTCCAGCGAAGCCGGCCAGGAAACAATGGCCTCGGGCACTCTGGTCAAGGCGCTGCCTTTTCCATCCGGCACAAAAAATCCCGCGACGGTGATGGCCGCCATGGCCAGGATGATGGCGCCCGGAACGTTCCGGGCCACCAGGATGCAGGTGAGCAAAACACCCGCGCCGAAGAGGGCGACATCGGGTTTGGTCAGATCGCCCATGGCCACCAGGGTGACGGGATTGGTCACGATCAAGCCGCCATTTTGCAGGCCGATGAAGGCAATGAAGAGTCCGATGCCCGCGGAGACCGCGATCTTCAATTCCAGCGGGATGGCGTTGAGAATTTTTTCCCGCACGCCGGTCACGGAGAGCAGGAGAAAAATGACGCCATTGATAAAGACCAGCCCCAGTGCGCTGGGCCAGGGGATGCCCAGGCCGAGGCAGATGGTGAAGGCAAAGAAGGCGTTGATGCCCATGCCCGGCGCGAGCGCCAGTGGGAAATTGGTCAGCAGCGCCATCCCGGTCGTCGCGATGGCGGCGCTCAGCGCCGTGGCCGTGACCAGGGCCGGAACCGGCATGCCCGCATTTTTCAAAATGTCGGGATTGACCGCGAGGATGTAGGCCATGGCGGCAAATGTCGTCAGCCCCGCCACGATCTCCCGGCCCGGAGTCGTGCCGTTCTCCTTCAGGCGAAACACCTTTTCCCACATGGCGCAGGACCCTATCGTGTCCGCCCTGGCCGGCTCACGCCAATTTTTTTCCGTGGATTCCGCGCCGGAAAACCTACCCTGGGTTCACCCCATGAGTTCCTCCCTTCCCTTCCTGAACGCGGATGAGGCCGCCGCATTGATCGGGCATGATCAGACGATCGGCTTCAGTGGTTTCACCTCCGCCGGGGCACCCAAGGAAATTCCCCTGGCCCTGGCCCGGCGCGCGCAGGAGGAACACGCCGCCGGCCGGCCCTTCAAACTCGGAGTGGTGACCGGGGCCTCCACCGGGGATTCCCTCGACGGAGCGCTGGCTCAAGCCGGGGCCATCGCCTGGCGCACCCCCTTCCAATCCCACCCGGTGTTGCGCGATTTGATCAATGCGGAAAAGGTCCGCTTTTTCGACCAGCATCTTTCCACCGTCGCCCAATCCGCGCGGTACGGGTTCATGGGAAAATTTTCCTGGGCCGTGGTGGAAGCCTGCGACCTTGGCGTGGACGGGGAAATTGTTCTCACCAGTTCGGTCGGGGCCAGTCCGACTTTCCTGAACATCGCAGAGAAAGTCCTGATCGAACTGAACTCCTATCATCCGCCGGAACTCCGCGGGTTTCATGACCTTTTTGAGCCGGGCGATCCTCCCTTGCGTGAACCGCTGCCGCTGCGGAAAGTCTCGGACCGCATCGGGCAGACCGTGGTCCGGATCGACCCCGCAAAAATCGCCGGGGTCGTGCGTTCCCACCGCCCGGATGAAGTCCGCGCCTTCAAGCCGGTGGGCGGGGTCACGCGCCGCATCGGGCAGAACGTGGCGGACTTCCTGGCCGGGGAATTGCGGGCCGGTCGCATTCCCCGCGGATTTCTTCCGCTCCAGGCCGGGGTCGGCAATATTTCCAACGCTGTCCTCGGCGCCCTGGCCGACCACCCGGAGATTCCCGATTTCGAAATGTTCACCGAGGTCGTGCAGGATTCCTGCATTCCCATGCTGGAGAGCGGACGGATGGTTTTTGCCTCCTCCAGTTCCCTCACGCTGACCCCGCCGGTGATGGAAGGGGTCTATCGCAATCTGGACTTCTTCCGCTCCCGGTTGGTTCTGCGCCCGCAGGAAATCACCAACCATCCCGAGTTAATCCGCCGCCTCGGAGTGATCAGCCTCAACACCGCGCTGGAGGTGGATATCTTCGGCAACGTCAATTCCACCCATGTGCTCGGACAAAGCCTGGTCAACGGCATCGGCGGCTCCGGCGACTTCACCCGCAACGCCTACCTTTCCATTTTTGTCTGTCCCTCCACGGCCAAAGCCGGGGCCATCAGTGCCATCGTTCCCCTGGCCACGCATATCGATCACAACGAGCATTCTGTTCAGGTCATCGTGACCGAACACGGCGTGGCCGACCTGCGCAACACCACCCCGCAGGAGCGGGCCCGACTGTTGGTCGAACGCTGCGCCCATCCGGATTATCGTCCGCTCCTGCTCGACTATTTCGCCAACATCCATCGCGGGCACACCCCGCAAACTCTCAGCACGGCCTTCGCCCTGCATGCACAATACCTCCACACGCGCGACATGCGGCACACCAGCCTGGTGGATTATTTCCGTTGAGCCGGACGGACGAAGCGGACGATTGGGAGCGCCGGCAGCGGGTCGAGGTTCCTCGACCGGCCACGTCTTACAAAATGGTGTTCTCGAAAAGCTCGATCACCTCGCCGTCGGGCCCCTTGAAAAACGCGATCCGCACCGGAATCGGACCCGCGTTGGAATCGATGGTGAGGTCCGTTGTTTCCATCGTGACCTCCGCCCCGGCGGCGCGGGCTTTTTCCAGGATGGCCGCGCAATCATCCGTGCGGAGAGCGAAGTGCAAAATTGTTGCCTCGGCCGGTGAAGCGTTCTCCGCCCGCTCGAAGACCTCCAGGTAGTTGCCGGAGCCCGCATCAAGCATGATCGCGCGGTCCGGCACTGCGCCCCAGGTGATTTTGGTCTGCAGTCCAAGGACATCAGAATAAAAGCGCACGCTGGCGTCGAAGTCGGCGGAGCGGATTGCGGTGTGGTGGAAGCCGGTGATTTTTGCCATGGCGGAACTCTGGCACAGGGCCGGCCGGGCCAAAGCAAAAACCGTCCCGGTCAGGGCCGGATGGATTGCAAAGTTGTTTTGAGTTCCGGCGAGACGGTGGCCTGACTGATCCAGCGGGCGGCCGCGGCGGGATCGTTTCTCATCCACGCATTCGCGAGGTTGAGAATCTGGGCATCCCGCGATTTTTGATCAGCGATGGAACCGGCCCACCGCATGGCGGCATCCGGGTCGTTCTGCATCAGACTGCCGGTGAATTGCCGGATGGCCTGGTCGCGGCCCGCTCCGGCCGGGACGGAGGCAAACCATTTCAGTGCCGCGGCGGGATCGTCATTGGTCCAGCCTGACATGATGTTGGCCACGGCATCGTTGCGCGCGCCTTCGTCCCCGAGCTGCCCCGCCCACTGCGCGGCCGCGGCGGGATCGACGTTGGCCCAGACCGAGGCGACCTGGGAGAGCGAGTTCTTCCGCGTGGCCGCATCGGTTATCGCGGCGGCCAGGGCGGCGGCGGCGGCGGGGTCGTTCTGGGCCAGTCCGCTCACCAATCCACTCCACGCCGCCTTTTGCACTCCGGGATCGGTTTGAGCCGTGACCCAGTCCCGCGCGCTTTGGAAATCGAGGCGGGCCCAGTTTTGCGCGATATTGCGCAGCATGTTGTCCTGCTCGTTGGGCGAGGTGACCAGTTCGGCCAGGGCGACGGCTTTATCGGGGTCCTGACTCATGGCCCGCCAGCTCATTTGCTGGAGCATGGTGTCGCGCCGTTTTCCGGCGGGTTGCTGCTCGATCCAGCCGGCGGCGGCATCAAAATCCTGCTGCGCCCAGTTTTGCAGCACGCTCGAAAGCCATTGGGTTTGTCGGCCGTTGGCGGGAAGTTTTTGCACCCAGGCGAGGGCGGCCGGGGCGTCCTGATTGGCCCATGTGCTGATGACATTTTGCAGGGCCGGGCTGTTGGGGGGAAACTGCCGGGCCCATTCCAACGCGGCGGTGACGTCCTTCTGCGCCCACTGACCGGCCACAATCATGATGGCGGAGTTGCGCAATTGTCCTGCGGGCAGGGCCAGCGCCCGCTGCGCAGCGGCCTGCGGATCGCGGGAAGCCCAGGCGCTGAAGAGGCTGTGGGCGACTTGCGAGGCGCGGTCGGAGGATCCGCTCGCGTTCATCAGCGAGAGCGCCCGCTCCGGATCCGACTCCGCAATGGTGTTGAGCACCAGCGTTTCCGCGGTGCGCTTGAGTTCGTTATCCGTCAGCGTCCCGGCCCATTGCAAAGCGGCCGTGGGGTCCGATTCCGCCCAGCCGGACGCGACGCCGAACAGGGCGCGCTTGCGCAATTCGGCATCAGGTAAGGCCTGCGCGTAAGCCAGGGCGGCGGCCGGGTCCTTCTCGGCCCACGCCCTGACGATGAGGGTGAGAAAATCCAGGCCCCTTCCTTTGGGCTGGCGGCTCACAATTTCCGCAAGCTCCCGGCCATTCTCGGCCGTGACCTCATCGCTCAACGCCACGACGCGGCGGTATTGGCGATTCCGCCCCTTCTCGCCCAGCGCGATTCCCAGACGATCCGTGAGGTTCTTGAAGTCGGCCGCCGCAGCGTCAGGCCTGGCCGCGACCGGGCCATTCGCGCTGGCTTCCGCGGACATTGGGGCCGCGGCGGGCGGAAGTTCCGCCGTGATTCCGGGTTTGGTGGACTGCGGCCGAAGGCAGAATCCTGTGGCGGCTCCCGCAGCAAAACCCGCCAGCATGGAAACCACGAGGAGGGCCGGAGTTTTCATCAGGTTCATGGTAGGGCAAAATCACGAGCGGGAAAAGCTCGATCAGCCGCGCCGGGCATTCCATCCGCCCTGCGGAGAGAACGCATCAGGCCCGCCTGTCGGCGGTTACGGGGGAGTATTCCCGCGGGAATGTCGGGCCTCCCAAAGCGAGTCGCGGGAAATCCGGACGGGCTGCAGATCCTGAGCCGGACGCAGCGCGGCTTCCAGGCATTGCAAAGTCTCGCTCGCAATGCTGGTCTGGTTCGCCTCCGCGCGGGTATTCAGTTTTTCGTGGATATGGGGCGGGATGTTTTCCAGAAGAATCGAGGCCAGGAGTGAAGGTCGGTGTCACCGGGCCGATGGCAAACTCCGGAACGTGGCTTCCCGCGGCCCGCGGTGCTAGATTCCGCCTTGTGAGAAAAATCATCCATCTCGATATGGACTGCTTTTACGCTGCCGTGGAAATGCGGGAGCGTCCCGAACTGGCCGGCCAGCCGGTGGCGGTGGGCGGAGGTTCGCGCCGCGGGGTGGTGACCACCTGCAACTACGAGGCGCGGGCATTCGGCGTGCGCTCGGCCATGCCCGGCTTCAAGGCCCGGGAGATTTGTCCACAGCTCGTCTTTCTCCCGGTGCGCTTCGATCTCTACCGCGCCGCCTCGGCCCGGGTCCGCGAGATTTTGTGCGATGTGACTCCGCTGGTCGAACCGCTTTCTCTCGATGAAGCCTCCCTTGACGTGACTGCGCTGGACCGTTTCGCCTGGGACCTCGCCAAGGAAATCCGGCAGCGGATTTTCGAGAAAACCGGCCTGACCGGTTCCGCCGGCATCGCCCCGAACAAGATGCTGGCCAAGATCGCCAGCGACTGGCGCAAACCCAACGGCCAGTTCGCCATCACCCCCGATCAGGTCGCGGCTTTCATGCGCGATCTGCCGGTGCGCAAACTCTGGGGCGTCGGACCCAAGAGCGCGGAAAAGTTCGCGACCGCCGGCATCCAAACCTGCGGCGACCTGCAACGCTTCTCCCTGCCGGAAATGATCGCCCGCCACGGCAAATGGGGCGGGGAACTCTATCACCTCTGCCGGGGCGAGGACGACCGGCCGGTCGAACCGCACCGCATCCGCAAATCCCTCAGCAAGGAATGCACCTACCTCGAAAATCTGGAATCCCTCGACGATTGCCGCGCTGCCATGGACGACCTCATCGCCGAACTCCGGGAGGAACTCCGCGGTCAGGCCGGCGACCGCCGCATCCGCAAGATATTCGTGAAAATGAAGTTCGCCGACTTCACCCGCATCACCCGCGAATGCCTTGCCGACGAACCCGCCCGCGCAATCTTCCATCGCCTGTTCGAAACCGCCTGGCGGAGCGCGGATGGCCGCCCCGTGCGGTTGCTCGGCACCGGTGTCCGCTTCGCCGATTCCGCCGGGGGCGGAGCCCCCCTGGACATCACCCAGCCTCTCTTCGAATTTTAGGTGGGCTGTGCCATCCGAAACCTTGCCATGGAGGGCTCTGCGCCGTTAGGGCCGGATTTCAGAATGCCTCACGCAAAGGGTGGAAAGGATGAGAAGGGGATGCTGGCAAAAACTTGTCAGTGCCTTTCCAACCTTTTCACCCTTTGCGTGAGGCATTCTGCAAGTAGGTTTTTGGCGAAGCAAAACCCTCCCGGACAAAAAAAGACCGGACCTTGCGGCCCGGCTTTTTCTCTGGGTCGCCGCCTTACGGCGGCGAATTTCTGTGGTTGGTTCAGGGCCTCTCAACCCTCAACCAGACGTTCCTAATAGCGGTAATGCTCCGGCTTGTAAGGGCCTTCGACCGGCACGCCGATGTAGTCGGCCTGATCCTTGGAAAGGACCGTGAGTTTGACCCCGATTTTCTCGAGGTGCAGGCGGGCGACTTCCTCGTCGAGCTTCTTGGGCAACACGGTGACACCGATTTCGCGGGTCTCGCGGGTTTTCCAGAGTTCGATCTGGGCCAGGGTCTGGTTGGTGAAGCTGTTGCTCATGACGAAGCTCGGGTGGCCGGTGCCGCAGCCGAGATTCACCAGGCGCCCTTCGGCCAGCATGTAAATGCTGTTGCCGGCGGGGAAGGTGTATTTGTCCACCTGGGGCTTGATGTTGAGCCTCTTGATGCCGGGAATCTTTTCGAGCTTGTCCACCTGGATCTCGTTGTCGAAGTGGCCGATGTTACAGACGATGGCCTGGTCTTTCATTTTGACCATGTGGTCGGCCGTGATGATGTCCTTGTTGCCGGTGGTGGTGACATAGATGTCGCCGATGCCGAGCGTCTCCTCGATGGTCAGGACGCGGTGTCCGGCCATGGCGGCCTGCAGCGCGCAGACGGGATCAATCTCGGTCACGATAACCTGGGCGCCCATGCCCTTGAGGGCCTCGGCGCAGCCCTTGCCCACATCGCCGTAGCCGCAGACGACTCCGACCTTGCCGGCGATCATGACATCGGTCGCACGCTTGATGCCGTCGAGGAGGGATTCGCGGCAACCGTAGAGGTTGTCGAATTTCGCCTTGGTCACGGAATCGTTGACGTTGATGGCGGGGAAGAGGAGCTTGCCGGCCTTCTGCATTTCGTAAAGACGATGCACGCCGGTGGTGGTTTCCTCGGAGACGCCTTTGAGTTCCTTCAGGATCTCATGGAAGATGCCGGGCTCTTCGGCCTTGATTTTCTTGAGCAGGGCCTTGACCACGGAGACTTCGTGGTTGTCGGACGGCGTGTCGATCCAGGTGTCGCCGTTTTCCATTTCGTAACCCTTGTGGATGAGGAGGGTGACGTCGCCGCCGTCGTCCACGATGAGTTGCGGGCCTTTGCCGCCGGGGAAGATGATGGCCTTCCAGGTGCAGTCCCAATATTCCTCGAGGGTCTCGCCTTTCCAGGCAAAGACGGGCGTGCCGGACGCGGCCATGGCGGAGGCGGCGTGATCCTGGGTTGAGAAGATATTGCAGGAGGCCCAGCGCACGTCGGCGCCGAGTTCCTTGAGGGTCTCGATGAGCACACCGGTCTGAATGGTCATGTGCAGGGAGCCGGTGATGCGAACGCCGGCGAGAGGTTGCTGCGGACCGTATTTCTGGCGCGTGGCGATGAGGCCGGGCATCTCGTGCTCGGCGATGTCGAGTTCCTTGCGGCCGAATTCGGCCAGGGTGATATCGCGGACTGCGTAGTCTTCGCGGGGAATCCCGACGGGGGCGGTGCTGGGTTTCGCGGCAGCTTGGGGTTCTAATGTTGCGGTGCTCATGTGTTTTTCTGTGGAAGGACGCGCTCCGTCGCGTCCGATGTTTGTGGGTTGATTCGACGGGCGCGACGGAGCGCGTCCCTCCAAAATTCTTCTAGGCCGCGGCTTTTCTCAGCGCGGGCGCTTTATCGGTGCTTTCCCAGGTGATATCCGGATCGTCTTTTCCGAAATGTCCGTAGTTGGTGGTCTTGGAATAAATGGGCCGCAGCAGGTTGAGCTGGCTGACGATGTCGGCGGGCTTGAAGCTGAAGGTTTTCAGGACGGCCTTCTCGATTTTCTCCTCGGATACGGTATGGGTGCCGAAGGTATCGATGTGGACGCTGACCGGTTGGGGATGGCCGATGGCGTAGGCGAATTGCACCTCGCATTTGGCGGCCAGGCCGGCAGCCACCACGTTCTTGGCCACGTAGCGGCCCATGTAGGCGGCGCTGCGGTCCACCTTGGAAGGATCCTTGCCGGAAAAGGCGCCGCCGCCGTGACGGCCCATGCCGCCGTAGGTATCCACGATGATCTTGCGACCGGTCAGACCGCTGTCGCCCTGGGGTCCGCCGACGACGAAGCGTCCGGTCGGGTTGATCAGGAATTCCGTCTTCGGAGTCAGCAGCTTTTTAGGCAGAACTTTCTTAATGACCTTCTCGATGATGAACTTTTGGATCTCTGCGTGTTCGACACTGGCGGCATGCTGGGTCGAGATGACAACGTTGGAGATGGCCACGGGTTTGCCGTCCTCGTAAACAACCGAGACCTGACTCTTGGCGTCGGGGCGCAGCCAGTTGACGGCGCCGCGCTTGCGCAGGCGGGTGAGTTCGCGGCCCAGATGATGGGCGAACATGATCGGAGCCGGCATGAGTTCCGGGGTTTCATTCGTGGCGTAGCCGAACATCAGCCCCTGGTCGCCCGCGCCCTGCTCGGCGGTCTTTTTGCCCTTGGCCCTCTTCGCATCCACGCCCTGCGCGATGTCGGGGCTCTGGGCGGTGAGGTAGTTGTTGATGAAAATGTGGTCGGCGTGAAAAATGTCGTCGTTATTGACATAGCCAATCTCGCGCACGGCCTGGCGGATGATGGCGTTGTAATCGAAACGCGCCCGGGTCGTGATCTCGCCACCGACGACCACGATGTTGCTCTTCACGAACGTCTCGCAGGCCACCCGGCTGAATTTGTCCTGAGCCAGACAGGCGTCCAGAATGGCGTCGGAAATCGTGTCGCAAACTTTGTCCGGGTGTCCTTCACCTACGGATTCGGAGGAAAAAATGTATCGGCGTGGCATGGGATTGATTCTTATATTAATATATTACGATGTATTTATAGGTTGGATGCAAAAGTTTGTCAAATCCGGTGAACGGTGAGGCCGGATCAGGGGAGAAAATCCAAGGGATTGGGCAATTTGTCGTGAGGCCGGGCGGAGCCGCCAGCCCGGTCGCGGTCCTGGTTGCCGAGGTTGGGAATGATGTCGTAGCCCCCGGCGACGACAAAACCGGCCCTGAGGACGGAAAAAATTCGCATCAGGCCCGATGAGACAGCCGAAGGGTGCAGGACAAATTTCTGAGGGATCTCCCGATCGGCGTTTTTTGGGAACCTGTAAGCTTCTGTGCCACACCGTGGCTGCATCCCGCCGCCCAGGGTTGTCCCGCGGCTGCGGGACTACCTTGGGTCTAGAGCAAACCATAGACCAACCCTGAATGGGTTGTGTTCCTCGCCCGAGGCAACCCATTCAGGGTTGGTTCTATTCTCCTGTCGATCCCCAAGGTCGCTCATTCTTTGCAACCTTGGGCTGTCGGATTGATCCCCTTCGGGGATTCCTGAAAGATTTTTGTCCTGCACCCACAGCCGAAACCGCCCGAGTTTTCCCCTGTGAAAACCCGCCGAACCGTGTGCATGCTGACGGGGCTTTCATGGCATCCATCGTCAAATCTCTGCGCGCGCTGTCCGATCCCACCCGGCTCCGGCTGCTCCTGCTTTTGGTCGAGGAGGAACTGACCGTGGCTGAGCTGCAGGATATTCTCGGCATGGGTCAGTCGCGGATTTCCGCCAGCCTCTCGCTGCTCAAACGCGAGGACCTGGCCAGCGACCGCCGGGTGGGGAAAAACATTTTCTACTCCGCCCGGGCCGAATCGGTCGCGGCCCTGCGGCCCATCCTGGACGCGGCCCGCCGTGAACTGCCCGAATCCGCGCGCGATCACTCCGCGTTGGGACTGGCCTTGCGCAAGCGCAAGGATAAGGCGGCGGAGTATTTCAACAAGCTGGCCGGAAAATTCGGCCGGACCTACATTCCCGGCCGCTCATGGCAGGCGCTGGCTCATGCCTTGCTGCGATTGATGCCGCCCATGATCATTGCCGATCTCGGCGCGGGCGAGGGCACGCTTTCGCAGTTGCTGGCGCGCTCGTCCAAGAAAGTCATCGCGATCGACAACTCGGAAAAAATGGTCGAGTTCGGCGCGAGTCTGGCCAGGGAACACGGGTTCAAGAATCTCGAGTACCGTCTGGGTGACATTGAAAATCCGCCCATCGAGAAGGCGAGCGTGGACCTCGCGCTTTTCAGCCAGGCGTTGCACCACGCGGCCAGTCCGCAGAAAGCGGTCGATGCCGCGCATCGCATTTTGCGTGAGGGCGGACGCATCGTGATCCTCGATCTGGCCAGTCACAGCTACGAACAGGCCAAGGAACTTTATGCGCACGTGTGGCTCGGGTTTTCCGAGATCGAGCTTCACCGCATGCTCAAGGCCGCCGGGTTCACCAAAGTCGAAGTGAGCGTGGTCGCAAGCGAAAAGCAGGCTCCGAATTTTCAGACGCTGCTCGCGACCGCCTTCAAATAGTTTGACCCTCTCCGGGAAGAGGACGACATTCCATCAGGTGATATCCTTGCGATTCACAGTCCTTCTGGCCTTCCTGATTGCTTCGACGCAGGCCGCTCCTCCGTCCGTCGAAAAATCCATCCCGGTCCGCATCGAACAAACCCCGAAAG
>CAMASH010000052.1 GCA_945860745.1 Chthoniobacter flavus | reverse complement strand
AGGAGTTTTGGCCTCTGGCCAGGCGCGACGAAGGAGCAGAGCCCAAGCACTCTGTGACTGAGACTCGACGAAGGAGAGAGCCAGGGTGCACGGGGGATAACCCACGCCGCCAGAGGCCCAAAGAACAAGCGAGGTTGCTCCCTTTATTTCCAGCGACTTAGTCGGTGAAGGGTGTTGCCAAGGGTGCCAGCACTCCCGGCAAAAAGCTCCTGGGCCATCCAAGCCATCGTCCCGGTCGTTTCCGTCCGGAGTCTCCCGGCTATCTCGCCTTTGCGGACATCCCTCTTCCCGGGTTTGCCAATATGTGTGCAAGCGGAGCGCCGTAATGCCTATGCTTCCGCCCATGGCCACCGATACCCCCGCAGTGAAAATCTTGAAGCTGACGCTCGACAATGCCCGACTTGGTCGGGGGCACTGGTGGCTGTGGGGGATTACTTCCATCTGCATTCTGGTGGATGGCTACAGCATGTTCATTACGGCGGTGGCCATGCCGCTGCTGCAAAAGCAGTTCAGCATGACTGCGGCGCAGCAGGGCCTTGCCGGTGCAGGCCTTGTGATCGGCGCGGTAGTGGGGGCAATGCTGGGTGGTCGCTTGAGTGATCACTACGGCCGCCGCCGAATCTTCATCCTCATTCTGATTGCGTTTCTGATCGGGTTTACCATGCAGGCCCTCGCCAATAGTTTGAATGCGTACCTGTTCTGGCAGGTCGAGATTGGCGCAGCGATCGGCGTGGGCTATCCCGTATGCGCCACGTTTATCAGTGAGTCCATGCCCACGGCATATCGCGGCCGAATGCTGATCGGCTTGTTCGCATTTCAGGCCGTTGGGGCGGTCTTGGCGTCCACCTTGGGCGTCAACTGCATTCGCGCAGTGGAGTCGATACAGGCGTGGCGCTGGATGGTTGGGCTGGGCGCGGTGCCAGTGGTGATTGGGCTGCTGTTCTGTGTGCGTCTGCCGGAAAGCGCACGCTGGCTGTTGGCGCGTGGCCGCATTCCCGAAGCGACCGAGGCCATCCGACGCTTGATTGCGCCTGCAGCGCTGCCAGACCTGCCGCCAAATGTGCCAAACGCGTCGCCAGCGCCTGCTGAGAATCTCTCCATGCTGCAGGTGGTGAAGGAAATGGCCGGCCCGAAGATGCGCCGTGACTCCATCTTGGCCGTGGTGCCGTGGTTCTTGTGCGATGCCGTGCACTTCAGCATTGTCATATTCGCACCCTTCATTCTGGAGAAGTTACTGCAGGCGGATGGCCTGCCGTTTCTGGAGGGATGCCTTCGTGCCTCGCAGGCCAACCTGGTGCTGAGCGTGGCCCTGCTGATCGGCTTTGGCCTGAACTGCTGGATGATCGACCGCATTGGCCGCATGAAACTTCAAGTGTTTGGTTTTTTGGGCATGGCGGCGTCCCTGGCGGTGCTGGGAGGGTTTGCGGCCATAGCCCAGACCAACCCGGGCGACCCCGGTCCGGTGCGTCTGATGTTGGTCGCCTTTATTGCTTTCAACTTGTGCCTGAATATCGGGCCAAATGCCACCACCTTCATGTTGCCGGCCGAATTATTTCCCACCCGGCTGCGAGCCTCGGCCCACGGCATCGCCACAAGCATTGGTCGTCTGGGTGCGGCGAGTTGCGTGCTCACCGTGCCGCTGTTGCAAAGCGCCTTTGGCAACGCGGTCATGCTGTGGTGCATGGCTCCGCTGGCAGGCGTGGCAAGCCTGGTCACATTCCTGTGCTGGCACGAAACCAAGGGGATCAATCTTGAAGACGTCGCGCTGGAGCAGGGGACTGCAGATAGCACAGCCAGGCGGGCGATCCCTAGGCTCTGATCAAGTCGTTTGGATCCCATTATCCTGAGGGGGAAACTTGGGGTCAGTGTGGATATTCTTGCACTTTTGTCCTCGATTTTTTCACTTCTCGATCTCCCTTCCGATGCAAGCTCAGGATCACCTACGCCGCATTTCGCATCGCCAAGCGCTCGGCGATCCAGCTCTGGCTCACCGTTGTTCTCATCCTGATCTCTCGCCCCGAAAATTTAATCCGAACACTTCGCGCCATCCTTTTCTCCTTCTACCCGGAAACCAGAAATACTTCTCCAACAAATATGCAATAATATGCACACTGACCCGAATGGCACTAACTTAAGCCCCAACGGGGCTCAATCCCCTAGCCCTGGGTTGCGGAGCTACCCAGGGATCTCGATGAAAAACAACGATCTGCCCTGCAAGGGCTTCATCCCAAAACGCCCTTAACTTAGTGCCATTCGTTGCTGACCCCTATTCGGGACCCCTATTCCGCTGACCCCTATTCACACGAAGCGGAGGCTGAATAGATCGGCGTGCTTAATCTCGATTCGCATTCGGACCAATTGGCCCGCGAGGAAGGCCAGCCCAGCGTCCCCTTTCCAACAGACCTGTGCCGTCTGATCGCGGCCGCGCAGTTCCACACAGTCTTCGAGGCTATACCCTTTCACCACGACATCCATGAAAGTTCGAAGTTCGACGCGAATCGATCCCGTGCCGGCGGAGGAAAATTCGATCTGGAGTGAATTTCCATTGAAGCGCAAAGGGAGAAGGAGAAGCTCCCCATCGTCGGAGTCAGCGTGAATGGCGGATCGTCCATCCTCAAGTGTCTCCTGGCTTACGTTCATCAGGTGATCAATGAAATTGGGTTCCTTGAAAATCGTCGTATTCTGTCCGAGATCAACGCGAGGCACTCGGCTAATTATGCGGAGACGGCCACTGGCGTGCCCCGGGTTTTGTGACGCAAGAATGTCATCCTCGGTAATGCTCTGGTAGAGGATTTCCGCTTCACCAAGGCGGTTTCGGTCATAGATGATATGAATCCTTCCATCCGGAGCCTGGATGCTGTCAGGATAACTGACGTTTGTCCTTTCGTCGATCAGGAGATGGTGCGGCCAGGTTTTTCCATCATCATCCGAGAGGAAGGCGGTGAGTCGGTTGCGGCCCGTGAATTCATGGTGATTGATGAGAAGGAGACGCCCCGATTGAAGCCGGCGGATGTGAAAACGGCTGCACGGGCCGGGAAGCGCCGGTTCGGGGCTGGCCGTCCAGGTCTTTCCCCGGTCGGTCGAAACCGCCTGCCCGACGCCATCGGTGCGCCGACCGAGCATCCACAACGTCCCATCCCTCCGTTCAACGATCATATGCTCGTCGCAACTTCGGTTGGGAATGTCGGCACAGCCAAGAAACCCGAAGGATTCCCCTTGGTCGCGGCTCACAAAGACATTCGAGAACTGCTCTGTGGATAGGGTGTGGTAATACGGCCTCCGGTACGACCAGACGGCACAAGGGAACAGCCATTCGCCGGTCGAAAGCACGGTCGGCTTGTTCATCATGATGCCATTGGAAAGACGCTGGGGAGCGGTCCAGGTCGGGTTCGCCGAATTGGCGTCGTCTGTTCGGATAAACCAGACTCCGCCACGACCGTCAAAGGTCTCGCGACCAATCATGGCGCTCTGCATCCAGAAGAGCCACAAGCGCCCAAGCGGGTCATGCCACAAAACCGGATCGGAGGCGCGAATGATGCCGGGAGGATCAATGACAAGGAGCGGATCCGACCAATTCGTGCCATCGTCATCGCTGGTAACCAGCACGATATAGTTAAAAGGACCTTCATGGCACCCGCCAGAGTACCAAGCCGCCCAGAGCCGGCCCTCTGGAGCCCGTTCGAGGCCAGGAATGCCCTGCCATTTTCGGCCGGCTTCGGCAAATCGGGGAAGGGGAGCAAACTGCACTTCGACCGGGTCGAGAGTTTGGGCCAGAGATCCCGGGCTGGGTTCGAGAATTTCCATGGGTGATATGGGAATTAACGAATCGCTGATGGAACTGATGTCAGATCGGTTTTGGAATTGGCTTCCAGATAGGCAGCCCAAGCCAGTTCTTGGAGTTTTCCGGCTTCCTCTTCCGGCACACCGGGATGGGCCAATCCCACGGGGCTGAAACCGGTAATCGCCGCGTATAGACAACTGGCGGCGAGGTAGGTCCCCCGGGGTGTTGGATGAATCCAAGGTGCAATAGGGGTCAGCCCGTGCATACGTGCAGATTTTTGATCAATTCAACCCCTGGCTTTTCTTTCCTTCTCCGGAATCGGCCCACGGCGCGACTGATATTGCTGCGATCTCCCATTCCCAGATTTTGGCACACCCACTCATCTGCCACCACCGTATTCGATTTCAACAGCCAGGCCAATGCCCGCTTGCGGACATCACTCTTCCTCATCGCCGCCACGGCTTTCAGTTCGATCCCCAGACAATTGACCGCCCGCTCCAAAAGCCGCCGGGCCTCCTCCAATCCCACCGGTCAGGTCAACTCATTTTGCACGTATGCACGGACTGACCCGATTGGATGTGTCAATATGTTGAAAAGGTACCAGTCATGTAATATTGACATTCTTTGAACTTTCCCTCCTCGACGTTTTCCACTCATTCTCCTGCGCGGCGATGTGAGAAATGCTAGGCTCCGTGGCATGAAATCCTTTCGCAAGGAACTCTGGTTCGACGTGCCCGCCCGGCGGATGTTCCTCAACATCACGCCGGAGGTGGAACAGTGCCTGGTGGAGAGCGGCATCGCGGAAGGCCTCTGTCTGGTCAATGCCATGCACATCACCGCTAGCGTGTTCATCAACGACGACGAGAGCGGGCTCCATGCGGATCTCGAAAAATGGCTGGAAGAGTTCGCGCCGGAAAAACCCCACAGTCAGTATCTGCACAACCGCACCGGCGAGGACAACGCCGACGCCCATCTCAAGCGCACCATCATGGGCCGCGAAGTGGTCGTCGCCGTGACCAAGGGCCGCCTCGATTTTGGTCCGTGGGAACAGATCTTCTACGGTGAGTTCGACGGCGGGCGCCGCAAGCGCGTGTTGGTCAAGATCATCGGGGAATAGGGCGGAGCGGAGAGCGGACTTTTCGGAAAACTGACGTTTTCCGCGACAATGAAGCTCCGTTTTTGAATCGCGCGGCGTTGAACGTGCGGGTTGCCCTGCAGCCGGATTGAGTCCATTGGTTGCTGACGATGCCATCCAACGAAAACTTTCCCTGCAACTCGAAACTCCCCGCCAGCGAGATCGCGCAGGCGACGCGGCATCTCTTTCTTTGCATCGGACCTGATTGTTGCAGTCCCAAAAAAGGTGAAGGGCTCTGGGAAGTCCTCAAGGTGGAAGCCAAGCATCTGTCCGTCCCCATCCTTCGCACCAAGGCCGGATGCCTGCGCATTTGCAAGGACGGCCCGTGGCTCGTCGTTTATCCCGACGGCATCTGGTATGGCGATCTGGACGCCGGGCGCCTGCAGCGCATTCTCAAGGAACACATCGAGGAAGGCCGGCCCGTGCGCGAGTGGATCGCGGCAGACATGCCCGCGTTGAGGCGGTGAGGGTCAAGGGGGCTCTGCAGAAAACTCGCATTTCCGCCCGACCCGTGCGTTGACATCGCGGCCGTCGGCTTGTAGGAATCTTCTCTTACCCCCTGTGAGCACATCCCCTGTTGTTGAAGAACACGAAACGCCGTCCCCCGATACCGGAGGTGCGCGCGCCGACCTGAGACCCGAACACATCCGCGACGCCGTCATCCGGCTGGCGGGGAATTCCCAGGATGGCATCCAGTCGGCTGGAGCGTTTCTGGCGCGGCTGGCCGGACGCAGTTCGCAGGACGTCATGACCTACATGACGATCCCCTCCACCATTTCGGGCGGGGCCTCGATTTTTCAGGTCCGCATCGGATCGGGCGAGGTTCTCTCCGCGGGGGATGAGGCGGATTTTCTCGTGGCGTTTTATCAGCACAGTTACGATGAACACATTCACTATCTGCGCGAGGGCGGGGTCCTGCTTTATGATTCCGACCACGTGCAGCCCGACCCCGAGGAGAAGCGGTTTGTCCATGTGGGTGTGCCCATCACGGGACTGACCATTGAGGCGCTGGGCGGCACGGCCAAGGACAAGGGGAAAAACATTTTTGTCCTCGGTCTGCTGGCCAAGATTTTTCATTTTGATGTCGAGAAGCTGAAAAAATTGATCGCGGAACGCTTCGGCGGGAAATCCGAGGATGTGCTCAACACCGCGCTGATGGCCTTTCAGGCCGGGTTTGCCTATCCGGTCGGCAACGTGCTTACGCGGCTTTATCATTTCGAGCCGGTGGAAGCCTCCGACCGCGCCCAGATTACGATGGATGGCAACCAAGCCCTGGCCTACGGGCTGATCGCGGCGGGAGTGCGCTATGGCGCGGGATATCCGATTACGCCGTGGTCATCCATCATGGAAATCTTGCGGGCCGAACTGCCAAAATACGGCGGACTCTTTGTTCAGGCCGAGGACGAACTCGGGGCCGTTTCGCTGGCGCTGGGGATGTCCTACGCGGGACATCTTGCCATAACCGGCAGCGCCGGGCCCGGCATTTCGCTCAAAACGGAGGCCATCGGTTGGGCGTCCATGGCGGAGATTCCGCTCCTCGTGGTCAATGTCCAGCGCGGCGGCCCCAGCACCGGCCTGCCCACCAACGTGGAGCAGAGCGACTTGTATCAGGCCATCTTCGGCGGCCACGGCGACAGCCCGCGCGTCGTGCTGGCGGCCAGCACGGTGGAGGATTGTTTTTACATCGCGCTGGAGGCAGCCCGCATCGCCCGCAAATACAGCACGCCGGTTTTCATTCTCAGCGATACCTCGCTGGCCACGCGCATCGAGGCGTTCGACGAACCGGATTTGGCGCAGTTGATGGAGAATTCCGCGCCGGACATTTCCCCGCGCGATGGCGAATTCAAACCCTATGCTCTGGATCATTTGACCCATCACGCCCCGCCCGGCAGCCGCATGCTCGGCGGCAAGTATCCGGTGGTCACCGGCCTGGAACATGACGAAATGGGCCATCCGACCGGCAGCCCGAAATTGCACACGGCCATGACCGCGAAACGCCGCCGCAAGTTGCAGGATCTGGCCGCGGAAATTCCGGTGCCGGAAGTGCATGGCGATCCGGAGGGCGACGTTCTCCTGGTCGGATGGGGATCGACCTACGGACCGATCCACGAGGCCGTCAATGTGGCCCGCGAACGCGGCGAAACGCTTTCGGCCATTCATCTGCGCCACATCCATCCGCTGCCGGACGGACTGGAACAGATTTTCAGCCGGTTCCAACGCGTGCTCGTGGTGGAAATGAATGACGAGGGCCCCTACGGCTACGGCCAGCTCGCCTCGATTCTCCGCGCGCGGTATTGCGATCCCAAAATCCGCAGCCTGACCAAAACCGACGGACTCACTTTCCGGGTCCGGGAAATTCTCGAAGGAGCCTTGCAATGACCACCGCCATCGCCATCCCCGAAGAACGCGAAAAACTGACCAAGAAAGCCCTCACCGCCGACCACCCGACCTGGTGTCCGGGCTGCGGGGATTTTGCCGTTCTGGCCGCCTATTACAAGGTGCTGGAAAAGCGTCAGCTTCCGCACGAGAACATCGTCACCCTGGCCGGCATCGGCTGCTCGTCGCGCTTTCCCTACTTCGTCAATTCCCACGGCGCCCATTTCATCCATGGTCGCGCCGTGCCGCTGGCTTCCGGGGTCAGCCTTTCCCGGCCGGACCTGCATGTGTTTCTCTTCGGCGGCGACGGCGACGGATTTTCCATCGGCGGCAACCACCTCGAACACGGCGCGCGCAAAAACATTAACCTGACCTATGTCATCATGGACAACTTCGTCTATGGACTGACCAAAAAGCAGACCTCGCCGACCTCGCCCATCGGGTTCAAATCCAAAACCGATCCGACCGGCGCGATCGACCATCCGGTCAATCCCATGAAGAAGCTGATCTCCGCCGGGGCCACCTTCGTGGCGCGCTCCCATGCCACCCAGGTCAATCACATGATCCAGATGATGGAGCGGGCCATGGACCATCAGGGCTTTTCTGTGGTGGAGATTCTCTCCGAGTGCGTGGAATTTTTCCCCGGCGCCTTCGACTCCAGCATTCCCCGCAAAGGCGGAACCTTCACGGTCATTGACGAAAAAAAGTGGGACAACGCGCCGGAGGACGAGGCCCGTCACGATGTGACGGACGAAATCGCGGCCTACCGTCTGGCCAACCTGCCCTTTCCCGGTTTGTTCGGTGTCTTCTACGACATCGACCGTCCGACCAAGAACGCGCTGGAGAAAAAATGGATCGCCGACACGCGGACCAAGCTGGGCAACCGCAGCGATCTTGAGATTCTGCAAAAGACCTTTGACCGCATGAAGTGAGGAGGGGTCGGGTGCGCCTTCCCCAGAAAATTTCTTTGCGCCTTTGCGCCTTTGCGTGAGACAAATCCGGCCTCATGCTTAACTGGATCTGGCTCGGGCTCGTGGTGATATCCGTCATTCTGGGCGGACTGACCGGACAGCTCGACGCGGTGACCAAGGCGGCATTCAAGTCCTGCGAGACCGCGGTGGTGACCATCGCCATCCCCTACATCGGCCTCATTGCCCTGTGGCTCGGCCTCATGCGGCTGGCGGAGAAGGCGGGGTTGGTGGAGATTCTCGCCCGGGCCTTGCGTCCGCTGATGCGGTGGCTTTTTCCGGACGTGCCGGCGAGTCATCCTGCCATGGGGTCGATGGTGATGAACATGGCGGCCAACATGCTGGGGCTGGGCAATGCCGCCACGCCGCTGGGACTGCGCGCGATGCAGGATTTGGAAACGCTCAATCCCCGGCCGGGCGTGGCGACGAATGCGATGTGTACGTTCCTGGCGATCAACACGAGTTCGATCCAGTTGGTGCCGGCCAGCACGGTGGCGTTCATGGCGGCAGCGGGGGCCCGTGATCCTGCGGCCATCATCGGCACGGCTTTCCTGGCCACGCTGTGCTCGACCATCGTCGGCGTCTCTGCGGTGAAGGTTCTGGAGAAACTTCCCGGCTACCGGCTGCCGCCCGTGCCGGATGCTGAGATTTCGCTGGTGGAAGCGAAGGCAACCGAAGAATTGCGCCTCTCGCAGGCTCCGCCCCTGCCGGCCTGGGCCTATCCGGTTCTGCTGGTCTTTTTCGGGCTCTTCGGATGGTTCGCCGTCCAGTCGGTCGTCCGGGCGGCTCCCACCAATCTCCCCACAGCCGTGACCGCCTGCGTGATGGCGGTCTCGCTGCTGGCGGTGCCATTCCTCCTGTCATTTTTTCCCCTTTTTGCCGCGCTGAAACGCATTCCTGTTTATGAGGAATTTGTCGAGGGCGCGAAGGAGGGTTTCCACGTGGCCATTCGCATTATTCCCTACCTCATTGCGATATTGGTGGCGGTGGGAATGTTCCGCGAGGCGGGCGGGATCAGGATGATTGCGAGCGCGGTCGGTCCGCTGCTGGCGGCGGTGGGTTTTCCGGTCGAACTGCTCCCCCTGGTGCTGATGCGGCCGCTCAGCGGTGGCGGGGCCAATGGCATCTTTAACGAACTGATCCAGGTCGGCGGGGCCGCCGGCGGACCGGACAGTCTCATCAGCAAAATGGCGGGCTCCATCATGGGCAGCACCGAGACGACATTTTATGTGATCGCCGTGTATTTCGGATCCGTCGCCATCCGCCGCACGCGTCATGCCGTGCCGGCGGGGTTACTGGCCGATCTCGCCGGCGTCATCGCTTCGGTTGTGATCTGCCGGCTGGTCTTCCAGTGATCGCGCAGTTTCTTTTTCTCCTCCAAATTGTCGCGCCGGTTTTCGTCGTGATGACGGCCGGGGGCTTCCTGCGGAAGATCAGCGTGCTGACGGCCGAAGCGGACCGCTCGCTGACCCGCCTGGTGGTGGTGCTGCTGGCACCCTGCCTGGCCTTCGACACCATTGTGGGAAACGAGGTGCTGGCCAATCCCGCCAACTGGATTCTGCCGCCGGTTCTCGGTTTCGCCTCGGTCGTGCTTGGCATCATGGCCGCACGATTGGGGGCGCGGCTCTTCCGGATTCCAGAGGGAACCAAACGCCGCACCTTCATTTACACCACCTCGCTGCAAAATTACGGTTACATTCCCCTGCCGCTCTGCGCCGCCCTCTTTGACCGCGACACGATGGGCGTGTTGTTTGCGTTCTATCTCGGGGTGGAGATTGCCTTCTGGAGCGTCGCGCTCTGGCAATTGACCGGACACGCGGAACGCGGGAGCTGGTGGCGCGCGGTGAATCCCCCGATGGTGGCCATTCCCGTCGCGATTCTGCTGAATTCTCTCTCAGCGGAAAAATGGATCCCCTCCGCGGTGGATACGACATTTCACCTCCTCGGCACCTGCGCGGTTCCCATGGCCCTGCTGCTCAGCGGCGCCTTGATTGCCGATCACCTCAACAAGGAATCCCTGCGCCACAGCAGCCGCACGATCTGTGCCGCCACCGTGATTCGCATCGGGGTGGTTCCGATTCTGATCCTGCTCTTTGCGCGGTTCGTTCCGCTCGATCATCCGCTCAAAGCGGTGCTGGTTCTCCAGGCGGCCATGCCCGCCGCCATTTTTCCCATCGTCGTGACCAAGGCGCACGATGGCGATGTGCCGGTGGCCTTGCAGGTGGTGATCGGCACCTCGCTGATCGGCTTGATTACGATTCCCCTCTGGGTGGGGTTCGGGATGTTTTGGGTGTTGTAGGAACGCCCCAACGGAGTGGGGCGGCTACAGCCGCTCCTTCTTGGCCCGGTAGAAATTGATGGCGGTGACGAGGTCGACCGCGCGTTGCAGCACAGTGTCGCGCAACTGCGGAGCCCGTCCCCGTTCCCGCTGGGCGGCCTGGGCGGAATCAATTTCGGGATTCATATTGGCCACGAGTGAGGCCTCGCTCATCCGCTTGCGCTCGGTCTCGAAGACGAATTGGCTCACGCCTTTTTCTTTGCTCTGACGAAAAATTTCCTCCTGCACGTCACGCGGCAGGGAGATGGCCACATCGGGCTTCACGCCCCCGGGAAAAATCGGACCCGATTCCGGCAGGATGACCTGCGCAATGGCGACGCGCAAAACGGCGTCTCCGCCCAGGGGGGATTCGGCGAACTCCACCGCCTCACCCGTCGTGTCGGAACCGATGATCATGGCCCCGGCATTCAGCCGCAGCGTGCCGGCCAGGGCTTCCGCCGCCCCGGCGGTGTCGGCGTCGGTCAGCACCACCATCACGCCCTGAAAAACGGGGTCCTGATTCGAGGTGAAAATCCGCTCCTGCTTCGCGCTGGGTTTCTGAATGGAGAAGAGAAGCTTTCCCTTCGGGCAAAACCGCCGGGCAAAATCCGCCGCGATCTCGAAGTCCCCGCCCTCCGGCACGCCGCGCAGATCGAGAATGACCGCGTCAAATTTTTCCTGGGCGAATCCCGTCAGGGCCGCGTCAAACTGGGCCAGGCTGTCCTTGGTCAGATCACCGGGGCGGAGATAGGCGATGTGGGCATCGAGGATTTCCGCGACGAAGGGCGCGGCTTCGGATTTTTCTTTCTGCCCCGTGCCGCTGACCACGAAGGCCCCGGGAGAAAGCCGGCGCAGGAGTCCTTCCAGGGTAGCCCGCTGCACGGCGTTGTCGTCAATTTTTGCCGGATCGAGAAAATTCTCCCGCAGCGATTTGAGGGCGGCTTCCACCTCCTCATCCTTGAGTCCGTTGATCAACTGCCGCGTGGTCAGCGGAGGCGGGACCGGCGTGGGGGATGGCGTTGCCGCTGGAGTGGGCGTCGGCGTGGGGGGGGCGGGAGTCTCCTGGGCGAATAGTGTGCCCGTCATCATGGCGGCTAGAATGACTCGTCGAATGATCATGCGCCGCCAATGTCCTCCCTGCGCTGCATTTGGTCAAAGCCGATTCCATCGGCCGCACCATAGGCCAGTTCGCGGGCCCGGGCCGTATCGGCGGCCAGGGCGGTCACCCCCAGCACGCGGCCGCCGTTGGTGAGGATCCGATCGCCGGCCGCTTTGGTTCCGGCGTGAAAAACAACCACATTTTCGAGGGCCCCCGCCTCGGCCAGACCGGTGATCGGTTTGCCTTTTTCGTAGGAGCCGGGATATCCGCCGGAGGCGAGAACGACACAGACGGCGGCGCGTTCGTCCCAAACCGGTTGCTGCCGGTCGAGGGTTCCGTCCACGCAGGCTTCCAGCAAATCGAGCAAATCGCTTTGCAGGCGTCGCAGCAGCACCTGGGTCTCCGGGTCGCCAAACCGGCAGTTGAATTCCAGCACCTTCGGACCGTCCGCCGTAATCATCAGGCCCGGAAAAAGCATCCCGCGGAAGGGCAATCCATCGGCTTGGATGCCAGCCACGAAACGATCGAGCACCCCGGTTTTCACCCATTCCAGGAGCGGACCGTCGAGCGTCCCGGAAGGGGAAATCGTGCCCATGCCCCCGGTGTTCGGGCCGGTGTCGCCCTCGAAGGCACGCTTGTGATCCTTCGCATCGGGGAAAAGACAGTAGCCGGTGCCGTCCACCAGTGCGTGAATGGAGCATTCGACTCCTTGCAGGAATTCCTCAATGACGATGCGCCGGCCGGCTTCGCCGAAAACGCCGAGCTCCATGGCGCGGTGAACGGCCTCGGCCGCGGCCGCGGGGGTTTCGGCAATGACCACGCCCTTGCCCAGGGCCAGGCCATCCGCCTTGATCACGAGGGGGTATTTGGCCGCGCGGCACCAGGCTTGCGCTTCCCCGCTGTCGGTAAACTCCCGCGATTCGGCCGTGGGGATGCCGTGCCGCCGCATGAAGTCCTTGGCGAAAATCTTCGACGATTCCAGCCGCGCGGCGGCGGCGGTGGGACCGAAGATGCGTTGTCCCGCCCGCTCGAAGGCATCGACGATTCCGGCTGCCAGGGCATCGTCCGGTCCGACCACCGTTAATCCGATCCCCTGCCCGCGGGCAAAATCCACCAGACCCGCGATATCCTCCGGCCCCAGGGGAACATTTTCCCCGATCTGCGCCGTGCCCGCGTTGCCGGGCGCGCAAAAGATTTTCTCGACGCGGGGCGACTGGGCCAGCTTCCAGGCCAGGGCATGTTCGCGACCACCGGAACCGATGATGAGAATCTTCATCCGCAATCAGGGCGCGGCCAGAACGAGAACGGTCTGATCAAGCGGCAGCGCTTCCCGCGAGAGAAGCACGGAGGAACCGGGCAGCCGGTGGACATTGGTAAATCCGGCCGTCCAACCGGAAATTTCCGCCGCGCGGCCCATCGGAATGATGACCCGCGGACGCACCTGGCTGATGATGATTTCGCGGGCGGAATCGGTCAGTCGGGGCGGAACGCCCACCGGCAGGAGCAGGACATCAACCTGTCCGATCCGGACCAACTCCGAGGTGGAAAGCGGGTTGGCGATGTTGCCGGCAAAGCAGAAGCGCACGCCGTCCAGCGTCCAACAGAAAACCACATTCATGCCGGAAACCTCCTCTTTTTCAGGATTTTTATACGTGGGAATGCCACGGATGCGGATGCCGTTGGCACTGTTGGGGCCCAGCGCGACCGCGCCGCGGAAAATCGTGGGCGAGTTGTCCAGCGCATCGACGTTGTTGGCCTCAGGCTCCTCGCTGGAAATCAGCAGAATGTGCGGACGCAGGCCCGAGGGAAACGAACGTCCCGTGGCACCCGCTTCGTAAGGATTGGTCAGGATCTTCGTTCCGAGCGACGCAGTGAAAAGAAAACTCTCGTGACCAAGCCAGTCCACCCGCACCTGCCGCGGACGGGGTCCGTTCGGGGAAACCTGCCCGCCGCCCCCGCAGCCGGCCAGCGCGAGGCAGGACATCAAACAAAAAACTCTGAACATGGAGGGACGAATTTAATCAGCGCTTTCTTTTGGGTGCAAGAAGTCAGCGGGCGTTTCACCGGGAGCACAGGCATCCTGCCTGTGACCGAAAACATCCACAGGCAAGCTTGCCTGTGCTGCCTCTTGCCGCTTGGAAAATTGGCGTGCTCATTGCGCGGGCAAATGTCAGCATCCCTCTCCTGCGCACATGATTTTTCCGCTCCTGGCTCAGACGGCAGCTCCGATTTTTGACGAAAAGGCTCTGTCCCAGGGTTTGCAAGTCACCAATCTGGCGCTGCTGTATATTGGCGTCTCGGTGGCGGTTTACCTCGTGCTGCTGGTGGTGGGGAGGTTGATCAAGCGGCGGCTCGGGGTGCCGCTGGGATGGTCGTATCAGATTTTCTGTTTCGCCATGGCCCTCTTCGTGCCATCCGCTCTGCCCCAGTTTCAATTTGACGCGGAAAGGCACCTCGACGCGGCGGCCGTGCTGACCGGGGCGTTTGTCGCCATTTCGTTCGTCCGGCACTACATCTTCGAAACGCGCACGCGGCAGGACAATGCCACCGTGCCGAAGTTTGTCAGCCAACTCGTCTCCATTCTTATTTTCCTGGCCGCGGTGGCGGTCGTCCTTCAGTTCATTTACAAACAGGAAGTGCCCGGTCTGCTGGCTGGTGCGGGAGTCGTCGGCATCGTGCTTGGTCTGGCCCTGCAGGACACGCTGGGCAACATGTTCAGCGGGTTCGCCATTTATTTCGGCGGACAGTTCAAATCCGGCGACTGGCTGTTGATTGAAACCCACCATGCCCAGATCGTCGAAATCAACTGGCGTTCGACCCGGCTGCGCACGATCGACGACATCTATCTCGACATCCCCAACAGCAACATCACCAAGCAGACCGTCATCAATTATGACTATCCCACCAATCTGCACGGGATGTTGTTGGAGATCGGCCTGGATTACGAGGCGCCGCCCACGCTGGTGAAGCAGGTGCTGATCGATGCGGCCTTGAACTGCGCCTGGGTTTTGCGCGATCCGGCCCCCAATGTTTATCTCAAGGAATTCGCCGCTTCCTCCCTCACCTACGAACTGCGTTTCTGGTTGAACAACCACAATTTCTACAAGGACGCCTACAGCGAGATCCGCACGAATCTTTGGTACGCCCTGCGCCGGAACAACATCTCCATCCCGTATCCGATCCAGGCCGAATACACCCACCAGTTTTCCCCGCCGCGCCAGGATACCGACCAGGTCATTCGCGAGGCGTTGAAGAAAGTCATCTTTTTCCCCTGTCTGACCGCGCCGCAGTTCGAGCAGATCCTCAAAGGTTCGAAGATCGTGGCCTTCGGCGAGCGGGAAAATCTCGTCCGCCAGGGAGCCGAGGCCGGACCGATGTACGTCTTGATCAACGGCCAGGCCGAGGTGCTGGTCCATGCCAACGGGACCGAGACTTCTGTGGCCAAGATCGGACCCGGCGACTGCATCGGCGAGATGTCCATGCTGGCGGGCGAACCCCGCAGCGCCACGGTCCGCAGCCTGAGGGACTGCGAGGCGGTCGAGGTGAAAAAAGAAACCCTCGCGCCGATCATGGCCGACAGCCCGGAGTTGATCGAGGCCCTCAGCGACCTGCTGGCCAAACGGCGGTTGCAGAACGAGGGCATCATGGCGGGCGCTTCGGGCGGAGCCCACAATGCAAAACAGAAGGACTACCGCGCCGGATTTCTCCACAAAATCAAATCCTTCTTCGAGATTTGAAACCCATCCCGGAGTTTCATCGGGTCAGCAACAATCTCTGCGTCTGGCATGGGTACAACCCGGAATGCAAAACCGACTGCTCCAGCACCGCCGTGCGAACACCGGACGGCTGGGCCTTGATCGATCCTCTCCGGTTGGAGGAAGCGGCGTTCGGCCACCTGATCGGCGACGACAAGGTGGCCGCGGTTTTGCTGACCAGCGGCAATCATGAACGCGATGCGGCCTATGAAAAACAGCGCCTCACTGTTCCCGTTTATGCCCCGGAAGGAGCCCGCGGCGAAGTGACGGCTGATCGTTGGATCAAGGACGGCGAGGTTCTTTTCCAAGCGGTGAAGGCCATCGGCCTGCCCGGCGGCGGCCCGGCCGAGACCGCTTATCTGGCCGGGGGCGTGTTGATCCTGGGCGATGCCCTGATCAACCTCGACGGGTTGGCCGTCCTGCCCGACAAGTATTGTGAGAATCCGCAAACAATGAGGGAATCCCTGCGTGCGCTTGCCTCGCTGGATTTCGAGATCGTCTGCTTCGCCCATGGTTTGCCCATCGGGCAGGGGGCTCGGGAAAAGATCTTCGCTTTGGTGGAGGGCATGTAGCCACGGCACGCCGTGGCCGTGCTCCCGAACGCCCCAACGGAGTGGGGCGGCTACAGGTTTTCAGTAGACCAAAATCGGTTTCACCGGCACCGCGCCCAAGGCGGAGCGGCCGTTGAGAAAACCCAGCTCGATGAGGAACTGGGCCTGCACGACTTCTCCCCCGGCCTTTTCGATCAGCTTGGACGCGGCGGCGGCCGTCCCGCCGGTGGCCAGCAAATCATCAATCAACGCGACCCGCTCGCCCGGGCGAAAGGCGTCGATGTGCACCTCGATCCCGGCTTCCCCGTATTCGAGTTTATAGGCGAGGCTTTCCGTCTTCCAAGGCAGCTTGCCTTTTTTGCGGACCGGCACGAATCCCACTCCCAACCGGTCGGCCACAGCCGCGCCGAAAAGAAATCCGCGCGCGTCAATGCCGGCGATTTTCTGGATGTCCTTTCCCGCGCAGTCCGCCACGAGGAGGTCAATCGCCAGGCGGAAGATCGGGCCGTCGCCCAGGAGGGGCGTGATGTCCTTGAAGACGATACCGGGCGAAGGAAAATCCGGCACATCGCGCACGGCGGCGCGCAGTGTTTCGATCGGGTCCATCAATCCCCGAAGGAAATCTCCACGGCGCGGGCGGTTTGCACCATCTGACCCCCGGGATCGACCCGGCGCAGACGGTGGACGGCGTGAGAAATGGGCACGTCGAGAGTCTGATAATTCTGATAGCTCACCATGGTGCCGAATTTGCCATCCTGAATCAGCTGAACCGCCTTAACCCCGAAGCGGGTGCCAAGGATGCGGTCGAGCGCGGTGGGGGCGCCGCCGCGTTGGAGATGGCCGAGAATGCAGGTGCGGACCTCTTTCTCGGTGCGCGCGGCGACTTCGCGACCGACCAAATCGCCGATGCCGCCCAGGCGGTGCTCGCCGCTGGCGGTGGAGTGGCGCAATGGCCGGCCCTGTTTCGGGCTGGCTCCCTCCGCCACGACGATCATGGTGCTTTTTGCACCCTCTTTTTCGCGGCGACTCACTTCCGCCGCGATCTTTTCGAAGTCGAAGGGAATTTCAGGAATGAGAATGATGTCCGCCCCGCCGGAGAGTCCGCCGTAAAGCGCAATCCAACCGGCGTGCCGGCCCATCACTTCGAGCACCATCACGCGTTTGTGGCTGGTGGCGGTGGTGTGCAGGCGGTCGAGGGCATCGGCCACGCAGGCAACCGCCGAGTCGAAGCCGAAGGTCATCGCCGTGGCCTCAAGATCATTGTCAATCGTCTTGGGCACGCCAATGACGGGGATGTCGTTCTCGGAAAGTTGCAGCGCGGTCGAGAGCGATCCATCGCCGCCGATGACGATGAGGGCGGTCAGGCCGAGATTATGAAATGTCTGTTTGGCCTTGGCCATGATCTCGGGGTTGATCATCGCCTTGCTGCCGCTGCCCGCTTTGGCCACAAAATGACCGCGGTTGGTCGTGCCCAGAATGGTTCCGCCGAGGTGCATGATGCCGGCGGTATTTTTGCGGTCGAGCGGCATGTAATCGCCCGGTGGCAGGAGCCCTTCGAATCCATCCCGGAAGCCGATCACCTCCCAGCCCAATTTGTCCGCCGCCCGGCAGACCCCGCGAATGACTGCGTTCAGTCCGGGACAATCTCCGCCGCTGGTCAGGACACCGATGCGTGTTTTGGCCATGCTTTAAAGCGTCTTGCCGGATTTGACCTTGCGGCCCGCGGCCGCCCACTTGTCGTAAAGCCCCCAGCCCTGCCGGATGAGGGTCGAGCCCTCGGCGAAACGATCCCGCGAGCCCAGCAGAACAACGATCACGCGGCGCGGAGTCACATAGACGGTCTCCCCCTGCCTCTGAACCTCGGGTTGGAGTTCGGAGGACAAAATCAGGCAGTCCCCGGCGTGGGAAGTGCGTCCGGTTTTCACCCCGTCGATGCCTTCCTGGTCGAGCAATTCGTTGGTGTTGCGCAGTTCGACCGGCGTATCGACCCCGGCGCGGAAGACGTGGACGACGCGGGTTTTCTGCGAAACGTAATAGGGAAAATCCGCCTCGCTGTAGGCATAGCGGGTCAGGCGGGCCAGGTCGGAGGCGGTCGAGTAGGGCAGCGCGCCGTCGGGGCTGTTGTCCATGCCCGACGGGTTGAGAAAAAGCGTGCGTTTCATACCAAGGGTGCGGGCCAGGGCATTCATGTGCGAAACGAAGTTGCTGATCGGATCGAGTCCCTGGCTGTTGGGCAGGCGCGGACCGACGTGCCGGGCCAGGGCGGTGGCAGCCACGTTGTCCGAGGCCATGAGTGCGCAATAGAGCAGGTCGCGCAGGCTGATGGAATCGCCCTCGAGGAGACCCGCGGGATTTGTTCCGCCGGCGCGGAGGGCCTGACCGGTGATGGCGACCATCTGGCCGAGATCGCCCTTGGTGAGTTGGGCCCAGTCGAGCACGACGGTGGCCGTGGCCACCTTGGTCAAACTGGCCACCTGGAGTTTCTCGTCCCGGGCATTCGAGGCGAGGACGAAACCGGTCTGGTTGTCCACCACGATATAACTCTCCGCCGCCAGGCCGGTGACGGCCGTGGCCATGAGGAAACCTGCGACGATCAACCGGCGGGTTTTCATAAAGGAATTCACGGCGGGAGAGTAACGATGAGCGGAAGGAGTTCAATGCCGATTTGTCGCCGCCCGAAGACTCTCACCATCGGGACGATGCGCCCGGCCAGAGCCTCAGCGTTGAAACCACGAAACGCCGGTCTCCGCCGCGGCGGCCGAGAGGCCGTTGGGATCGCTGACCAGGTTTTGCCGGGTGACGAACTGCACGTGTCCGTCGCAGAAGAGGACGCGGGCCTCGGCCTTCGGGCTGGTCGGCTTGGCCCCGTCGTGGCGGAAAACCACATCCTCCGGTCCGATGCCCGGCGCATAGCCGGCGACTTCGGTCATGAACACGATGTTGGCCGGATAGTTGATCTCGAAAATGCGAAAACTGCGCGTGCCCTCGACCGGCTGGAGGGATTTGTTCATCCCGTAGTTGAAGAAAAACACCTCAGGGTCCCACCCTTTCACCGGTTTCGTGGACGGATCGATCCAGAGCGAGGGCCCGCCGGGCCGCGGACGCTGTCCCGCGGGCAATTCCGCCAGCGGGGTTTGGGAAATGTAGGGCGGCAGGGCGTTGAACCAGGCTTTCTTTTGCTCGGGAGTGACGGGATCTTTGCCGACTTCGGGAAGCTGATTTTCGTTATCGATGAGATAAAGGTTCAGGGCAATGCCCCACTGTTGGAGATTGTGCGCGCTGGCCACCCGCCGGGCTTCGGCCTCTTGCTTGAGAAAAATCGCAGCCAGCACGGCGGCCAATACAGCGAGAATGGCCAGAGCGATCAGGATCTCGCGCCGGGTGATTCTTCGCTCGCCGGGCGAGTGGTAGAGGCTCATCAGGCGGACCTCCTCAGGGCTGGAATTTTCCGCTCCAGGACCAGCCGGGGGAGGAGGTCGCGCCACCCGCCGCGCCGGGGTTGGCCTTGAGATACTCGACGAAGTAATCAAATTCCGATTTCTGCGCGGTGACCCGGAGGGACTCCGGGGCGATGCCGAGTTTCGTCGCGATCAGGCGGCCGAAAAATTCCGAGGTTGTGACGGTGAGCGATTCCGCGTCGAGGCCATCATTCTGCAGCACGGCAAGATTCAGGTCCTGGCTGACCTGCTTGATCTGTTCCGGGGTGAGGGTGAGCTGCACGACCGGGGTCGTCCAAGGCAGGCTGTTGAAAACCTGGCTGGCCCGGAGTTCACCCGCCAGCCAGCTGGTGCGGATGGATTGCAGGGAATACAGCACGGCCCGCGTGCCGGGTTCGGCGGCGAGTGCGGTCATGTAGATTTTCAGGATGGACTCGGGCGGGACGGATTCCGGGAGTTCCGCCAGCTTGGTATCAGCCCCGGAAATGAGAGCGGCGTAGCGGGCGACAGCCTCGACCACCGCGTGGTCGGCCGGAGCGGAATTCGCCGTCATGGGAATGAGCTGGTGCTTGAGCACTTTCCAGGCCTTGCCATCGCGTTTGAGATCGAGCCGGGCGAGGGCAAAGCCGCCATTATGGCGCAGGATGTTCAAGGAAACCGGCGGCTGCCAGTCGAGGAATCCACTCGCGGTCCAGACCTCCTTTTCTTTTCCGCCATAGATGCGATGGGCCAGGATGGCATTAACGCCGAGGCCGCGAAGTTGCTGGAGGAAGGCCTCCGGCGGATCCTTGGGGGATTCGAATTTCATCCAGCTCAGCAGGGTGAGTCCAGCCCCCGGTTGCTGGCCGAGTCCCGCCAGCACCCGGGCGTAATCACGCACCGGGGCGACACCCGTCCGCGTCGTGCCGAACCCGGCCGGGAAGCGATCCGGAAACGTGTTGCTGCTGGTGTCGCCGTAGAAATTCGCCAGCAGAAAGATCGGGATATCGCCCGCGCTGAGTTTCGCACCGGAGACCGTGCCCTCCGTGGCCGGGTTCCCCGCGGCATCCTGAAACGGATTGAGCACTTTCGCTTTCAGTTTGGCCAGAGTCTCCGGCTGCACCGCGTCGTCGAGGTTGCTGAGCAGGAGCGCGTCGTAGCCGACATCGTTGAAAAATGTCACCATGTTCTCCGAGCCGGTCACATGAGAGGCAAAGGAGCCGGTGAGGCTGTCGCCCAGATCGATCAGCAAAACCTTGGCACCGGTCTGCGCCGCCTCTTCGCGGGCCTTGCGGACGTAGCCGGCCAGATATTGGTAATGCGGCAACGACGCGATGGATCGCAGCGAAAGCGGATAAACGTTCCCGCGGATTCGACCGCTGTGAAGAATGATGACGTCGGGCGCATCGTCCTTTGGCCGCGAACATCCGGCGAAGAGGACCGCCGCCAGCGCCGCATAGAGCAGCAGTTTGCCAGGGAAACCCCGATGGGAACCACGACACGTCCTCCGTCTCACCCGTCCATCGTTCGCCATCCTCCAGCTGTGCGGCGAACCTGTCATTGTGACAAGTCTGTAACATAGCTGCCGCCGGGTCGACCAGGCGGCTGCAGGATTTTTTGATCGAAAATCAGGCGCAGAAAATGCAAAATACCGTCCATGCCGATTTACGAGTTCTACTCCCCGGACACGCACCGCATTTACAGCTTCTTTGCCCGCAGCCTTTCCCAGGGGCGCAAGATGCCGCGGTGTCCGGATGATCCCAAGGCGCGGATGGAGCGGCTGGTTTCGCGTTTCGCCGTAACCGGGCGGGCCCGGGAAAAAACCGAGGCCCCCGGCGAAATGGACGCCCCGGACCCGGGGATGGAACGGGTGATGGCGGAAATGGAACGCGAGATGTCCTCCCTGAGCGACGACAACCCCGACCCGCGTCAGCTCGGCCGCTTGATGCGCAAGATGACGGAGGCGACGGGTCAGAAGATGCCCGAGCCGATGCAGCAAATGATTGCCCGGCTGGAAAAGGGCGAGGACCCGGAGAAGCTGGAGGCAGAATTCGGCGACACGCTGGAAAACATGGAGGGCATTTTCGCGGAAAGTGCCGGGGAGGGCGGCAAGCCTGGCGTCCTGCGTTTCCCGCGCAAAGCGCCGCGGCGTGATCCGCGCCTTCATGAAATGAGCGACTATCTGTGATGATTTGCCCGCGAAACACGCGAAAAAGCGCAGAAAATGGTGGCAAAGCCGGAAATCCGCCTGGTTCATCTTTTGTTTCCTTTCGCGCCTTTTCGCGTTTTTCGCGGGCCTGATTTTCCTAGAGATAGGTTGATCTTGGCGGGCGGTCATGCTAGACCTTGCGCGTATGAAAAAAATTCTCCTCTCCTCCCTCACTGTTTTTCTCCTGACTTCCGCCGGAGCCCTGGCCCAGAGCACCGCGCAGACGGTTGAGGAAAAAACCGGACAAGCTGTCGCTGCCACGGAAAGCGCGGCCGAAAAAGCCGCCAAAGAGACCGGTGCAGCCGTGCAAAGTGCGGCCGAAAAGACCGAAACCGCGGTGAAGAAAACCGCCGAGGCCACCGCCGCCGGCGCGAAAAATGCCGCCAAGAAAACCGGAGAGGCGGCCCGGAAGGCAGGCGACGCGACGGGCAAGGCGGCCAAGGAAATGGCCCAAGATGTGACCAACTCCGAGATTTACAAAAAGATCGAGACCGCGCTGGGCAAGCCGTTCACTCCGGAGCAGCAGCAGAAATACGCCGAGGCCTGGAAAGCGGCCCAGACCAAGACCCGCGCGGCGGAAAAGGAATTCAGCGAGAAAGTCTCCGAGATCACCGGCATCGGCAAAAAGAAGAGCACGCAAATCGTCAAGGAGAACGGTCTGTAACTCCCGCCAGCCGCCGGGCCGCCGCCAGCGTGTCGATATCCTGCACGGTCTTATCCGGACGCAGGCGTTTGATGCGCGGAAACCGCAGGGCGAGTCCGCTGGCGTGACGCCCGCTGGGCTGGATGGCGTCGAAAGCGACTTCGATGATGACGCGGGGTTCGACTTCAATTCGGTTGCCTTTGCGGGACTGTGCCAGGGCAAGAAATTCCGGGGTCAATTGCGCGATCTCGGCATCGGTGAGTCCGGAGTAGGCCTTGCCGATCGGTAACAGCGCACCACTGATCCCGTCGCGCACGGCCAAGGTGTAATCGCTCAGCACCTTGCTGCGCCGTCCGTGCCCGTATGCCACCGCGACCACGGCGACGTCCAGCGTGGCGAAGTCTTTTTTGAATTTCACCCACGCCAATCCGCGCCGGCCCGGCGTGTAGATGCTGGCGGGATCCTTGGCCATGACTCCCTCGTTGCCGCTGGCGCGGGCCGCTTTGAAACAACTTTCGATCTCCCCGGCATTCGCGGCCGTTGCGATCGGCATTATGCGCAGGGGAGCGGGAAGCCCGAGGGCTTCCAGCCGCGCCCGGCGCGCGGATAGCGGCAGCTTCAGGAGCGATTCCCCCTGGAGGCGCAGAAGATCGAAAATCACACACGCCACCGGAATCTCCCCGCCCAGAAAAAGATCCGGGTCGCGGCGGCCGAGGCGTTTTTGCAGTTCGAAAAAGCTCAAGGCCCGCCCGTTTTCCCAAGCCAGAATCTCCCCGTCGAAGACCGCATCCTCTCCGAACCGGAGCGCGGCGGCGGCGATTTCGGGAAAGGTGGCGGTGATGAGTTTCAGGTCGCGGGAAAAAATCTCGGCCCGGCCCGCGCCGCAATGGATCTGGGCCCGGATCCCGTCGAGCTTGTCTTCCAGCCAGACGGCGCCGGCGTGTCCCAGCCGCGACCAGAGGGATTCCGCGTCGGGTTCGGGTCCGGCCAGCATGCATTTCACCGGCTGAAAAAGGGTCAATTCCGCCTCGGCCAGACGATCGTGCCGCGCCAGAACGGCCGCGCGTCCGATATCGCCCATCAGCATGGACGCGTCGCGAAACGCCCCGGCTTCGACCGCGAAGGCCTCGGCCAGGGCTTCCTCGACCAGTCCTTCCTTCAAGCCGATGCGCAAGTCGCCGGTCAGGATCCGCACCAGATAGGCGGACGCCAGGGCGGGCAGGCGTATCAGGGCGGCGGTCAGAATTTCGCTCTTGAGGAGGGGCCCGCGGGCCAGGCGGAGGGCTTGAAAAATCCGGTCCAGTTCGGGAAGCGCGACGGCTTCGGTTCCGGGCCGTGCCGACATGGCCTCGGTGGCGGTCAGGCCGGTGTCGTTGTGTTTGCGGCTGATGATCCGCAAGGCCGGAAGGGAGAGCCCGCTGGCGGCACTGAGAGCCTGTCGGATCACCGCGCTGCCCGCGCCATGAGGCCGGCTGTCGCTCTGGGCGAAAGCGCGCCCGGTCAGCCAGACGGCCGCGAGGGCAAGACCGGTGTCGTCGAGGCTTTGAAAATATCCGGAGAGGATGCGCGTTTTTTCCAACTTGCCGGTGGTGCCGCGAATGGCCTCGCTCACAAGGCAGAAGGCGTTGAAGCCGGTGTCATCAGCCGAAGCCGCCGTCGCGGCGGGACGGGACAACTCTGCCACCGGAAGGGAGAGAGAAAGCTCCAGCTGATTGGTGCCGGTCAGGGCCCACGCTTCGATCCCGCGCTCCCGGAGATCGCGGGCAAATTCCCGGGCAAAGCCATGCAACGTGAGAACCCGCGCGGGATTGACCGCCTCGACCTGGCGCAAGAGATCATCGTAGCCGGCGTGATCGGAAAGCGGAAACGCCGCATCGACCTGCCGCCGGTGGATGGCCCCCGCGTCCAGGGCCCAACCGGTGAGCATGGCCACGCGGCACGGTTTGATTTTTGCCAGCATGCGCGAGCCCTTGGCGCCGGGGGGACAGATGAGCACGTGTCCCCGCACGTTCGCGGAATCATAGGCCGCATACGGGGGAAAAGTGACGCCGAATTCCTCGTACACGCGGGTGATCTTTTCCACCGCACCGTGAAGCATCACCGGCAGACCCGCGCCGTTCAACGCGGCCAGAAT
>CAMASH010000051.1 GCA_945860745.1 Chthoniobacter flavus | reverse complement strand
AATTTTCCCTGAAACGTATTCGCCATGAATCTCCCGCCAGGCTGGAACTCGTCGCCCCAGGCGTAGAGTTTTCCGGTGAGCCCCCCGCGATCGGCAAATTCCCATTCCGCCTCGGTCGGCAGCCGCTTGCCCGCCCATTTCGCATAAGCCACGGCATCAGGGTAGGCGATCTGCACGACCGGGTAATTGTCGCGCCCCTCAAGGGAACTCTGCGGACCTTCGGGATGCCGCCAGTCCGCGCCCGGGACGTAGTTCCACCATTGAAAATGATCGTCGAGCGCCACCGGTCCCGGTGTGGGCGTGTAAACAACCGATCCCGCCACCAGATTCTCCGGCGGCGCGGTGGGAAATTGCTCCTTCGTCGGCGCGATCTCCGCCACCGTGCGATATCCTGTCACCTCGACGAACTTGGCGAACTGCGCATTGGTCACTTCCGTCGCATCCATCCAAAATCCATCCACCACCACCCGATGAACCGGCTGCGTGTCGCCGACCGTGGCGGGCGAACACATCGCGACATCGCCGACTGTGCCCTGTGCCCCCATGGAAAATTCCCCGCCCGGAATCCACACCATCCCCTCAGGCGCGGGGCCGGGCGGTTTGGCGGAATTCGCTTTTGTCGGGGCAAAGGCACAACCGTCCGCACCATGGGCAAGAAAGGCCGGCAGCGTGAGGGCCGCGAAGAGAAGACGAGGGAACGCCACGATCATTTGCCGAGGTTGTTCAGCGCGCTGTGCATGGGCGCGCTGGGGATGTGGATGAGGCCGTCGAACGGTTGATCGAGTTCCAGGATGAGAAAAATCGCCCCGGCCACGGAAAGGGCGGAAACCATTAACGCGGCCACCGCGGTGCCGTTCGCGGGCGCGAAGAGACCGAAGCTGAAGAACAAGAGCGCCAGCCACGCGATCACAATACCGAGCAAGGGCACCGCGATGGAGTGACCCGATTGTTCAAAGAGCAGCCAGCGCGTCTGCCCGAGCGCTATCGCGCTGTTCAGCGACAAGGCCTTCACTGCCTTTTGCGGGTCGTTCTGCGGAACCAAGGCCTCGATGGCATCGAAGACCACATCGGCCCGCGAGGCATTGGGATCGAGTTGGGCCGCGTGTCCCGGCGACTCCGGCCAGATCTGCGTGACCATGCGCCCGACGGCGCCACGCAGCGACTCCCGCGACGGGTCGGCCTCGGGTCCATAGTGCGCGAGCATGCGGTCGAGCATCACGAGGTTGGCCGCCGTGGTGATCACGCTCGCCTTTTGCGCATCGTAGGTGCTCTTGGCCGAGGCGACCATCAGGCCGAGCAGCAGGGCGGTCATCGTTCCGACCAGGGCCATGGCAACCTTCACGGTGTCCTTTGTCTCGGGGCTTTGGTGACGTTCCGGCAAAAACGCGCGGAGCCGCATGGCCAGAAGCGCGGCGCAGAAGATGCCCGCAAAAACCAACAAGCCGGTGAACAAGGAATTCATAAATCCCGCGCACGGTAATGGCAAGGCGGCCGGGAATCCAGTTGAGAAATCCAACCCGGGCGCGGTTCAGAGATTCTTTACGCCGCAGGCGCACGGATCTTCCCGCTGGGCCTGAGCGCCGGACCGCGCCGTCTGCACGCCTTGGGAAGGTTGGTCGAACTCGTCCGTCATTTCGGCAATTGCGCCTCACTCCAAATCCCCGTGCGGATTTATCTCGCGGTTCGTGCCGTGCGGTCCGGCAGACGGCGGGATAGGGGGTGGATCAATCTGAATCTTGAGGGTCGGAATCCGCCATCAACGGCGGTTGTATCTTGGAATACCTTTGGCCGGAGCCTTTCTTGGCAACCACCAGAAGCGGAGTTCCATTGGAACAATCCCCAAGTCCCTCATGACAAAGTTTTCGTCGCGGGCATCACCAATTCCTACCTGAAAGAGGTTTGTAAGCTTGAGGCTCTTCCACAAAAAGCATTCTTATCTCCCCGGGATCATTCCACGTGAGGTAAGGGAGTCATCGACTTGAGCCTGACTTGGCGGCTTGCCTTTGATGAACTTTTGCGTGGTTACCATACGCCCGTCGCGCGTCATGCCCATAGCCGTAGGGGCGTTTCCAAAGATATTTCTCCAGATCAGAAACCTGTTGAGGTCGAGAAGTGGAGTTGATTGGGCCTGGCAAATTCGATCTCCCTCGAAGTAATTCCAATCTCCGAAACAACCGGGAAGCGTAACTTTGGTTACAATTCCTTCGCTTTCGTCCACTCTGAGAGCCTGAGAACTTCTCGGGCCTGAAGTGCTGCTACGAACCTGTTCCAGATGCCCTTTGGAAACTTTCGACTTGCTTCTTGGCGTCTCCGTAGGAAATCGCGCGGGGTTGAGCCTTTACCGCACGATGAACAAGGCCACGAACGCCTGCGAATTTCGCTCTAAGTCGCTGTAAACAAATAAAAGGTGCAACCTCGCTTGTTCTTTTGGCCTCTTGGCTGCGTTGGTTATCCCCCGTGCACCCTGGTTCTCTCCTTCGTCGAGTCTCAGTCGCAGAGTGCTTGGGCTCTGCTCCTTCGTCGCGCCTGGCCAGAGGCCAAAACTCCTGCGCCATCTTGCCACCTTTATTTATTTACAGCTCCTTCCTGGTCAGCCGGTATGAACGCGAATGCGCCCGGGTTCGACGATCCAAAGTTTTCCCGTTACCTCCTCTTTGCGCAGACCTTCGACCAAGGTCCGAAGTAAGAGATCAATCGCGGAGGCCGTAATGCGACCGGCAAAACGCAACACGACGATGCCGGAATACTGTGCGGGGGGATATTGAAGCGGCGAGGCAAAATCCATATCCAGCGTGACCAGGCATCGATCTTCCTCGCGGCAAACGCGAATCAGTTCGCTGTCGGGTGCTTGCTGCATCTGTTGTTCCGGGACAGTGGACACATCGTGGCCTGCCGCGACCAAGCCGGCTTTTCCGCGCGAACCGAGATTCTCGTCGAGTTTGAACCTCACGCTGCCGGTTCGAGGGGAACGGCCACGTAGCGTTCGCGGGCCATCTCCGAGCCATAGGCGATGCAGGCCTGGATGTCCTGAGAGGTGATGCCGGGGTAGTCCGCGAGGATTTCTTCGAAGCTTGCGCCGTCCGCCAGCAGATCGAGAATCAAAGAAACCCAGATGCGGTGGCCGCGAATGCAGGGCTTGCCGCCGCAACGAGCGGGATCAATCCAAATGTGCTCGGATAAAGTTTCCTGCTGCATGACGGTAATCCTAAGCGAAGACGGGTAGGAATAAAAGTCCCAAACGCGCGAGGGGACACCGCCCGCTACGGTAGCAGAATCGCACCCGGTTACGACGCGATGGGCAGCTTGCGCAAACGGGCTTTGTGTTCATCAATCACCAAGAGAGCCCCGGAGACGATTTCCGACTGACAGTGCCGGATGATTTTTGCAACGCGCTGCCTGATTTCAAGGCTCAACTCATCTCCCAGACGAAGCAGGATCGTGCTGGGGCCACTCGCCGCGGTCTCGAAGAGAATCTGGGAGAAATCCAAATCCTGGGTCAGAATCGTCCAGCCTTCCACCCGGGCGCGGGCGAAAATCTCCTGATCGGTGGCGTTTGCCTCACCCAAACGTGACCAGTGGACGGCCTCCAGTCCCGACGCCTTGAGAAATTCAGCCCATTCCGGGCTGAGGTTCATATCAATGAGAAGCGTCACGCACTGGCAGCGACTTCGCTTTCGTTGGCGAGAAGAGCGGCGTATTCCAGACACGCGTCGATATCTTCCGCCACGAGGCAGGGATACGCTTCCAATATTCGCTTCTGATCGTGGTGCGCGGCCAGCAGGCGAAGCACATTCGATACGGTCACCCGCATTCCGCGAATGCAGGGATGCCCGGACATGACAGCGGGATCAACCGTGATTCGATTGAGCGGCGCAAATGGTGTCATGGTCGGAACCCTACCGTATCTCGAAGAAAGTTCCAACCGCGTTTCTTGGCCGCTTCCGGCTTACATGCTCTCGACGGCAAAGACCTGCTTCCAGTCGTCCTTCATGTCCACGACGGTCCAGCCTTTGGCTTTGGCCTCGTCGAGGCCCTTGTCGAGTTTGCCGATGGAAGATTCGCGGTCGTAGGCCCATTCGCGTTCCGCATCGGTGTGATGAACGTAAAGGCAGAAGCGAGGGCCCTGGCCGGCGGCGGTCCATTCCAGCATTTGTAGATCGCCGTCGGAGTTTCCGAAAGCAGCGATGGGGCGGCGTCCGATGTGGCGCTGGATGCCGACCGGCTTACCTTCCTTGTCATCGTTGAGGACGATTTCCGGCAGCTTCACGATCACGGGCCGGCCGTCCCGGACTTCATACCTGAGTCCGCCGCTGCTGCCGACAACCTGCTCGGGCGGGATGCCATAAGTGCGTTCCGCCCACGGACGCATAAACTCGATGCCGCCGCCGGAAACGATGAAGGTCTTAAATTCATTGGCGCGGAGGTAGGCGAGCAGTTCCCGCATCGGTTGATAGATCATCTCCGTGAAAAGCTGGCCGGTTTTCGGATGCTTGGCGGTGGCGATCCAGTCGTTGACGGTTTTCTCAAACTCCTCGGTGGTCAGGCCGGCGTGGGTGGCCATGACGATTTTTCCCAGCGAGGCCTGGCCGCCGGCGAGGGCGGCTTTCCCGTCACCTTTGAGCAACGAGGCGAAGGGCTCGGCGTCCTTCCACTCCGGGTGGTGCGGAGCGAGGGCTTTGATGCGGTCCAAGGCGAAGAGGAGCTGGAAATAGAGAGGCTGCTCGGCCCAGAGCGTGCCGTCGTTGTCGAAGACCGCGATGCGTTCAGCCGGTGGAACGAAATCCGGCGAAGCGTCCTTCGTCACTTTTTCGACGAAGGCGATGATCGCCTGCTTGGGGGCCGTATCGTTCCAGGACGGAAGCGGGTCGGCGGCACCGTGGGCGACGGCGATGGCAAAAAAGGCAACAAAGAGGTGACGTCGCATGGGAATTTTTTGCGCGCGGAAAGTTTTAGAAGGTCCACGACGCGGTCAGCGAAGCCACGCTGCCCTGGAAGCGATTGTTCACTTCCCACTCGTAAAGCCACTGGACGGAGAGGGCAAGTTTGTCCTTCCACGTGTAACCGAGTGACGGGCCGATGGCATAGGTTCCCGCGAGTCCCAGCGCGTTTGCGCCGCTATCGGGCGTGACTTGCTGATAGAGGAATCCCGTCGCACCCACGGCAAAACCATAGGGCAGGTGCTGCGTGAGCAGCCATTCGATATTCACCTGGCAGCCGCTTTGGTAGTCGGTGTCCGGGTTCACGGTGTTGACGTCGAAGGCAATCTGGAGGGAGGCCTGCTGCCCGGTTTTGTTGAGATACGTGGCGGCGACGAAGGGCTCGAACGTCCAGAAATTCTTGCCCAGCGGCGCCAGATCGCCCGGGCTGTATTCTCCGGTGGGCGCGTAGATGGAAAGGCCGGTGCTCCAGTGAAAATCGCCCGCACTCCAACCCAAAACCACCGGCGTGATCACCATGTCGCTGAAGCCAAAGTCATCTTCCTGCACCTGCCTGGTCAGGGACCGTTTCGGGCCGCTCACTTTGACCGTGGCCTTGGTGTTGACGTAGAGGAAGGGCAGGGAGATTCCCGAAACCACGCGGGTGCCGAGCGGCCTCCAGGGCCACTCGTAGAGCAGAGTGATGACGGAGATGTTTTGCACGGAGTCGAGCGTGAGTTTTACGTCGGTGGCCTGCACGCGGTCCCGGAGCTGAAGCTGACTCGCCGCCGCGGCAACAATCGGGGGCAGGGCGGCTTGGCCGTTTTTGATCGCGCCAAAGACCGAGCTGATGCCGTCGTTGCTACCCGCCGCATTTTGCAGCAAAGTGGAGAGAGGCCGCGACGCCTCGACGGAGCCGACGTAGGCCCAGTCGGAAACTTTGACCGTGAGTCCCGGCTTCTCCGGGAGGACGCCGATGAGGAACACGCCGGAGCCGGGCAGGTGATGGCCCGTGCCGCCTTCTTCCGCGCGGGCTGAGGCCGCGAAGAGGAGGCCGGCCAGAAAGAAAAACCGCTGAACGGAGGAAACTCTCATAGGGGGATTGTATCGGATGAGGTTTGGGATTGCTCTTGGAAAAAGCGGGTTATCGTTTGGATTTGCCCAGTTCCAGTTCGGCCATCGTCGGGAGTGAGCCGCGCCCATGGGCTTCTTCACGTCGCGCAACGCCTACTCGACCTTGAGCCGGTTCTTCGCGTCCTTACACAACAGGCGCCCGATCGTCGTCAGGGTGAAGCATCTGATCATCCGCGTCCCACGCGATGAACGGCAGGATGCGAATGAAATCCTGTCCACGCTTCTCTCTCCCTTGCCTCCTGGGAAATTCCGTTTCCGATTACCGCCTCAGTTGCTGCCGTCTTGCTGAAGCGATTCCAGCACGCTGTCGAGGCTGAAGCTGCCGGCTTTCTGGCTGGGCGGAAATTCCTTAAACGTCGCAAGAAACTCCGCGACGTATTGTTGGGCGGGGATCAGGAGGAAGGCGCGGTCGATGCGCCATTTGCCGTAGTTGATGCTTTCATGATCGGCGATCTCGAAGGGATCGGAGCGCAGATTGAATAATTTCGGAAAGCGAAGCGGCACGAACGGATCCTGCCAGACGTCGAGACCCTGGGCGCGTTGTTCGCTGAAGACCAGCTTCCATTGGTTGAAGCGCAGTGCGACGAACGATCCGTCGTCGTTGAAGTAGAAGAACTCCTTGCGCGGGCCCGGGGATTTCCCGGCCAGCGTGTCGGTGAGATTGTATCCGTCGAGGTGAACTTTGAAGGTTTTGCCGTCCACCTTCATGCCCTTGAGGAGTTGATCCTTCACGTCCGGCACGCCGGCCGCGGCGAGCAGGGTGGGGAGCATGTCTTCGTGCGAGCAGATGTCGTTGATCACGGTCCCGGGTGCGATGGTGCCCGGCCAGCGGATAACGCAGGGAACCCGATAGGCTCCTTCCCAATTGCTGGCTTTTTCATTGCGGAAGGGCGACGAGCCGCCGTCCGGCCAGGAGAATTTCTCCGCGCCATTGTCGGTGGAATACATGACGATGGTGTTGTCATCGAGTCCGAGTTCCTTGAGTTTGTCGAGGATCTGACCGACGTGACCGTCGTGCTCGACCATGCCATCGGGATAGATGCCGAGGCCGGTCTGGCCGTCGCTCTCCGGCTTGAGATGGGTCCAGATGTGCATGCGGGTGGCGTTCCACCAGATAAAGAACGGTTTATCGGCCTTTTTGGCATCCTCCATGAAGCGCAGCGTTTCCTTGGTGAATTCCTCGTCGCAGGTTTCCATGCGTTTCTTGGTGAGCGGGCCTGTGCTGACGATTTTCTGCGTTCCGTCGGGCAGAGCCCAGGTGTGAAGAACTCCCCGGGTGTTAAACTTTTTGATCATGGCCGGATCCTTGAAATAGTCGGGGTTCTCCGGCTCCTCCTCGGCGTTCAAATGGTAGAGGGAACCAAGGAATTCGCTGAATCCATGGGCGGTGGGCAGATGTTCGTCGCGGTCGCCGAGATGGTTCTTACCGAATTGGCCGGTGAGATAACCCTGCGCTTTGAGCAACTCGGCGATGGTCACGTCGCGCGCCTGCAAACCTTCTTTGGCGCCGGGCAATCCGACCTTCAACAAGCCCGTCCGAAAAGGCGACTGTCCTGTGAGGAAAGCGGAACGCCCGGCGGTGCAGCTTTGCTGGCCATACCAGTCAGTGAACATCGCGCCTTCTTTGGCGAGGCGATCAATGTTCGGCGTTTTGTAACCCATTTGACCGTGGTTATAGGCGGAGACGTTCCACCAACCGATATCGTCACCCCAGAGGATAAGAATGTTGGGCTTCTTTTTGCTCTGCCCCGCCGGAGCTTTGGCGGAGGCCGGGTCTGCGGCGTGGGACGAGGCGGTCGTGACGATGAGCGCCAGCGCGGAAAGAACAACGGACAGGGCGCGAACGAAGGATTTTGGTTTCATTTTGTTCGATGGTGGGTTGTTGGGAAGACCCGAGCCTTATGTCAGGGAGCGCCCTGATCGTCGAGCCCCGGTTACAAAATCATTTACGACAATTGAACAAACCGCGAAGGTGGCCATGCCGAACGGCGTTCGTGTTTGGGTTCACACCCCCGGCCCCCGGGTCGGGACGAGCGCCATCGGCGGCTGACCCGTCACAATCGACCCATGATTCCGCTCAACGAGGCCCGACAAATCATCAGCGGAAAGGTCGCCCGGAAGGGTCCGGCCACGGTTGCGCTGGGCGAAGCCAGAGGCGGGGTATTGTCCGACGCTGTGCGCGCGGATGCCGACTATCCGGCGGTGGATCGTTCGACCATGGATGGATACGCCCTCCGGGCCGACGAAACCTCCGGTGACCTTTCCGTCGTGGGGGAAATCCGGGCCGGTTCCGTGTGGGAAAAACCAATCGCACCCGGCGAGGCCCTCCGGGTTTTCACCGGCGCAGCCTTGCCGCCAGCGGCCGGTCGGGTGGTGCCGCAGGAACAGGTCCGCCGCACCGGTGACCGCATCGAGATTGTTCAACCGGAACCGTCTCATTTCATCCGCAGAAAAGGAGAGGAAGCGCGCGCTGGTGAGGTCATTCTGGCCGCCGGCACCCGCCTCGGTGCAGCGGAGCTTTCGGTCCTGGCCCAATTGGGCGTCGTCACCCCGCAGGTGATTGCGGCACCCATGATCACACATCTGGTGACGGGGGATGAAATCGTGCCGCCCTCCGCGAGTCCCGGCCCGGGCCAGATCCGCGATTCCAACTCCGCCCTCATCGCCGCGCTGGCCTCCGATTTCGGGCTGGAGATCGCGCAGGCGGGCCATGCCCCTGACGACTTGGCGGCCATCGTTTCGTTTCTGCACGAACCGGCCGACCTCATTCTGCTCTCCGGCGGAGCGAGCGTGGGCGACTACGATCTCGGGGCCCGCGCGCTGGAACAGGCCGGCTTCGCGCTGCATTTCCGGCAGGTGAACCTCCGTCCGGGCAAACCGCTGACGTTCGCCACGCGGGGCGACACCGCGGCGTTCGTGCTGCCCGGCAATCCGGTGGCCCATTTTGTCTGCTGGCATGTCGCGGTGAAACTCGCATTGGAGCGGTTCCTCGGCCTGGCTCCGCGGTGGGAATTTCTCGATCTCGAGGTGTTTGACGGCCAACTTCCTCGTCCCGATCCCCGGCAGGTCTTCTGGCCCGCGAAGGTCGTGATCCGCGACGGCCGGCCCGGAGTGATCCCCAAACCCTGGTCCACATCCGGCAACACCTTCGTCCTACCCGACACGAATGCCCTGGTCCGGATCGATGGAACCCGGGCGAACGAGGGCACAATTCCCACGCTGTTGGTGGGAAAATATGATCTCTTCTGAGCCTTATGTCTGACCCTGCTTTTTCTCATCTCGACGCCGAAGGCACCGCGCGCATGGTCGATGTCGGCCCCAAGCCGGTGCAACGCCGCCGCGCCGTCGCCGCGGGTTTTATCCGGCTGCAAGCTCCAACGCTCGGGGCCTTGCAGGCCCAGGCATTGCCTAAGGGCGACGTCCTGACCGTGGCCCGGGTGGCCGCCATTTTGGCCGCGAAAAAAACCCCGGAGTTGATTCCGCTTTGTCACGGTCTGCCGTTGGAAAATATGGAGATCGATTTCGAAGTTCAGGAACACGGCATCGCCATCCGCGCCACCGCCGTCACCTCGGCCAAGACCGGGGTGGAAATGGAGGCGCTCACCGCCGTGTCGGTGGCCGCCCTGACGATTTACGACATGTGCAAGGCCGTGGACAAAGCCATGGTCATCGAGAACGTGCGCTTGCTGGAAAAAATCAAGGAATGAAAGCCGCGCGCGTGACCCTGAGCGACCGGGCCAGTGCGGGAGTTTATGAAGACCGCAGCGGTCCGGAGATCGCGCGCGTTCTGGGCGAATGCGGGTTCGCCGTGGACGAATGGATGACCGCACTGATTCCCGATGAGCAGCCGCAGATCGAGAGCCTGCTCAGAAAACTCTGCGACGAGGACCGCTGCGCGCTGGTTCTCACCACCGGGGGCACGGGGCCATCGCGCCGCGACGTGACGCCGGAGGCCACCCGCGCCGTGCTGGAACGCGAACTGCCCGGTTTCGGCGAAATCCTGCGCGTCTCGTCCTTCGCGAAAGTCCCCACCGCCATCCTCTCGCGCGCCACCGCCGGAACACGCGGTCGCTCGCTCATCGTCAATCTGCCCGGAAATCCCAAGGCCATCGGCGAATGCCTGCCCTTGCTCATGCCCGCCATCCGGGAGGCGCTCAGGCATCTGGCCGGGGATTGACGCCATGCGCATCACCATCCTTGCCTTTGCCCAGGCCCGCGACGTTTTCGGATTTTCCGAGCGCACGGTGGACTGCTCGGCGGCGGACACGCCCCGCTCGATTGTGGAAAAATTTTCCGTTTCTGCGGATCTGACGTTTCTGCGCGTCGCGCTTGATCAGGAATATTGCGATTGGGACACACCCGTCGGCCCGGCCCGCGAGCTGGCCCTGATGCCGCCGGTATCCGGGGGATGAGCCTGCACGCTGTCATCGAGTTCACCCACGCCCCCATCGCGACACCGGCGCTGGAGCTGCCTTCGCGCGAGATCGGCGCGCGCCTGGAGTTTTTCGGGATCGTGCGGGAGCGGGAAAACGACACGCCGTTGACGGGACTGCACTACGAAGCGCACGAACCCATGGCGCGAAAATACCTGCTCCGCCACATGGAGGAAATCCGGAAGGTCCACCCGTGCGAGGCGGTGCATTTCATTCACCGGCTGGGCTGGGTTCCGGTCACCGAGGCCTCGCTCTTCGTGCGGGTGCTCAGCGCCCACCGTGGTGAGGCGCTGGGATTTCTGGCCGAATTGATCACCCGGCTGAAAACCGACGTCCCGATCTGGAAGTCGGTCGCGCAATGACCTTGCGCTCGAACCTCTGGCCCGTCCTGAGAGCCGATGAAATCGTCTGGATTCCCAGGCCGTAGGTAGGGCCCGACCTCCGGGCGGGCCGCGGCGGGATCAATCCACCACCACGTAAACGGTGGCCCCCTGGTAGAAAACGGGCCGGTAGTACATTCCGCCGGCGGAGTAGCAATTGAAGCCGCCATAAACGATCGGGCGGGCTCCCACCGGGACCGCGGCGATGTAGCCGCGCGGAAGGACGGGGGCGATGGCCCTCCCGGCGACGGCGACGCCGTTATCGCTCGAGACGACCGCTCCACGCCGCGTCACCGCACCGGAACTGTTCGGGCCGGACCACGCGACCCCGCGCGGGCCGGCCACGGCCGCTCCACGGTCCCCGCTCACTCCATAAACGCAGCGGCCCGCGTGGGCGCTTGGGCAGAGGAGCAGAATGGCAAGGGCGGAGAGAAGGAGACGAATGGGTGATTTCATGAGGGTCAATGGGTCAGGGGTTCTTGCTTCGTGGGAGGGCGGACTCCATCCGGGCGGTAGTCCACATTTCGATCTTTTGCGCGCCTTTCGGCGGAGTGAAGGCGAAATCGGCCGCGGCCGCTGGGGCGGCGAGATCCCATTTCAGGAACTCGATCCGCAGTTGCGGCTGGCCGCTGCGATGGAAGGTCGCGACCAGCTTGCGGGGCAGATGATCGCTCACGCCGATCCACAATTCCGCGCTGGCCACAGGGCCCTTCAGCAGCAGATGGTCGCACTCGACCGCGCCCAGCCCAAGGAAACCGCCGCCGGTTTTTCCGCGTCCGAGATGCGTGATGGACTGCGACTGACGCCGGAATTCCTGAGAGGGATTGCTGACGGCGAAATCGATGAGGGGGGGGACGAAGCCATACGTGGCGTCCAGTTCCTCGACCAGCGCGTCAATCGTCTCCGGCATGGGCACGGTGGTGAAGAAATTTCCTTTCGATTCAAAGAGAGTGAGGGTTTGCCCGTTGGCGATGAAGCGGCGTTCGCCGGCCCGGCCCACGGCGAGGGCGGAGAATTTATTCGGACGCTGCACCAGGACGGAGATGCGTGTTTTACCCGTCAGCCCGAGTCCGGGAAGCAAGGCCTCGTCGATTTCGCGGGTCGCCTCGAAGCGGAAGGTTGGCGCGGCGGCCAGAGTCGAAGACATCTGGCGGAGGATTTGATCGGCCTGTGGATCGGCGGCGGCGACCGGCAGCAGCGAAACCGTGAGAAGGGAAAGAGAGAGGAGGGTGCGATTCATGGGTGATGTTTCGACCCGATGTTTATGACAGAGAGGTTCGCCCAGGACGAGAAAAATGGATCTGCGCCTTCCCGACAAGCGGCCGGGCCCTTCTCCTCATCCCCACTGCGAAGTGAATTGGGCCCGCAAGCGTGCGGCCCCGTCGATTCCCGAAAGAAACCTCGCAGGAATCTGCGCGGTTCCCGCCGCGACGCCCAGCAGCGCGCCCACCACCGCGCCGCGGTGGCAGTTGTCGCCGCCAACGTTGGTGTTGGCGATCACCCCGGCTTCAAAATCGCCGGCGTATTTCCAGGCCAGATAGAGTGACGCCGGGAAAGCATCGGCGATGTAGCAAGCCGGGCTCACGCGCTGGCCGATGACGACCTCATCGGGCTCGCGGGACCAGCGTTCCGCTTTGCGTCGGGAAAACCAATCCCCGCCGTGCTGGAAGATGGCTTCGCGCAGGTCCGCGCCGGCCGCGCAGTCGCAGAGGATTCGCGCGAGGGCGTCGCCGGCGGCCAGCACTTCATCGCTGCGGTGGGTCAGCGTGATGTGTTCGCGCACGGCGGCGCGGGCGGCATCGGGATCGGGATCGGCGGCGAGGAAGGCACAGAGGATTCCGACATGCGCGAGGCCGCCGATGTGGATATCGCCGCCGGCGCACTGGCGCGGCGCCTGACCGCGGGCGTAGGCGGTGAAAAATTTCCGGTGATACTCCTCCACGTAAGTGTCGCGGTGCTGCCCGGGCGTGAGCATGAAAGCGATGTAGCGGGTGAGGTATTCGTCCGCGTCGTAGCGGCCCTTCGCGAGGATCGAATCCGCGAGAACTTTGGCCAGTTGGAGGTTCAGCGTATTTTCGCCCGCTTTCAGGAACTGATGATAGTGAATGCCCCGCCGCCCCCAGTATTGCGATTGCTCGCGCAGAATGTCGCCGCGTTCGTTGAGCGGGGTGTATTCCGAGCGCCAAAGAATGCTATCGGCGTGGGGGTTTTGCGGCGCGAGGTAGTCGCGCACATGGCCGTAGTCGCGGTGGAGCGCAGCGCGGTCGTAATACCAATGCACGGGCATGGCCAGCGCGTCGCCGATGAAGGAGCCCCAGGCGAGGCCGGGCAAGCGATCGTTCATTGCGCTTGAGGAGACGGCGGCGGAAGGCAATCCGCCGCCAATCCGACCGGCTCCCACGCGGCGCGTTCCCGCTCGGCCTCCGCCAGTTTCTTCCGCGTCTTGTCGTTGGCGTATTTGCCGAGCACGAGGCGCAACGGCGGGGTCTCGGATTCCACCGCGGCCATGATGGCTTCCGCCGCCCGGGCCGGATCACCGGGCTGCCGGCCGTCCATCGTTTCGAGAAAGCGCAGAAATTTTCCGCTCGAGCGGTCGTAGTCGGCGATGTGGCTGTCGGCACGCTCGAGGGAACGCCCGATGAAGTCGGTGCGGAAAGGTCCGGGCTGCACGATCGTCACCTTGATGCCGAGCGGCTTCAACTCGGCGGCGAGCGATTCCGACACGCCTTCGAGTGCCCATTTCGTCGCGCCGTAGATGGAAAAGCCGGCGTAGTTGGAAATCACGGCGGCCGCGGAGATATTCACGATGTGGCCGCTGCCCTGGGCGCGGAGGATGGGTAACGTCTCGCGGATGACGTCCAGGGCGCCGAAGAAGTTCGTGTCAAAGTTTCGCGCGATTTGCTCCGGGCCGAGTTCCTCCAAAGCGCCAACGAGCCCGTACCCCGCGTTGTTCACCACGACATCAAGCCGGCCGAAGGCCCCGGCCGCCTGCGCCACCACGGTTTTCACCTGCGCGGCATCCGTGACATCGAGCGCGAGCGCTCGGCACGTCCCGGGAAAGCGTGCGGCGAGATCATCGAGGGTGGACGGTTGGCGGGCGGTGGCGATGACCCTTTGCCCGCGCGAGAGCACGGTCGAGGCCAGCGCCAGACCGAAGCCGCTGGAGCAGCCTGTGATCAGCCAAACGCGGGAAAGTGATTCTGGTTCAGTCATGGGTGTCAAATTGTGGACCACTACCCTACGCCCGCGGGCGGGTGGAGGACGCCAGAGAGCGAAATTTGCCGCGTCCCCGGTCTCCCGTCGCTTCGTTAGTAGGGGATGACTCCCGCTCAAATCGAACTGGCGGGCCGCCGCCTGAGGCTCGGCATTGCCAATGTCGGCTTTTGGGTGCTGGCCGCGACCGGCGGGCTCTGCGGGCTGGCGGGCCGCGCCGGGAACCCGATCGACCCGCGTCTCGGCCTTTTCATCGGGATTGCGGCGGTCGGGGTGCAGGCGGTGTTCGATGTCCTCGGCGGCTGGTGGTTAATGCCGGACCCCCGGCCCACCGCCGCCGTCTTTTTGCGACGCTGGTTTCCCGGCGCTCTCGGTCACACGGTGGTGCTGGCGGGGGTGGGATTGCTCAGCTACGCCAGCTTCGTTCTCAGCTCCGGATTCGCGTGGTCCGTTCTGCTCGCGTCGGTCGCCCTCGCGCTGGGGCGGACTCATCTTCTGCGGATGATCGGCGGAGCATCCCTTACGAGAATCCCCCGCGACGGGCAGATCGGGATTACCGCCGTGGTGAACGACCCCGCGTTCACCGGCGGCCTCGTCGGATTCGGACGGCGGGCCGGGAGCGTGCTGCCGGCCGGTTGGCGGGAAAGCTTGCCGAAAGCGGAACTCGCGGTGGAGACCCGGCGGCGGGAGTGGCAGATCGCGCAGGGTCTGCCGGGGCGGGCCTTTCTTCTGGTCCTCCTCTGGAATCTTCTGGGCGCATCGCTCGGAACGATCGCCTTGGGACTGGCCACGCGCACACCCACCGACGCGCTGCTGGGATACGCCTGTTGGATGACGCTCTGGACGTTCGGCAGCTTGCTCGTGTTTCCGGTCTTGAGCCGCAGGGGCGTCTTTGCCGCCGATCGCGCCGCCGCGGATTCCGGGCTGGCAGTGCGCGCATGGATCACGCGCTTTCCTGGACTGATAGGAGAAGACGGTGCATCGAGCGCCGCGGTGCAGACTATCTTCTACCCGATCCCGGCGGCCGCGATGCGGCAGGACGCCCTCGCGAACCCGGCGGCTGGCTTTGTCCCCGGCAATCTCGCCCGCAACAATCTCTACTACTCATGGGCTGCGTTCACGCTGCTGGGCCGGGCCGTGCATTGCAACGTCGGCCGGCCCGCGCTTTGGGTTTTCCCGCCGTCGGCCTGAAGCGCCGCATTTCCCTTCAGACCCGACCGCCCGTTCGAAGTTTGCTTGCAATTCCAGAGCCGGCACGCCAAGATAAGGTCGAGCTTCACCCGCTCAATCATCCACCGTGGAAATTTTCCGCATCGCATTACTGCTCATCGTGGGCCTGGGTATCTTGAATGTCTGGATCCTGCGGTCCGGCCGGAAGACCTCTTATCGCGGCGGCCATGCGACCACCCTTCGTGAAGAGTTTGCCGCGTATGGGCTGCCTGCGTGGTTCATGTATCTGGTCGGCGTGTTGAAGGTCGGCCTGGCGCTGACCCTGCTGGCGGCCATCTGGATTCCCGGTCTGCACCGACCGGCGGCGCTCGCCCTCGGTTTGCTCATGCTGGGCGCTTTCGCCATGCATTTGAAAGTGAAGGACCCGATGCAGAAAGCTGTGCCGTCGCTCGCCATGCTCGCGCTGTGCGGGGCCATCATCCTGCTCTAGCTCCCGCTGGTCAGAACGCTGCCCAACCCAGGTAGGCATTAAGCAGGAGGTAGCAAAGTGCCGGGGCGGTTTGCCGCAGGCTATCCTTGATCCGAATCCGGACCCAGACCGCGACGAGCATCATCGCGGCGAGCCCGATCGCCGCCGCGCATCCCATCCAGGGCTGGCTCAATCCGCCCAACAGCCCCACGGCTGCGCCGATTTGCAGCGCACCGACCAACGGACGCCGGGAATCCATGCCGTAGCGAATGAATTCGCGCTTCAAGTAGGGGGAAACGAAGCAAGCCGAGCCGTAGGCGAAAAACGAAATGGCGGAAAAGAGGATGAGGACCGTGTTCAATTTGGCTGATCATAGCACCTTTATGCCCCGGATGCGCCCACTGCTTTGCCGGGAGGCACGGGTTACCCTCGCGGGATCAAACTTTGCGGCCCTCGAAGAAAAGCCTGCCGGACGGGTCGTTTGACACGTAACCTTCCCGTCGCTGCAGGGATTGCCTGACCCGATCATTGTCCCGAATGAACCCTCACCACGTTTGCCGCGCCGCCAGGTCGCCGGATCTCTTCCCTTTATCCGGCCCAACCCCTCGATCCTGAACGCATGACGCTACCGAAGAAACGGGTGCTCGTCGTCGGAGGCGGATTGGCCGGCTTGGCCTGTGCCGTCCGGCTGCAAGAAGCGGGAGCGCGGCCGGTGATCGTCGAAGCCAGCGACGAGGTGGGAGGGCGCGTGCGGACCGACGTGGTCGATGGCTTCCGGCTGGATCGCGGGTTTCAGGTCTATCTCGACGCCTATCCGGAGGCCGGGAAACTCCTGGACCTGCCGCGTCTCGACCTGCGCCCGTTCAAGCCCGGCGCCCTCGTCTATCTCGACGGCCGCCTGCACCGGGTGATGGACGTTTTCCGCGATCCGCGCCATTTGGTCACCAGCGCACTCGCGCCCGTCGGCTCTTTGGCCGACAAGCTGCGGGTGGCCGCGCTGAAGTGGCGGATCAGCCGCTCAACCCTCGAGGCAATCGCCGCCCGCCCAGACCTCACCACCGAGGCCTATCTCCACCGGGCGGGCTTCTCGTCCCGGATGATCGACGTGTTCTTCCGCTCGTTTTACGGCGGAATTTTTCTGGAAAGAGACCTGCGCACCTCGAGCCGGATGTTTGAGTTCACTTTCCAAATGTTCTCGCGGGGAAGCGCGACCCTGCCCGCGCTGGGAATGCAGGAAATCCCGCGCCAGCTCGCCTGCCGCCTGCCGGCGGACGCGATCCTTCGCGGCGTGCGGGTCACGGAAGCTCAGCCGGGGAAAATCAAGCTGGCGTCCGGCGGGTATCTCGAGGCCGAGGCCATCGTCGTCGCCACCGATGCCGCCACGGCCGCGGCGTTGATCCCCGGCCTCGTGACAAAAGAGCGGCCGTGGCGGGCCGTCACCGGAATCTATTTCGCCGCGGCAGAATCCCCCTTGCGCGAAGCCATCATCGCCCTCAACGGCGCGGGCCGCGGCCTGATCAATAACGTCTGTGTGCTCTCCGATGTGGCCCCGGGCTATGCGCCGGCGGGTCAGGCGTTGATCTCCATCTCGGTCCTCGGCCTGCCCGCGATGCCGGATTTCGAAGCGCAGATCCTCGCGGAACTCGAACTTTGGTTCGGGGCGGAAGTGCGCGGCTGGCGGCATCTCCGCACCGACCGGATCGAGCGCGCCCTACCCGAGCAGTCACCCGTCACCGGTCCGCCCGGACCATGCTTCCGGGAGGTCAATGGCATCTTTGTGTGCGGCGATCACGTCACCAGTGCGTCCATCGAGGGCGCGATCATCTCCGGCCTCCGCACCGCGGACGCGCTCCTGCGCTAGAGCGGTTTTCGTTATTCGGTAGCCGCCGCCCCGCGCCGGGAAAACGCCCTGACCGAGCAGGGCGGCGACACTTCCTGCGGTCACGACATTTTTTAAATGCTCTCGCTCAGGCGGGTTTCGTGACGGGCGAGGCGTCGGCCTGGCGGGTGGTCCAGCTCAGCCAGATGGTGGACCAGCCGCCGGCGATGAGGGCGAGTCCGACCCACAAGCCCAAGGCCGCATCCGTGCTGTCGGGCCAGGCCAGCAAAATCATGCCGGCACATGCCAGCATGAAAAGTCCGCCGGCCAGCGGGCCGAGGCCGCGGCGCAGAGGCCGGCTGGTGACTCCGAGAATCGTTTCTCCCACCCCGCTGCAGGCGATGAGGATGGCGAGCAACGACCCGGTGGCGACGGTGGCGAACTGGCGGTTCAGCAGAATGAGCACTCCGCCGAGGAGCAGTCCAAAAGCGAGGAGGAAAATGGAAAGCATGTTGCGCCAGTCGCGGGCATGCAGGCCGTACAGAATGTGCGAGCCGGCGGCGAGAAGGAAGACAAGGCCGATGAAGATGGTGAAGAGATAGCCGGCGGCGTAACGGCTGAGGATGGCGGCGAGACCGAGCAGGAGGGCGATGACGCCCATCCCGATCGAGGCGGGTTCGGTGGGGGAAACGGGTTTGACGTAATACGTGGCGAGATCATTCCCGCCCGGGACGGCCATGCCGCGCTTTTTCTCCAGGCGTTCCGCGGCCCGGCGCAGGCGGTCGGTCCAGTCCTGGCATTGGTTGCTGAGGAGGGAATAGTAGAGGCCGTCCTGTTGCTTCTCCAGGGCCTCGCGCATGATGGCGGGATCGTAGTTGCGGCCGATGAGCCAGTAGCCGTTTTTTTTAAGGTCCTCGAGGGTGTGGATCGGTTTGCCGAAATCGGCCTCGGAAAACCGCTGACCTTTTTCGCTGTAGCCGATGTCGGAGATGACGCGATCGCCCTGGATGAAAAAGAGCTGCTCGTGGCGGAGTTCGAGATTGAGGAGGTCGCCGACGCGGTTGTTGACCAACGGGGCGAGGAACGACATGCCATCGAGGTTGCGCTTGCCGAAACGGCAGACGAGGGGCCCGGCGGCGGGGTCAATCTCGGGGAAAGGTCCGGGCATGTTGGCAGGAACGGTATTCAGACGACTTACTCTTACTCATGAACTTACTCTTACTCTCCGGTCCCCGAATGAATAGGGTTAGGAGTAAGTGTCAGGGGGTGTATTGGGCGACGACGACAATGGTGAGGTTGTAGCGTTCCATGGTGGTCTGGCCTTTCACGTGGGATGGTGCTTTGCCTTTGATCTGTTTCATGCTGAGGATGCGGGGCGCGCCGGCCGGGAGGGGTCCGGAACCGGCATAGGTTTTTTTCTGGAAAGAGCGCAGGCCGGCTTTGATGCCTTCCATGAGGCTGATGGTGAGGCTGACGCGGCCGGAACCGAGTTGTCCCTCAATGTCCGCGCGGGTATCCTTGATGCGCGTGGCCGAGTTGATGCTGGAGCCGGGCGATGCGGCCAGGCTTTGGGCGAAAAGAACATAGCCGCCCTTGAGGGAGGCCTCCTGGGTCAGGGTGCGGTTCGCATTGGTCATTTCGGAGAGGCGCTCCGCGGAGAAGGCGGTGGAAAGTTCTTCCAGGGTCTTTTCCTCGGGGAACTGGATCACGGCGACGTCCAGGCGTCCGGCCGTGAGATTCGCCATGGTAAGCAGAAAGGGGGCGAGGACAGCGATAAGTTTGCGCATGGGGGGAAATTGCTTGCGTCGGGAGGGGAAAAGCAATCCGAATCTCGCTGCATGACATTCGATTGGACGGCCCCGGATGGGGAGCTTTTTCCCTGCGAGGAGTGGAAGGCGGAGAGCGGGCCGCGCGGCGTCCTCGTCTGCGTGCATGGACTGAGTGGCGCCGCGACGGATTTTTCGGCGCTGGCCGGGGCGGCGGCGCAGGAGGGTTTCGCGAGCCTGGCCATGAATTTGCGGGGGCAGGGACTCGATCCGCGCGCGGCCCGGCGCGGCGCCTTTCTGGATCTGCCCGTGCTGGCGAATGATGTGGCGGCGTTTACACGGCTGGCTCAGACACGGTTTCCGGGTCTGCCGCTCTTTCTTTGCGGCGAGAGCATGGGGGCCCTGATCGTTTCGTGGACGATTGTGCACGGCAAACTGGACGTCCCGATTCGGGGGCTCCTTTTTTCCGCGCCGGTGGTGGAACTGAAAAAGCCTTCGCCCTGGCACCTGCGGCTGGCCCTGAGGGTGCTGGCGGTGGCGGCGCCGAACGTGCGGTTTTATCCGGCCTGGTTTGTCTCGGGAAAAACCGGGCCGCTCCGGGTGACGCGCGACGAGGAACATTCGCGGCGGGTGCGGAATTCGCCGTATTTCCTCCGCGCCTACACCTTCCGGTTTTTGCAGGCTTTCGGCGAGCTGATGGATGAGAGCCGCGCCTTGGCGGCGCACGTGCGGGTTCCGAGCCTGGTGCTGGCGGCGGGGCAGGACGTCTTCATCCGGCCCGGGCAGGTGCGGGGGTGGTTCGATTCCCTGGCGGCGGAGGAAAAAACGTTCCGCCTTTACCCCGAAGCGTATCACCTCTTGTGGAATGATTTCGACCGCGAGATCGTGCTGCGCGACATCCAGGAATGGCTGGGCCAGCGCGCGGCGGGTGTCAGTATTTAAGGATGCGTTGGAGGAAGCGGCGGGCCGTTTCGCTGCGCGGCTGCTGGAAAAATTCCCGGGCCGGAGTGCATTCCAACACCGCGCCCCCGGCCACAAAGGCGACCGCGTCGGCCGACTCGCGGGCGAAGCCCATTTCATGCGTCACAAGAATGAGGGGTTGGGCGGAGGCGCGGAGTTCGGCAATGACGTCGAGCACCTCGGCGGTCATTTCCGGATCCAAGGCGGAGGTCGGTTCGTCCATGAGGATAAACTCCGGTGCGATGGCCAGGGCGCGCGCGATGGCCACGCGCTGACGCTGCCCGCCGCTGAGTTCGGCGGGTTTTTTCGCGGCGTGGGCGGCGAGGCCAAAACGCTCCAGCACGGCTGCCGCACGTTGCCGCGCGTCGGGAAACTGATGCACTTTTTCCAGCGGCAGGAGAATATTATCCCAGGCGCTGAGGTGCGGGAAGAGGTTGAAGGATTGAAAAACCACGCCGATCTTTTTGCGATAGGCGGCCAGGGCGTTTTCCTCGAAAACAAGACGGCGCCCATTGACCTCGACGGTGCCGGCGTCGGGGAATTCCAAGCCGGCCAGCACCCGCAGGAGAGTGGATTTTCCGCCACCCGACGGCCCGATGAGCGCGAGCGTGTGGGCGAATTCCACGCTCAGCGATGCGCCCTTCAGCGCGTGATGCCGGCCGAAGGTTTTCGTCAGCCCGTCACAGCGCAAATTCATTGTGGCGGTTTGACCTCTTCCGTTTGGTTCTTCTGCGGAATCTCCGCCACCGGCATGGCCAGATCCGGTTCGGGCAGCGGTGGGGCGGGCTCTACGAGGCGCTCAGGGAAAAGCTCCCGCTCACCCACGGCCCGGCCCGGAGGCGGGGCCAGGCGGATATCGTCGGTGGCCACATAGCCGGTGCGTCCGTCGGCGAGTTGGACGCGGCTGAAACCGTACTCTTTCGTCACGAGCCGGACGAAGGTTTGCTTTTTCAACATGTCCGGGTCACCTGGTTGCTGTGGTCCGCGCCGATACCATGGGGTGAGCTTCACGGTCATGTATTCCGGCGAATTTTCCGGTGTATAAACCTCCAGCGGTGCGCAGGAGAAAACTCCCTGGGCCAAGAGCGCTAAAATCCATCGTTCATGTTTCATATCGGAGAGTCGTCTCCAATTTCTTCGTCCCAAACGAAACCGGAAGGGTCAGTATCAGATACCCGACCGCCAAGGGAAGGAAACTTTCCATCGTGCTGTAGGTGGCATTGAAAACCTGTTGGGCGGAGAAGGTGAATTCACTGAGTCCGATGATGGAAAGAAGGGAGGAATCCTTGATCAGCGAGGCAAACTGTCCGGTCAGGGCGGGCAGGGTGTGCCGCAAGGCCTGGGGGAAAATGACATACCAAGACATCTGAAAATGACTCAACCCGATGGCGCGGGCGCTTTCCCTTTGCGAGGCTCCCACGCTTTCCACACCAGCCCGGATCATTTCGGCCAGATACGCCCCGGAAAAGAGCGAGAGGGCCAGCACACCAACCACCAACCGGTTCTCCAAATGGACGATCGGCGCGATCCCGAACCAAAGAACCAGGATCAAGGCCAGGAAGGGCATCCCTCGGACAATTTCTATGTAAATAGTTGCTATATAGCGTATTATGATAACATCTGATTGCTTGCCCAGGGCGGCAATCCCTCCGATCACGATGCTCAACACGAGGGCCGCACTGGAGATCCCCACGGTGAGAAACCAGCCGTGGATAAACACTTGCCGATAATTCTGGAGAATCTCCGCGCTCCGGACGGAACTGCTGAGAACGGTCCAGCAGACGAGGGAAAACACGGCCAGCAAAGCCGCCACGGTGAGCACCTTTGCCCAAACGGGAGCCGGCCGGCGCGATTGGTCCAGAAACAAACTGGCCATGGAAATCATACGTGCTGCCTAATCCCGGGATATCGATTCGTCAAACAGATCCTCCGGAAAGGGATCTCAAAAATAGAAAGGAATCCCATCCTTCTGAAATGCCTCTTTCTGGTCTTTGAGAAATGTGTCGCCGAGTTTTTCAAATCCGCCCCTGGCGCGATACTCCTCGAGAAACTTGTTGATCTGAATCCGGAGGTCCTCGCTATCCTGGCGCAGCGCGATGGCCCAGGACTCTTTCTGGACCGGCTCGAGAAGGGCGCGGGTGCTGTCGGGGTTCTTTTGCGCGTTCTGCCAAACGCTCATCTGATCGTAAATGAAGGCATCGGCTTTCCCTTGAATGACCTCCAGAACCGCGGCGTTTTCCTTATCGAGAGAAAGAAGCGTGACCTTGGAAAGATTCTTCCGCGCCCAAACTTCCCCGGTGGTGCCCTGTCGGACCACAAACGTGCGGCCCGGTTGGTCCAGTTCGGACAAGGACGTGATGGCCGAGTCTTTCCCCACCAGGAGGGCCAGGCCGATGCTCAAATAGGGATCAGAAAACGCCACGGACTGCCGGCGTTCCGGGGTATCTGTCATGGAACTGATAATGCAGTCGAGTCTCCCGTTTTGGAGGGACGGGATCAATCCGGTGAAGGGCTGGTTCTCGATTCGGAGCGGACGCTTCAAGTCTTCGGCCAGCGCCTTGGCCAATTCGAAGCTGACTCCGGACGGTTGACCTTTTGGGTCAATCGTTTCGAAGGGTGGATAGGACAGGTCCATTCCAACGACCAATTCATTGGCCGGTCGTTTTTCCTGACAGGCCGCCAGGAAGCTGAATGCTGAGAGGAGGAATGCGAGCAGTGGTCGTGTGATCATTTGGCAAGAAAGCAATCAGTCATTGGTGGGTGGCAAAACCGCCGTGTGTTCCACGTGGAACATTCCGTGCTGGGGCGTCGGGCTTTTTGTCAATCGCATGTGAATAGTTCGGAAGTTTTTGCGGATGGTTGTGATTTTGAGCGATCTTACTGGTCTGGTCCGGCTTGCTCCACAAGTTATTGGTCGCCCAATTCTGGCGGGGAACAGTGTAAATTGCTTGCTGGAACAGGTTTTCTGCGAGTTATTCACACCATTAAGAAGATGAAGAAGGGTTCCATAATCTCTTATTATTAATAAAGCGTTTTCCCGTGGGACCTGTGATTTAGGGGTTATTGAGGATTCCGCTCTGTGCCCGCGGCAGAAGATCAGCCAGCGAAAAGGTCTCAGTTCGTCCTTTCAGATTCGCGGAGATCACGAGGAGGTCTGGCGCGAACTCGGCCAGAACCTGACGGCAGGCGCCGCACGGACTGATGGGAACATCGGTCTCGGCAACGATGGCGATTGCCTGGAAAGTCTGGAAGCCATCCGCCACGGCAGCCACCACCGCCGCTCTCTCGGCACAAAGGGTCAGACCGAAGCTGATGTTTTCCACATTGCATCCGCGATAGATGCGACCAGCCGTGGTCAAAAGCGCAGCACCCACGAAAAATCGCGAATACGGCGCGTAAGCCAGGCCTCGCACACCAGTCGCGGCCTCAATCAAGGAGGAAATATCTATATCTCTATGCATATTAGGGATTTATGATCTTATGGTGTCCGTAGTCGCCAGGTCAATACCGAAATGGAATGTCACGAAAAATTCACATGGCTTTCATGAAGCTGTCTTGAGATCGAGAAGAAATCTGCTATCCTGCCGGGACTCATGAAAAAGGATGTCACGGAAGCTTCACCAATGAAAGCCGTGCTTGAGGAATTAGACAACCTCGAGAAAGTTTTTCGGGAAACGCTGGAGAAATACGCCGAGCGTCTCGAGGCGGATATCGCCATGGTGAGGGGGAAAGTTTTGCAGGAGCAGGAAAAAGAGAAGGTCCCCAACCTGCGCCTTCACGAACTGCGCGATATGCTCACCTTGCTCCATCAGGCTCAGACCAAGGTGGACAAAGGCCGGCGCAAGGATCTCAAGAAAATCGACGGCATCATCGGCGATCTCGCCATGTTGAGTGAAAAGTGGTGACGGGCTTGCGCGCGGGCCTGCGATGGACGACGCTGCCGCGTGATTCGATGCCTTCTCTTCCTGACTGTGCTAGCGTTCTCCACCATGAGCGCATCTGATAAAAAAACCGGCTTGGCCACAGTCGGGGGTGGATGTTTTTGGTGTGTCGAGGCCGTCTATGAAACGGTGCCGGGCATCCTCGGCGTCACCAGCGGCTATGCGGGAGGCAACGAGCCGAATCCAACCTACGATCAGGTCTGCAGCGGAAGCACGGGACACGCGGAAGTCGTGCAGATTGCATTCGATCCGGAAAAGATCAGCTACGATCAGGTCATTGATCTTTTTTGGAAGGCGCACGATCCCACCACGCTGAACCGTCAGGGCGCGGACGCCGGGACGCAATATCGTTCGATCATTCTTTATTCCGGCGACGGGGAAAAAGCCGCCGCGGAGAAATCCAAAGCGGCGGCGCAAGGGCAATTCAAAGACCCCATCGTGACGGAAATCGTGCCGCTCACGACCTTCTATCCGGCGGAAAAGTACCATCAGGATTTCTACCAGAACAATCCCTCCCATCCCTACAATCAGGCGGTGACCCGCCCGAAGGTGGAGAAGTTTCAGAAGAGTCAGTAGCGGAGGGGTGTCTCTGCGCAAGAAGCTGAGGCAAATACGTGGCGATTAGGCCGCGATCTCGCCTCAACGGAGTGAGGCGACGACAAAGGACTCAACGATAAGGCGACGACAAAGGACTGTCGGGACCTTCGAGGTGTAGCCACGGCACTCTGTTGCCGTGTTCACCCTGCTCCGCCCGCAGGGCGCTCACTTGTTCCTCGACTGTCACACCTTATTCTGTGGGCTTGGACCACAGGGGTGCGGGACAAATTTCTGAGGGATCTCCCGATCGGCGTTTTTTGGGAACATGTAAGCTTCTGTGCCACAACGTGGCTGCATCCCGCAGCCCAAGGTTGCAAAGCTACCTTGGGTAGATAGCAAACCATACACCAACCCTGAATGGG
>CAMASH010000050.1 GCA_945860745.1 Chthoniobacter flavus | reverse complement strand
TGGCCAGGCGCGACGAAGGAGCAGAGCCCAAGCACTCTGTGACTGAGACTCGACGAAGGAGAGAGCCAGGGTGCACGGGGGATAACCAACGCCGCCAGAGGCCCAAAGAACAAGCGAGGTTGCTCCCTTTATTTATTTCCAGCGACTTAGCGCCAAGGTCATGGCCGCGGCGGAAACCGGTGGAATCGAGGCCAGCTTGTGTGCTGCCACCATTACCATTATCTCGCCCCCAAAGCAATCGGGGCCAGGGAGGCGGCCCGGGAGATTTCCCGCTTGCTGGAAATCTTTCGCATCGCACCGGTCACCGAGGCGGTTCTGAAAGCCGCGCGGCAAACCAAAACATCGGATGATGAAGACGCGGTGCGCTTCGAGGCGGCGCGGTCGGCTGGTCTGGACGGCATCGTCACCCGCAACGCGGAGGATTTTCCCAAAACGAACCTGCCCATTTATCTCCCGGCGGATATTGCGGTTCTGATGGGATTGTCGCGCGCATCCCTCGCCCGGTCTCCCGGCCCACGCGGAGAAAGGTGAATTGACAGTTCCCCCCACCCGCATTTCAATCATGGGGCATCGGCTTCCAGCTGATGAGACCTCGCTTCAGCTGGAAGCCGATGCCCCGACCAATTTTTCTGCTTCGCCTCGGAACAACCCCTCGTATCCTCCCCGTATGCCGCTCAAAGACACCCAAAGCGAACGCGACACCCGCCGCCTGCCCATTGATCGCGTCGGCATCAAAGACCTGCGCTATCCCATCCAGATCCGGGACAAGGGCGGCTCGCTCCAGAGCACCATCGCCACCGTCCAGCTCACCGTCGATTTGCCCCATCATTTCAAAGGAACCCACATGAGCCGCTTCATCGAAGTTCTCGCCTCCCATGGCCCCATCCTTCATGTGGACAACATTCGCGACATCCTCGAGCAACTCACCAAACGCCTCGAAAGCGACTGCGCCCACGTGGATTTCGAGTTTCCCTTCTTCCTCGAAAAACACGCCCCCGCCACCAAGGCCCCGGGCCTGATGGACTACACCGCACGTTTCAACGCCACCCGGAAAAAAGGCGTCATGGATTTCGTTGTCACCGTCATCGTTCCCGTAACCACCCTGTGCCCCTGCTCGAAGGCCATCAGTGCCCGCGGGGCCCACAACCAGCGCGGAGCCGCCACGCTCGCCGTCCGCTTCAAGAAACCCATCTGGCTCGAAGACCTGATCCGCCTGGTCGAGGACAGCGCCAGCAGCGAACTCTACAGCCTGCTCAAACGCCCCGACGAAAAAGTCGTGACCGAACGCGCCTACGACAACCCGGTTTTTGTCGAGGACCTCGTGCGCAACATCGCCGCCCGCTGTAAGAAAGACCGCAACATCACGTGGTTCCGCGTCGAGGCCGAAAATTTCGAGTCCATCCACAACCACAATGCCTACGCGCTGATTGAAAAGCCGCGTCCGCAGCCGTAACCCGGCATCCTTGCGCTCCGGAGGCTCACTGCCGGGCCCGGCGAAAAGCGCGCCCTGGTTGCCCCAGACTTGCGGAAACCATTGAACCCGGAAACGGGGCTTCCCTGGAGCGGAAAACGTGAATTTTCCTCAAAGGCCGTTTTCCGGTTGAACCGCGAGATAGCTGGCCGCGCCTTCCTTGTTCCTCGCGGCACGGCGTCACAGAATTTTCGCCGGGCGACCAGTCCGCCGGAAACGTTTTGCGTGGTCAGCGATGAAGCATCTCCACCGTGACTTCGTTGTTCAAGGCAGCCCCTTCCTTACAAGCCGTCAGGTTCGCGACGGTGGTCTCGGCGATGTTTCCCAGGGCCGTATCGGTGAAGTAGGCCTGGTGGGAGGTGATGAGCACGTTGGGAAAGGTGATGAGGCGCTGCAGCACATCGTCGTGGATGATGGTTTCGGACAGGTTCTCGTAAAAGAAGTCGGCTTCCTGTTCATACACATCGAGGCCGAGGTAGCCGAGGTATTCGGACTTGAGGCCGCGGATCACCGCCTTGGCATCCACCAACGCCCCGCGGCTGGTGTTGATGATCATGACCCCTTTTTTCATGCGCTCGATGCTTTCCTCGCTGACCACATGAAACGTCTCGGGCGTGAGCGGACAGTGGAGGCTGATGATGTCGGAGCGGGCGAAGAGTTCGTCCCGTTCCACGTAGCGGCCGCCGGCGGACGCAAAAGCCGGGTTGGGAAACGGGTCGTGTCCGAGAACGTTCACGCCGAAACCGCGCAGGAGATTGGCGAAGACCATCCCGATTTTTCCCGTGCCGATAATGCCCACCGTGCAGCCGTGAAGGTCGAAGCCGAGGAGTCCGTCGATGGAAAAATTGCCGTCGCGAACGCGGTTGTAGGCGCGATGGGTCTTGCGATTGAGGGCCAGAATGAGGGCGAGGGCAAACTCGGCCACGGCATAGGGCGAGTAAGCCGGCACGTGGGTGACCTTGATGCCGAGGGCGGTGGCGTGGCGGAGATCCACATGGTTGAAGCCCGCGCAGCGCAGGGCGATGAAGCGGACTCCGTGGCCATGCAGGACATCGAGACAGCGGCTGTCCAGGAGATCATTGACGAAGACGCAGATGGCGCGGCGTCCCCCGGCCAGCGCGGCGGTGTGGTGGTTCAGCCGCTCCTCGTAGAATTCAAACTTGAGCGCGTCGTCTCCGTTGGCGGCCCGGAGGAATTTCTTGTCGTAGGGCTTGACGCTGAAGACGGCGGTTTTCATCAGGGTCCATTCTTTCAGGAAAACTCCTTTTTGAAAATTGTAACCGGATGTCCGTGGCAAAAGGTTTCCTCAACGGGCTGCCAGCCGAGTTTGAAAAACAGTCCCTGGGCGGATTCGGTGAAGAGATACGCCGTGCGAATGCCGTTTTGCCTGAGCATTTTCTCCGCTTCGCGAACCAGAAAAGCCGCCACGCCCCTGCCGCGGTGTTGCGGGAGGACAAAGAGGCTGGCCAGCCACGGGTTCCACGGTTCGAAGCCGGGCAGATCGTCGGAAATGAGACTCACGGCCCCGAGCAGTTCCGCCTTCTCCATGGCAACGAGGCTGAGGGGAAGTGCACCATCGGTGTGCTGGGCTGCGTATTCCCGGAGGGCTTCCTTGCGACCCCAACCGTCGTAAAGATGCTCCCATTCCCTGCCGGAGTGTTCAACAAGCCGGAGCACAAAGGCGGGATGGTTTTGGAGAAAGTCAGTGGTCACAACGCATCTTGAGAACCACAACCGGCCAGGAGCGTGGAAGGATCCAGGAAGAAAATCATTGGCCCGCTCGGAAAGCGGCCATATCGGTTTCATCCTCCGCAATCCATCCACGAACTTGCTCCTGGGTGAGCCGGCGCACAAGCGGCATCCCGCCGGTTTTTCGCAATCGCTCCAGCACAGTGAATGCCACCTGCTCAAACTCGGCGTCCGGAAGGTTTTTTACCGCAGCCTCAATTTCTGCAACTGTGCTCATCGTTAAATACTACCAATCCCTGCATTCGATTTTGTTCACAGAAGGGCACAAAGGAAAGGCTACCGTGACCGAAAGGGCGTGCGCCCCGCGTAACGAATGTGGACAACTCGCACCGTGTCGCCAACGATCCGGTAGAAGACGCAATACTTGGCAACGGGCCTCATCCGCAGCGAGGACGAATACCGCCAGGGCGGGTATCTCTCTGGAAAGTCAGCCAGTGATTGCATCGCATCCAAAATCCGGCGGAGATATCTGTCTGCGGTCGCCGGACTATCCGATGCCAACACGACCTCGCGACGCACCTGCTGAAGATCGTTTGCAATTCGGAAGGCATGAGAAATTCGATGGGTCACACGCCCAACTCTTTGGCCAACTGCGCGGTGGACATGCACTCACCCCGTTCGAATTGCGCATCAGCCTCCGCGACGGCGCGCTTGATGTCCTCGACTTCTTGCGGCGTAAAGTCCGCCGCCAACTGCTCTCCGAGAGTGGTGAAGAGGAGGGCCTTGTCCTCCCGGCAAAGCTCATTTGCCATCTCCAAGACATCCTGCACTCTCATGGGGAAAATATGTAAGAACAGACATGCATTTGCAAGCCGGTTCAAGCCATCGAATCTTCTCTCCTTCACCCCGGAACAACCCCTCGTATCCGCACCGTTGCCTCAGCGGCCCAGCAAAGAAAACACCGCATGAATGGCCACGCCGATCAGCCCGCCGATGATCGTTCCATTCAGCCGGATAAACTGCAAATCCCGCCCCACGGTCGCTTCGAGCTTGTCGGCCATTTCCTTGGCTTCCCATTTTTCGATGGTGGAAACCACCATCTCGCGGGCATGGGGACGCGCGGCCAGCAGGCTTTGCAGCACCTGTTCGCCCAGGAAACCATTGACCTCGCGCCGCGCCGCCTCGTTTTCCTCGAGTTGCGCCGCGACGGTCAGCACGGCTTCGCGCAGTTTGGTGCGAACGGTCGAGTCCGCCGCCTCACAATCGCGCAAAAGAAATGCCTTCAACTCCGCCCAGGCCTTGGCGGAAAAATCCTCCACCACGGCGCTGGCGGCCAGCGACTCCTGCATGGCACTAATCTTCCGCACCAGTTCGGGTGAGGAGTTGAGGTCGGTCAGGAATTGGCGCAGCTTCTGGTCGAACGCCCGCCAGAGCGAATGGTCCGGGATCGTTTCCGCATCCCTCAGCACGATTTGGATTTTTTCGATGGTCCGGGTCGCCACCGCCGCAGCCAGATGGCTCTTCAACTGATCCAGCGCGGGTTCGAGCAACTTCAGCCCCGGCAAGTTGCGGATGAGATCCACCGGGATGGGAATTTCCTCCTGGATTTTCGTTTGAATCATTTCCCGGTGAGACAGAATCAAATCCTCCGCCGCCTTGAGGATGGAGCCATAAATTTCCCGATCGCGTCCGTTCTGCACAAACAAAGCGAGTCCTTCGCCCGCCAACGGGGCCAGCGGGACGCTGCGGACCATCGCGCGGGCGCGTTCCGCCAGCAGGGCGGTCATTTCCTCATCGGAAACTCCGGACAGAATCTTCGGGCCGAATCCGGTGGCTTTCTCCGCCAGAAAATCCGCGTGTTCCCGCAACCAGCGGGAGGCAAACCCCGCGTAGTCCCGTTGACGGAAGCGCGGTCCGAGTTGTTCCTCCGTGAGAAAACTCGTTTCGATGAACCCCGCCAGCGATTCCGCCACCCGTCCCTTGTTGTTGGGGAGAATGGCTGTGTGCGGGATGGGGATTCCCAGCGGATGCCGGAACAAGGCCACCACCGCAAACCAGTCGGCCAGGGCTCCTACGGTTCCCGCTTCGAAAAAGGCCCGCGGCCAAGCCAGCCAGGGCAACCCCGGTTCCAAGATACGGCAAGCGATCATGCCCGTCACGCAGCCGGCCAGAGCCCCGGTGGCGATCCGCCGCATGCACGTGAGAGAGTTGTTGTCAGCCATCTGTCCGAATCCGGTTGGTGGAATTCTTCGCTTCGTCAGAGGCGACGGTGGCGGATTTTGCCATGGGGAGGCAAGCCGGATGCCGCAAGCGACCGGGCTCAGGGCAACGGGTTTTCCGAAATGTTCTGTCCAAAATCACTTTTCCGCTGAATAAATGTGTCGGACTTTCGTAAGAGTTAATCAACCCATGCGCCACTTCGCGACGATCCTTCTTGCCGGGATCCTGTCTTTTTCCGCGGCCCGGGGCACCACTTTGCGCGAACAACTCGCCCTGGCGGACGAGGCGAACGACACCCATGCGCGCATCGAAATCATCCGGCGCATCCTCGACAAGGAACCCGACGACGCGTTGAGCGGGCCGCTCGTGAATCTCTGGCTCTCGGTCTCCGCCTACGACCTGGCGGAGTCTGCGCTGCAGGATTGGAAAAAGGCCCCGCCCGGCGTTCAGGCCGGAGTGACGGCGGAGATTCTTTACAATCGCGACGGTAAGCCCGGCGAGGCCATCGCGCTTTTGGCAGCCTATCACGGAAAGGACGCCACGGATCTCGACATCACGCGTCAGCTCGCCCGCTTCTACGGCGCGCAGGGCGAGCAGCAAAAGCTGGCGGCACTTCTGGCCTCGGCGCCGGGTGTTTCCGGCGATGCACCCTTGTTGCTGCAGCGCGCGCGGGCCAAACGTTCGCTGGCGGATTTTGACGGGGCCCTGGCTGATTTCGCGCTGGCGGAGAAAGTTGATGCCAAGGAAGCGGAAAGCTCCAAGCCATCCTACGACCGTCTCCAGGCTGCTCTGCCGCAGATCAAAGCCGCCACAACCCGGCTGAAAAAAAATCCCAAGGACTCCGAGGCGCTGGTGGCGCGGGCCTATTGGTATCTCGCCAGCGAGGCCCCTGATCTGGCCCGCACGGATGCCGAAACCGCCCGCAATCTTGCCCCGCAGTCCGTCGCCGCCGCGTTCCTCTACGCCCGTTCGGCCTGCGCTCCGCAAAAGGCGCTCGAGGAATTTTCCGTGGTCCTCGGCCAGGGCGATCCCAGGCCGGAAGTTCTCAGCAAATTGGTGAAATACGATGCCGTCCTGGCCGCCAAGCCGCGCGATGCCGCCGCACTGATTGCGCGGAGTTTTCAATTGAGCGAAGCCTCCCAGTTCCCGCTGGCGCTCAAGGATGCCGAGGCGGCCCTGGCCATCAACCCGGCCAGCCCGGATGCGCAGGTCGAAAAAATCTACGTCCTGATCAAGCTCGGCCGCCGCTCCGACGCGGCGGCCGCCCTGCCCGCCCTGGAGGCCGCAAAACCACCTGCCGCCACCTTGGCCCGGGCCTCCGGCTCCCTGGCGGATGCGGAGTTCAACGCGGGTAACCTGGATCTCGCCCTCGACTACGCGACCAAGGCCCTGAAAGCCCAGCCCTCCGCCAATCTCTACAAAACCCGCGCCGCCATCCTGCAACGACTGGGACGCGTCGCGGAGGCCAATGACGATCTGGCCAAAGCAAAGAAATCGGGAGGAAAGCCATGAAGCCGGACCCTCGAAGGCCTCACGCAAAGCGCGCAAAGGATCGCAAGGATCATGCTTCCGGAACCCCTTTTCATCCTTCCCACTCTTGGCATGAGGTCCATTTTGTTTTCCTTCTTCTCACCGCCACCGGCCTGCTCGCCCTGGAAAATCCCGGCAAGAAGCCGCCGGCCTCGCCGTTTCCGCTGAAGAATGCGCCGGTGATCCGGACCGCGGCCTTGGTCGTCGGGGAGGACCCGCGGGCCTTTACCAAGAATCCCGAAGGTGCGGGCGTGGCGGTGGAGGGAACCGACGAGGAACTGCGTCCCTTCACCACGCTCACGGTGACGTTCCCCGGAGAGATGGTTGCCCCGGACAAAATCGACGTGGTGGCGGCGGAATCGCCTGTGGTGGTCTGGCCGGACACCGACACGGAATTCACCTGGACCACGCCCACGCAGGGCTATTTGACCATCAAGGGACCCATCATTCCCGCGCAGACCTATCGTCTGCGGTTGCGCGAGGGCTTGAAGGACGTCGCGGGCGCGGCCCTGGCGGTGGACGCGTGGGGCGCGGAAATGACCTCGCCGTCCTTCCAGATCGTGGAGGGAAATTACGGCCAGCGCAGCAGCCTCGGGGCGCGTCCGCAGGTGCCGCTCGAATTCAACTATCCGGTCCGCCTGGCCGATGCGGCACAGGGCACGTGGTTTCAGAATCGCGCCACGCGTGAGCGTTTCCCGGCGGAGATTCTGCTCAACACGGCCGGCGGCGAAATGGAATCCGCCCGGGTGGTGGATGGCGGATTGAAGGATGACGAAAAAATCTCCGGCCTGCGGGTGCGTCCGGCCCGGCCGCTGCCGGCGGGCGCCTTTTACGATCTGGTGGTTGAGGGCGTAAGCGATGCCTATGCGGGACGCGGACTGGCCTATCCGCGGGTGTTTCCGCTCGGGCAAACCCGGCCGATGGCCATCGAGTGGGTGGTGGCGCGGAATCGCGCGATGGAAACGGCGAACATCGAGGTGAAGTTTGATGACTCCCTGGCCGGGGGTCCGCTGCCGAAGGATGCCGTGAGCGTGAGCCCGGCCGTGCCGAATCTGCGCTTCCGCAAGGAGGGAGCCTACCTCACGGTGGACGGCGATTTCCGCACCGAGGCCCGCTACACGGTCACGGTTTCCGACAAGATCATCGGCGAAGGCGGATTCGGCCTGGCCACGGCGGGAAAATGGGGCGCGACCTTCCGGCCCGTGCCGCCGTCGGTGTTGTTCCCCGACCGCCTGCTGCGGCAACGTTCCGCGCTCGGGCTGCGGTTTGCGTTTTATCAGGTCAATACCGGCGCACTGCAATGGAAGCTGGCGGCCGTGCCGCCGGATAAACTCGCCGCCGTCATCACCCGCAATGACGAGTTCAATGAATTGGGGGAGGACAAGGACGGCCAATGGGTCTGGACCGCGGATGGGTCGATCCAACACGCGACGACAGAAGAATTCATCCCCGCCTTCGGCCTGCACGTGGTGGCCTCCGGTTCGGTGCCGGCCTCGCCCGGCGCGAAGGAAAGTCTGCGCGAGATTTCCTGGACGCCGCCGCAGCCTGGAGCGTTGAGCGGCCCGATGGTGCTGGAGGTGACGGGGAAGGACGCGCAGGGGCGCGTGATCGGCAACCGGGCCTTGATTTATTTCGGCGAGGCCGTCATCACGCGCAAGCTCACGCCCACCCAAACCATCCTGCGCATCGCAAGGATGAGCAATGGCGAGCCGGTGGCGGGCGCGGAGGTTTCCGTGCTGGATGACAAGCTGCAGACCATTGCCACCGGGACTTCGGCCGCGGAGGGCCTGGCGGTGTTTGAGCAAGCGGCCATCGCCCACGCGGCGTTTTTCCTCGCGGAGGTGGACGGCGCGCCCACGCTGCAGCCTGTCATTTTGTCGGATCCCTTCTCCAGCGGCTACACCGGTGCGCGGCCGCCGCCCGCCCTGCGCGCCTTCACCTTCACCGACCGTCCGCTCTACCGTCCGGGGCAGGAAGTTTCCTTCAAGGGCATGGTGCGCGAAGAAAAGAACGGCCTGCTGCAAGTGGCCGCGGGCAAGTCCGTGCAGTGGTCGATCGAACCGGCTTACGGCGGGGAGGTTCTGGCCAGGGGGGAAACGAAGGTGGACGCCGAGGGCGGATGGAATGGCAAATGGCTGCCGCCGGCCGGTGGATTCATCGGACCGCTCGGCCTCCGTGTGACGGTGGATGACGTGCCGCTCGGGCTCACGGCGGGTTTTCGGGTGGAGGAATTCCGCAATCCGCTTTTCTCGGTTGTTTGCGACGAGGCCAAAGCGGACAAACCGGCCGGGGCCGTGGTCGCGGTGCAGTCCCAGTATTTCCACGGCGCCCCCAACGCCGGGGCCGCCGTGAAATGGACCACGACCTGGACGAGCGATTCCGATGAGGGATACTCTAATGGCGACGGCGATATGAAGCGGGTCGACCTCTATTCGGAGAAGGCTCCGCGTCCGACCTATTCCGCGGAGGTTTCAGGTGAAACCGCCCTGGACGGCAACGGCAAGGTGATCCTGCGCTGCAACGCGCCGTTCAAGGATCCCGGCAATCGCGCCCGCTGCTCTGTGAGCTGGAAAGTGGAGGTGACCGGACCGGACGGTCAGACCATCACCGGCGGAACGAATCACCAGGTGGACATGCTGCCGGTCTTGCTCGGAGTGAAAGCGGATGAGCAGAAGATCGGGAAGCTCACCTTCCAGTGGGACGCGGAAACGCCGTTCGGTGACGCTCCGGAGGCGGTCAACGCGCAGCTCTTTCATGTCGTGACCAAGTCGGTCAAGGAACGACTGGCGCCCGATGTTTATCGCTACCGGAATTTTGACCAGTTCATCCCGGTGGAGAAGCGGGAGCGCGTGAAGGAGGAAACCCTGACCTTCAAGCCCAAGGAACCCGGACGCTACGTGGTGGTCGTTTCGCCCCTGTCCGGAGCCGCCGGCATGCCGGTGAGCGAGGAGGCTTTCCTTGACGGCGACGAACCTTCGGAAATTCCGGTGCAGTCCGACAGCACGGCCACGGTTTTCACCATCAAGGGCGGACGCAACCCGGAGGACAAGGCGTGGAAAGTGGGCGAAACCGCCGTGATCAACGTTCTTTCCCCCACCGGCGGCGTGGCCTGGGTCAGCGTGGAGTCGGACCACATCCTCGACACCTTCACCGTGCCGATCCAGGGCAATACCTCGCGCATCGAGATTCCGGTCAAACCGGAATACGAGCCCAATGTTTTTGTCTCCATCTACATCCTGCGGCCCGGCGGTGATGACCAACTCGCGGGCGAGATGTTCGGCTACACCAATCTCGATGTCGTCGCGCCCAACCGGAACCTCGACATCGCCGTGGCGGTGGACCGCGCGGAATACGAGCCGCGCGAAAAAATCACCGGCACCGTGCGCGTGACCGCCGCGGGCCAGCCGGTGGCCGGGGCGGACCTCGCCATCTCCGCGGTGGATGATTCCCTTCTCGAACTCGGCGGGTGGCAGTTGCCGCGCTTCCTGGCGGACTTTTTCCCGGCCCGTAGTTTTGCCGTGGTGACCTACAGCGCATTGAAGGCCTACGTGGACAAAATCGCGCCCTCCTGGCTGACGGCCAAAGGTTTCGTCATTGGCGACGGCGGCGGGGACGAATTCGGCAATGTCACGTTTGCCCGCAAGGAATTCCAACCGCTCATCCTCTGGCAGCCAAGCGTGAAGACGAATGCCAAGGGCGAGGCCACCTTCAGCTGCGCAGCGCCGGACAATCTGACGCGCTTCCGCGTCATCGCGGTCGGCCAGACCAAGGCCAGCCAGTTCGGCGCGGGCGATGCGACATTTGCCGTGACGAAGAGACTTCTCATTGATCCCGCCCTGCCGCGTTTCGTGCGCGACGGCGACGAGGTGGAACTCCGCGCCGTGGCCCGGCAGAAAGTCACAGATCAAGACAAGCTGGTCGTTCGCTGCACCACGGGTGGCACTCTGCAATTGCTCTCCGATCCCAAAGTGGAAGTCGGCGCAGCCCAGGACGCGCCCGCCGTGGTGCGCTTCAAGGCCAAGGCGACAGGCGTTGGTCCGGCTACGGTGAAATTCGAAATCGCGTCCACCTCCGATCCCAAGCTGACCGACGCGGTCGAAGTGACCCTGCCGGTCGCGCAGCCGGTCATCCTGAAAAAAGAATCGGTGACCGGAACGGTGGGCAACACGACCTTCGCCGTGCGCGAAGTGGCTCCCCGCGGGTGGGAGAACGCGAAGGGCACGTTTTCCTTCGCCGTCTCCACCACGCCGTGGCTGGCGAAACTCATGGGGCTGCCGTATTTGCTGGAATACCCGCACGGATGCTTTGAACAGAAAACCTCGCGCCTGCTCGCCATCACGTATCTGGGCGGATTGCTCGAATACCTTCCGGATGCCAAAGTCCGCCGGGAAAACTACGGCCAGGTCGTCACGGAAACCCTGAAAGAAATTGAAGCCTCATTGCTCCCCGGCGGGATGATTCCCTACTGGCCCGGGGGAACGGAACCGAATGATTTCGTGACCATCCAGGCCGCCTGGTGCGTGGCCGAGGCGGAAGGCGCCGGATTTGAAGTGCCGGAGCGGCTGTCCTCCGAATTGCCGGAAACGCTGGAGAAAATTGTCACCAAAAAGATCCGGCCCGAAGCCGGGGCCACTCTGCGCGCGTTCGCCCTTTTCGTGCTCGCGCCTTTCGGTGAGGAACCCTCCGACGAACTCAAGGCCGCGGCCAATGAACTCTACCTCCAGCGCGACAAGCTCACCGGCGAAGGCAAGGCCATGCTGGCCATCAGTCTTCATGGCCTGAAACTCTGGCCGGAGAAACAGGCCCAATTGATCGGCGAACTGCCGAAGGATTTCAGTGACATCGCGTTTAATTCGAACACGTTTTCGTCCGCGGCCCGGACCGAGGCGCTGAGCACCTGGGCGCGGCTGGCGGTCGCACCCAACGACGGCAGCGCGCTTTTGAAGGAACGCCTGAACAAGCTGCTGGAATCCTCCTCGAGTCTTTCCACCCAGGAAAATCTCTGGTTGCTCGTGGCCTTCGACGCCTTGTTGAAAAGCCGTCCGCCGACCGCGGTCAGATCCGCCGACCCCGCGCCGGATGATGTTTCCGAGAACAAAAGCGCCGTGGCCTGGACGGACCAGGACCTCGCGAAAATCGCCGATTTCGTCGTGAAGGGTCTGCCCGCCCCGAAGCCGCCCGGCAGCTTCGTCCTGTCGGCCTCCTATTTCAGCGGCGAACGGAAAACCGCACGGGAAAGTCAGGGTCTGCGCATCGAGCGCGTGGTGAAAAATCTGAGCGAGCCCTCGCGCACTGGCAGCGAAGCCGCGCCCTTCAAGCTCGGCGATGAACTCCTCATTTCCTATCGCTTCACGGCGGAGAAACCGCAGAGCTTTGTGGCCGTGGAGGATTTACTGCCCGGCGGCATCGAGGTGGTGAATCCGAACCTTGCCATGTTCGGCAAACACTATTCGCTGCCGGACGAAGCGGGCGTGACGACTCTCGGCGTCTCGCATAGCGAGATGCGCGACCAGCAAACGAATCTCTATTTCGATCACCTTCCGGCCGGCCCCGCGTCCTACAGCGTGCTGGCCCGAGCCACCGCGGCGGGAACCTTCATCTGGCCGGCCACCCGGATCCAGCCCATGTATGACAGCCGTTTCTTTGGCCGCTCGCCATCCGGCACATGCGTCGTCGCATCCGAATAGTCCTCGTCGTTCTGGCCGGTCTGGTCGCCGCGACCACGGCCCTGGAGATCGGCATTCGCCTGACCCCGCTGCCGCGCGGAGTCGACCAGCCTCCCGGGGCCACGCCCGCATTGGTGGACATCCGCGGCCGCGTGTTTTCGGTGATCGCGACGGACAAGGCCCGTGAGAGTCATCCGATCCCGCTGCGGGAAATGGGGGACTGGCTGCCCCTCGCGACCGTGGGCATCGAGGACCATCGGTTTCCCCACCACGGAGGCGTCGACCTTCATGCCATGCTGGGCGCAACCTGGCGGAATCTGCGCAATGGCCGCATCATTTCCGGAGCCTCAACCATCACCCAACAGTTGGTGAAAAATGCCTCGGAGCGGAAGGAGCGCACGTTTTCCGCCAAGTTTTATGAGTCCTTCGCCGCCGCCCGGTTGGAGCGGACATTGACTAAAAAGAAAATCCTGGAGGCGTACCTGAACCGCCTGGATTACGGCAACCGCCGGATCGGGCCGGTGGCGGCGGCCCGGGCCTATTTCGGGAAAGCTCCGGCCGACCTCTCGCTGGCCGAAGCCATCTATCTCGGCGGCCTGCCCCAATCGCCCGCGCGTTGGAATCCGTGGCGAAACCCGTCCGGCGCTCTGGTCCGCTACCGGCGCAATGTCAGCCGCCTCGCCGCGTTGAATCTTCTGCCTCCCGGCGTGGATGCGGAGACCTTGCGGAAAAATCCCCCGCAGATCGAGCGGCACGATCCGCCGAATGAGGCCGTTCAGTTTTCCCAAGCTGTGTGGCGTCGGCATCCTGCCGATGCGATAGCACTCATCGGCAGGATGCCGATGCCACGGATAAGCACCACGCTCGACCTCGACCTGCAGCGCACGGTCGAACGCATGCTGCGCGAACATCTGGCTACCGTCTCATCCCTTGGCGTCGGCGATGCCGCGGTGGCGATCGTGGAAAACTCCACCGGGAATGTCCGCGTCATGGCCTGCGCCGGCGATCCCCGCCATGCTGCGATCAATCCGGCGATCGAACCGCGCAGTTGCGGTTCCACCCTCAAGCCGTTTCTCTACCTTGCCGCCATCGACCAGCGGCGCATGACCGCAGCAACCCTTCTGCCCGACACCCCGGATGCCATCGCGGAGGAATACCGGGACTACGATCCGCAAAATTACAGCAAACGGTACTACGGCCCGGTCCGCGTGCGAGAGGCCCTGGGCAATTCGATGAATGTTCCCGCCGTCGTGACGCTGAGCAAACTGGGGGCGCGCGAAACCTTCGAGCGACTGCGCGGTTGGGGATTGGATTTCCCCCAATCCTTCGACGACTCCGGGGCGGGTTTCATTCTGGGCAACGCCCGCGTGCGACTGCTCGATCTGGCCGGGGCCTATGCCGGACTGGCCCGCGGCGGGCTGGCTTGGGAAACGAAACTCACTCCGCGGGATACCATCGAAAGCCGCCGGATCGCTTCCCCGGAAGCCTGCGCGATCATCACCGATATTCTCTGCGACAATCAGGCCCGCCAGCTCAGCTTCGGCAATGCCTCGCCGCTGCATCTCGAACAACGCACCGCGGTGAAGACCGGCACAAGTTCCGGTTTTCGCGATGGCTGGTGCGCGGGATTCAACGGCACGCACACCGTGGCGGTCTGGGCGGGAAACCTGAGTGGAAAACCCATGGCAGAATTGCTGGCGGTGCGCTCGGCGGCGCCGCTCTGGGCCGCCGTCATGCGGCATCTCTCCGCGAACGGTGACGCGCCGGTTTCTCTTCCCAACGAGACTGAGTCGCTCCAGCCCGTCCAGGTCGCGGCGGAAACCGGCCTGCTGCCCCGCCCCGGGGAGCGAACCGTGCGCGAATGGTTTCTGCCTGGAACGGAGCCCGGTGTCGCAGCGGAAACCTTCTATCGCAACGGCGTCCTGATTCTGCCCGCGGAGTATGCCGCGTGGTGCGCCAGTCCGCACAACCGCCTTGGTGCCACCGTGCCCGACGGCGATTTCCGGATTCTCTTTCCGAAGGACGGCGCGGTTTTCGAATTCAATCCCCATTTGCCCTCCGGCCAGCAGGTCATGCCGCTGCAATCCACGGCGAAGGATTGTCAGTGGTTTCTCAACGGCGAAAAACTCCCGGGGCCGACGGCGACGCTCAAGCCCGGCGCGTGGCATCTGGTCGCCACTGCGGAAGGCCGGTCGGCCGCCGTCCGCTTCGTCGTGCAGTGAGGCGCAACAAGCGGGACGCTTGTTGTGCTTTTTTCCCGAGTCAAACGCCACCGCCGCGACAACCTCACGTGGCGGAAAACGCCTTGCGGCAGATGGCCTCGACCAATCCCGGAATGTCATGCTGTTTGGCCTCGATATCCACATCGAGTCCGAGCTTGCGCATGGTCTTGGAGGTGACCGGACCGATGCTGGCGGTTTTCAGTTCCGCAGGCAGCGGCAATTTGAGGGCGGCGAAATTCTCCGCTGTTGAGGAACTGGTGAAGGTGATCCAATCCGCGCCCTCCTCGCGGAAGCGTTTCATGCCACCGCTCACATCCTCGGTTTCCGGAACGGTGCGATAGGCGACGGCTTCATCCACGATCGCCCCGAGCCGGGTGAGTTCCTCCGCCAGCACTTCACGGGCCCCTTCCGCACGGGCCAGAAGGAATTTGAGGTTCTCGACGCTGACCTCCTTTTGCAGTTCGGTGAGAATTTCCTCGGCCACGTATTTTTCCGGCTGAACATCCACCTGCAAATGATAACTGCGCACCCGCTCCGCGGTGGCAGGACCAATGGCGGCGATGCGGACGCCGCCAATTTCGCGGGCGTCGCGGAAGATCTCGTAGAACGCGGTGAAGAAGGCATCCACGCCGTTCGGGCTGGTGAAGACGAGCCAGTCGTAGGAATGGGCGGCGACCACGAGTTCGTAGAACCCGCGTTTGTCTTTCGGCGGTTCGATGCGGATGGTCGGCAGCTCAAACGCATCCGCGCCCAACGCGCGCAGGCGCGCGGTCAGGTCGCCGGCTTGCTGGCGCGTGCGGGTCACCGCGATGCGCTGGCCGAAGAGCGGCAGGGATTCAAACCAGTTCAACTTTTCCCGCAACCGAACCACCTCGCCGAACACGGCGATGGCAGGGGCTTTGAACCCCGCCTTGACCGCCAGGTCGGCGATGTTGGAGAGAGTGCCCACCAGGGTCTCTTGGGAACCGGTGGTGGCCCAGCGCACGAGGGCGGCGGGCGTTTGGGCGTCCAATCCGGCGGCCTGCAGCCGGGTCGTGATGGGGCCGAGCCGCTCGACGCCCATGAGCATGACTTTCGTTCCCGGGGTGCGGGCGATGGCTTCGAGGTCGAGGGTGGACTCCGGCTTGGAGGGATCTTCGTGTCCGGTGAAAATTGTCAGGGCGGTGTTGTGGGATCGATGAGTGACCGGGATGCCCGCGTAGGCGGGTCCGGCGAGGGCGGAACTCACACCGGGCACGATCTCATAACGACAGCCGGCCGCAGCCAGGGCCTCGGCCTCCTCGCCGCCCCGGCCGAACAGAAACGGGTCGCCGCCCTTGAGCCGCGCCACGGATTTTCCCGCGCGGGTTTTTTCGACCAACACGTCATTGATTCCCTCCTGCGAAAGCGTGTGGGCCCCGGCTTTCTTGCCCGCGTAGATTTTCTCGGCCGCCTCCGGGGCGAATTTCAGCAGGAGCGGATTGCACAGATAATCGTAGATCACCACGTCCGCACGCTCGAGGCAGTCACGGCCTTTGAGGGTCAACAAGCCGGGATCGCCGGGGCCGGCGCCGATGAGATAACAGATTCCTTTTTGCATCGCAAATTACGGGGTTTGGAGCAGCGCTTCGAAGCCTGCTTTGTGAAAGTGACTGTCGGTCGTGAGAGCGGCCTGAAGCCGCAGCTCCTTCATGAGAACAAAACTCGTGCAATCCGTAAACGAATAGCCCTGATCGGCGTGCTTTCGAAAGTAGAACTTCGCTGCGTTGAAACGCTCGGAATCAATGAAGAGCATTCGAAAAAACCGGCTGGTTTCGGTCAGATCCAGCACCTTCAAAGCGGCTTGCGGACCGCTGCGGACCGAGGCCAGCGTGAGAGTTTCATCCAACACGTAGTCGGTCAGAACCAGGCTGGTTTTGGTATTGTAAAATTTTGTGATCAATTTCGATGCCGCCTCATGGGCCAGATCCTTGCGATCCGCCAGTGCATAGAGGCCGGAAGTGTCCACGAAGACTTCACGCGCCATATAGTGTTCGGTCTATGGATTTATTCGACAGCCTGCCCCCAGGTCCGTCGAAGCCATGCTGATCAAGATGCAACAAGGGGTCGCCTGGTGACACATCCGGATTTTCCACGGGCGGCTGAAGCCGCGCCACGGGCTTGCCGCGATGGGTGAGAATAAGACTCTCGCCCCGCGCCAGGCGATCAAGGACCTTTTTGGAGTTGGTGCGTAATTCCAGCATGGTGAGGGTGCTCATGTTATCATCTTAAACTTCATGTTGAAGTTCATCAAGACCGCAGATCGCGCGGATTTTCCGGGAAGGTCCGCAGACGAACATCCCCGTTCTCGATCACCGCCAGCGCACCAAAAGGCAGACTGCAGCCCCCGCCCAGTGCGCGGAGGAGGTCGCGTTCGGCGTTGACGCAGCGGGCGGTTTCTTCGTGATGGATGGATTGCAGAAACGCGGCGGTGGCCGGGTCGTGAGCGCGGCATTCGAGGGCGATGGCACCCTGACCGGGGGCGGGGAGAATTTCCGCCACAACGGTCCAATGCAGACCGGCGGGAAGGATGTGATGACCCAGGCGGTCGAGTCCGGCCTTGGCCAGGAGGAGTCCGTCGAGCGCGGGATCTTCCGCCAGTTTGCGCAGGCGGGTCGGCACGTTGCCGCGGATCTCCACCACCCGCAAATCAGGACGCAAGTGCAGGAGCTGGGCTTTGCGGCGGGGGCTGGAGGTGGCCACGGTGGCGCCTTGGGGCAGGGCTTTCCATCCGCCGGATTCTTTGGCGATGAGGACGTCCGCCGGATCGGCCCGTTCGAGGATGGCTCCGATGGTGAGTCCCGGCGGCAGCTCGGTCGGCAGGTCCTTGAGACTGTGCACGGCCGCGTCAATTTCGCCGGCAAACAACGCTTCCTCGAGTTCCTTGGTGAAGAGTCCCTTCTCCAACATGCCGGGGGCGGAGAGGCTGACATCCAGCCGCTGGTCGCCGGTGGTTTTGATGATCTTTGTTTCCAATGCGAGCGCGGGATGCGCCGCCTGGAGTTTTTCCGCGACGATGCGGGTTTGGGTCCGGGCGAGGTCGCTGCCGCGCGTGCCGAGAACAAGGCGGCTCACGAACGCAATCCCTGATGACGCTTGAGCCAGGAAACAAAGGCCCCGACCTGATCGGCGATCATTTTCTCGCAGCGCACGACTTCACTCCGGCGGACATCCAGGGTCTGGCGGACGATGCCCTCCAGCGAATCCATGTCATAGAGGAAAACACCTTCGAGTTCATTGACGGAGGACTCGACATCGCGGGGCACGGCCAGGTCGATGACAAAAAGCGGGCGGCCGGAACGCTCTTTCATCAGGGGGGCGAGTTTCTCGCGGGTCAGGATGGCGTGGGGCGCGGCGGTGGAACAGATGAGGATGTCCACATCCGAGAAGGCGTTGTGCCAATGGTCGAAATGAATGGCCAGGCCGCCGATCTCCTCGGCCAGTTTGGCCGCGCGTTCGTAGGTGCGGTTGGACACAATCACCGTCTTGACCCCGCGGGAAACCAGACTGCGCGCGGTGCGCTCACTGGTCTCGCCCGCGCCGAGGATCATGACCCGGCGTCCGGTCAGATCGCCGAAAATTTTGCCCGCCAGTTCGACCGCGACGGACCCGACCGAGGTGGCGCCGCGGGTGATCTGGGTTTCGGTGCGGACGTGCTTGGCCACGCGGAAGGCGTGTTGGAAGAGTTTGTTGAGATGGCTGGTGGTGGCGCCGAATTCGGCCGCGGCCGCGTAGGCTTTCTTGACCTGACCAAGAATTTCGGTTTCGCCCAGCACCATGGAATCGAGTCCGCTGACCACGCGGAAAAGATGCCGCGCGCTGCCCGGGGTATCGTGAAAATAGAGCGGCGCGTCGAGACCGGAGCGGGTTCGCAAAAGATCGCGCAAACTGTCAAAAGCGCGCACCGGGCACAGGCTGGCGGCGTAGAATTCCACGCGGTTGCAGGTGGAAAGAATGACCGCGCCGGAGAGTCCGTCGATGGCCCGCACGGCCGCAAGCGTTTCGCTCAACTGATGGTTGCCGACGGCGAATTTCTCGCGGACGTCCACGGGAGCGTTGTGATGGTTGAGGCCGGCGCAGAGGATGTTCATGGCCGGGAGGAAAGATACTGAATGCCCGGCAGGGTGAGGAGGGCGAGGGCGAAGACGACGATGGACAGTCCGGCCAGGCGGCGGGGAGCGAGCGTGTGCAGCCGCTTCAACACTAACAGCACTCCATACCCCCCCCAGATGAGGGCGGAGGCGACGAACTTCACGCGGTGGACCGGGATCTGGCTGAGAAAGCCCGCCGCGAAGGCGATGGTGAGAAGGCCGAACCCGAGCCAGACCAACCGTCCGTTGGCCACGGCCAGGTCATTGATGGGAGGAAGGTTGTAGAGCAACGGGGAAACCTGGTGCGACTTCAACTGGCGTTCCTGCAGCAGATACATGATGCCGGCGATGCAGGCCAGACCGAACGCGCCATAGGCGATGATAGAAAGCGCGGCGTGGAATTCGATCCAGGGATTCAGCACCGCGCGCGGGACCGGTTGCTGATTGATCGGCGCGAGGAAGGCGCCCAGCACCAGAAGAAACGCCAGCGGCGCGGTAAAAGCCCCCAGCAGCGAGAGCCGGTAGGCCGATCCGACCGCGAGATAAATCAGGACAAGCGACCAGCTTTGGAAAATCAGCACATCGAAGAGGCTGTTGAGCGGACACGAGCCCTCTGCCTTGCCCCGCAGGTAGAGGAACGCGCTGAGAAAAAGGAACCCGGTGAATATTGCGACAAAGTTTCCCCGTCCGGGCTGGAAACGACCCGCGCCCAGCGCGTAGAGCGTGTATCCGAAACTCGCGAGGAAGCAAAGCGTTGCCGCAATGAGCAGAAGACGGTCCATGGTTGAAGGCGCTTAACAATTTCACATCAGAGAGCGAAGGCAACAAAGATTCCCTTGGCCGGTCGGGGGGAAAGCCGGTATCTTCCGCGAGATGCCCCTGCGAGTATGCGCTCTCACCGCCTGGTTGGTTCTGGCCGGCCGCGCCTCCCGGCGGGCCTTGCCGCCCTCCGAAGAACCCCTGGCCCGCGCGCCGCTGATGAAAATCCGCACCACGGCCTCCACCCACACGGAAAGCGATCACACCCGCTCCGGCGCCTCGAACGCCCTGGGCCGACAGTTGAAATCCGGCGGGATCAACAACGCGGCGGCCGACTGGTCGCGCTTTCCGGCCGGCACGGTTTTCCGCCTTGTGGCCACAGGGGAGATTTTTGAGGTGGACGACATCGGCTGGATGCGGGCGGGCACCAACACCGTCGATCTTTACAAGCCCACCCGCCGGGACATGAACGACTGGGGCGTGCGCCGGGTCACGATCGAGATGCTCCCGCGGGGCGATGTCAAGGCCAGTTACCGGGTGCTCAAGCCGCGGGAAAAATACCGCCCTGTCAAACGCACGGTCAGGCAGATCGAGGAACGATACTTTTAGCCACCGATGAATAAGGACCGAAATCGACGGGGGAAGGGTGGGTTTTTATCCTTGCTGATCTGGGTTTATCCTTGGCTGATTTTTGCCCAGGAACCTTCGCCCGGGCCGTCGGCCGCCATTGAGCACAACTTCGTCACCGTGGGCCTGATTGACCCGCCCCTCTTGCAGGAGATCCGCTACGCCACGGCGTACAACTTCACCGGGCGGACGCTCTATCCCTTTCCCGCCGCCTTCGTGCACAGGGACGTGGCGGCGGCGTTGCAAAACGTGCAGGAGGAGCTCGCCCGGGAGGGGCTGGGGCTGAAGATTTTCGACGGTTACCGTCCGATTTCCGTCCAGGCGAAAATGTGGGAACTCGTCCGGGATGAGCGCTATGTTTCGGATCCGGGAAAAAGCAAGGGCAGGCACACCCGCGGCACGGCCGTGGATGTGACCCTGGTGGACCGGGCCGGGAACGAATTGAAGATGCCGACGGCCTACGATGACTTCACCGAGAAGGCGCACCGCTTTTCCAAAAAATGGAACGCCCAGGAGCGCAAGAACAGCCTCAAGCTGGAAGCCATCATGAAGAAGCACGGCTTCATCCCGTTTCCCTACGAGTGGTGGCATTTCGATTACAAGGATTGGGAGAAGTCTCCGCCGTTCGATATCTCCTTCGAGGATCTGGGCAAGGGCGTGAAGACGGCCGTGCCCGTTCCATAAGCAACGAATGGTTGTCCCTCACGCAGTTTCAGAAAAACCGTGGCCGCGCCCGTGAGGGCGTGGAGGGAGAGGATCCCTCTATTGGCGGAGTCCACCGTCTCACGACGGCGGCTACGACATGATCTGATCCGCTCTAACCCGCCGCGATCGTAATTCAGCGCCCGATTCTGATCACGGAAACGTCGTCGTCGAAGGCGTCGTTTTGCTGGAACGAGCGCACCGCCGCGATGAGGCCGGAAGCCGACGGCATGGTGCGCAGCGTTTCCACAAACTGATCGTAAGTTCCCATGGTGTCATCGGGCAGGCGCACCTCGAAAATGCCGTCGCTGAACACATAGAGATGCGAACCGGCTTCGAAAACCGTCTCGTCCACCGCATAGTCGGCCTCCTCGAAACATCCGGTGGGCAAGCCGGGCGCGCCCAGCATTTCCAATGCGCCGTCCGGTTTGACGATCACCGCCGGGGGATGCCCCGCCGCGCAATAGCGCAACGTGCCGGTGGACACCTCCAGCACGCCATACCAGGTGGTGAAATACATTCCGCCGTTGGCCTCCATCGGGAACATGCGGTTGAGGGCGGTCAGCACGTTGTCCGGTTCCAGGAAATCCGTATCCGGCAGGCCCTGGGTGCGCAGCACGTTCATGGCCGAGACCGAGAGCAGGGCCGAGCCCACCCCGTGTCCGCAAACATCGAGCAGGTAAATCGCAAAATGATCCGGGTCCACCCAGTGATACCCGAAGCTGTCGCCGCCGAGAGTGGAGGAGGGTAAAAATTCCCAACTCGTTTTCACCGGCGTTTCCATATCCCGCGGCAGGAGCGAGGTGACGTAGGCGAGCGCCTCGTCCAGTTGGGCCGTGACCTGCTTCTGACTCTCGAGCAGGGCATCCTTCGTCTTCAACAAGTCCTCCTGCATGCGGATCACGTCGCCGAGGTGGAGTTCGCGTTCGGCGATCACCCCGAGTTCCTTGAGTGCCTTGATGTTCTCCGGGGAAAAATCCCGCGGCTTGGTATCCATCAGACACAGCGTGCCGATGTTGAAGCCCCCCGGACCCCGCAGCGGCAGGCCGGCATAAAAGCGCGCAAACGGCTGGCCGGTCACCTGCGGATTGTCCGCAAACCGTTCATCCTTGGTGGTGTCGGGAATGATGAGGGGTTCGTTTTCCAGAATGGCATGACCGCAGAACGAGGTCTCGCGGCTGCTTTCGCAAAAATCGAGGCCGACGCGGGATTTCAAATACTGCTTGGTCTCATCGACCAGCGAGATGTAGGAAATGGGCAGGCCGAAAATCGTGGTGGCCAGACGGGTAACGGCGTCAAAGCGTTCCTCCGGCGGCGTATCCACCAGTCCGAGCGATCTCAGGCTGGCCAGCCGCTCCTTGTCGTTCGCGGGAATGGCGGGTGCGATCATGGACGGGAATGTTACCCCACCTCGGCCCCAAGGCAAGGGGCAGGCGAAGGGGGAAGACTCCAATCGGGGATCACGCCGTCAGCCAAGACCGAGGATCCAGCCTTCCAATTGCGCCGTGATGCGTTCGGCCGGCTGGAGTTGCGGGAGGAAACAATCGGGCAACGTGCCGTCCGCGGAACTTTCCTGCATCCAGCGAGTCACGCTGTAGGCGTCGTGTTGGTGGGGATTGCGGTCTTGGACGGGAAACGTCCTGCTCCACAAAGCCGGATAGACCTCGGCGACGACGGAACGGTCCGGCGGCGGAGTCCAGCCATCGAAGGGCCAGAAGTGCAAGCGCGAGCCGAGTTGCTGGCGGAGATACCGCAGCCACGGCAGACCGGCGTGAGTGGACTTTGCCACGCTGCCTTGCACGTCAAAGTGAAAAACCGACTTCGCGCGACTCCGTTCCTCGGTGATCCGCCGCCAACGCGGTTTTCCCATGCGCGCGGCCCCGGACCCGAACGCGCCATTCCTGATGAGTTCCACGGAGAGATTGTCTTCATCAGTTGGCCAGTGGTGCTGGAAGTCATCGAGAAAAGCCGGCCAGTCCGGCGGGAGATGGTGGACTTCGAAATAGCGCAGCGGAAAGGAAAACCCGTGGTCGATCCCGACCAGGGTGGGCGGGCCGTCCCGGAGCGCCGTGACGAGCCACTCGGCGAGGCCGCGGCGCGTCCAATACTTCCGCGGGCCGGGCGGCGGGGGAATCTCGGCGGGCGAATGCGTTAGCGTCGCGCCGTAGAGGCGCAAGCCGGGCAGGCTGCTCGTCGCCGTTTGCGCGCCGGAGTAGTCGATGCCGAGGAAGCGGTCAAATTGCGGCAGGCGCAACCCGGATTGCGTGGGATCGACGGGGAGCCTCACCGCTTTCCGAGTTTTTCCGCCAGGCTTGCCGGCCAGTGAATCTCAACGCCTTCGATCGTTTGGCCGTAGAGTGATCCGAAATGGGATTTGTCGCCCGTGAACAGGACATGGCATCGAAGCTGGATGGCCGCAGCAAGCACGGGCCAATCCTTCTCCGGCAGATCCAGGGCAAGGTGCCTGCCCGGTGAGCCGCTGGTTTTCGCGGAGGCTTCCACATCCGCCAGCACGCTTTCCCAATCCCTCATGGCCCCGGGAAACCTGATCTCCAGGTTTCGACGCGCTTCGTCCATCACATACCCATCGGCCACAAGTTTGTGTCCATCGTCCTTGAGGCCGGTGAGGAAAGCTCTTACCGCACCGTTGGATTTGGCGGCGGAAAAAAGACTATTGGCATCGAGGAAAACCCGCATCGGCGGCTATTTTCGCCTTCTCCCCGCCAGCACGGACGCAAGTTCAGCTTCGGCTGCGTCAAATTCCGCCACGCGTTTCTCCGAGTAAATCTCAATAGGCAACGTGACGGCCGGGCGCAGCAGGATTCCCTCGGGCGTCGTCTCTGCGCTAAGGTTTTCTTGCGGCCGGATCCCTGCCGCTTTGCGCATGGCCGCGGGCAAAGAAATCAACCCCCGACCGGAAACGGATATCGTAGCTCGCATGTCTTCATTATGCTGAAATGCAGATTTTCTGCAAAAGGAGAGACTTTTTGGCGTCAAAAACACTGAGAAAGCGCCTCGCCGGAAATCATTGAATGCTCACGGCGGAGTCGGCTCGCCTTCCGGCTGCGGGGCCGGCGGGGCGGGCGTCGGCGTCGGTGACGGGGCCGGCGGGATGGCATCGACAAAAAAGCACAGGTTGCCGGTGGCGGCGTTGCCATTGCCGTCGTAAACGAAAACAAAAATCCGATAGGCCCCCGGCTTGGCCGGGGCGGGAAACTGCGCGCCGTCATCCCGCGGCACGATGCTGTGCTCCAGCAAGGCGCGAGGCACGGACTGATACCCGTTTTCCGGCGTGAAGGGCGGGGACTCTTCCATGATGCGCCAGGAGACTCCCATCGGATCGCGTTCGGGATCGGAGGCCGCCAGCTTCACTTCCACCAAATCCCCCGGGAAGAAGTGGCCCCTCCCGCCGGCGAATTCCAGGGTCTTAATCTGCGGACAGCGGTTGCGCGGTTTGCGGCCGCTCCAGGCCTGGGTCATGGCGTCGATCATTTCGAGGCGTTCTCCTCCGGAAAGAAACAGACCGAACCACGTCGAGGTGGCCTCTTGTTTGGGTTCCCAGAAGAACACATACGAACCCAGGCAGTGCGGCCGGTCGCGCCGGATGCCGCGCTGATACGAGGTCAGATATTCTTTCGCCTTTTCCGTGCTGGTCATTTCGATCGGCGCGCCCCAGGCAGTGACCGGTGCCTCCCACCAGCCCACGGCACCAAACTCCGTGATGAGATACGGCTTCTTCCAATCGTTTTTGGCCAGGTGCTCCGGCAGGTCGCGCAGCCCTTTGTAGCTGTTGATGCAGATGAGATCGACGTCCGGACACCACGCGCGCACGGCCTGGAGTTTTTCATCCGGCGCTCCAGCCAGAACGATGGCGGTGGGATGATCCGGATCGATCTCCCTGGTCAGCCGGGCGAGTTCGTTGAGTTCCTTCCACATTGCTTCGGCAAATGCGGGTTGGACGTTTTGCTCCACTTCGTTGCCGATGGCCCAGACCAACAGGGCCGGGTGATTTTTGTACTTCCGCACAAATTCGAGGAAGCGTTCGCGCTGGCGTTTGACGTCGCCCGGATCGAGGTAACTGAAGCCCTCATGGTGGCCGCTGATTTCGTAGCCGAGCATGACGGTCATGCCGCGGCGCTGGGCGGCGTCCAGCGTCCAGCGCGCATACTTCGAATGGTAGGTGCGGAGGGAATTTGCCCCCGCGTCCTTCAGGTCACTCGCCCGCACGTTTTCCCCCCAGACGCAGGCCCCCTTGACAAAATAGGGCAAGCCGTCG
>CAMASH010000049.1 GCA_945860745.1 Chthoniobacter flavus | reverse complement strand
AAAGCCGAGGACGACCGACACCCGTCACGATTTCCGCCAGTGGACGCAATCGCTCGACTGGATCGTGCAGGGGATATTCGACCTCCCGCCTCTTCTCGACGGACACCGCGAGGAGCAGGCCCGCACCGCAAACCCCGCGCTGCAATGGTTGCGCGACCTCGCAAACGCCGTAATAGCCGAGGGGCACGCCGGTAAGACCTTGACCATCTTGGAACTCGCAGATGTTTGTGTGGAAGCAAGCATTGACTTGCCGGGTCGCAAGGACTCGCCAGAAGAACCAAAGTTCAGAATAGGGCGGACTCTGGGTAAACTATTCAAAGAGGCCGAGACTATTGATGAAAACACCCTTCAGCTAAAGGTGGACGGCATTGCTGTAACTCGTGAGAGTTGCGAGGAGTATAACTCTGACACAAGGATGACAAACACCCGGCATCGCCATCGTTTTACAAGAGTGGAGTTATGACAGCTTTTTCGCACTGCAAAGGGTGCAACGTGGTAGGGGGTAAAGACAGGAAAAGCTACACATTTCCAGTATTGTGTAACCATTTCGGGTTATTGTACCCACCACGTTGCACCCTTTGCACCCACCCATGGACGCGAACAAGCGCACCACAAACCGCTGATAAAACCATGAAAGACAACTCGACCTCGATCCTACCCTATTTAGGCAAGCCTATGCCATTGCTTTCCAAACAAAACGCGCTGGCGGGGCTCCTGACGCAAACGCCTAGGCAGATAACGGCTGAGTTACACCTATGCTGGCTTAAAGGAATCTTTTCAACTCTACGTCCCTTGGAGTTGATGCGTCTCGAGTCAAATTGGCACAGGTTCGATAAGTTGCCTTTGTTCGATAGCGATGATGGGAAGCCGCCAATTGCTCTCAAACCCGAAGCTCTAAAAAATACTTAATGCACATTGATAATAAATAAAGCTTGACAATAAATGGCATTAATATAAATTGCGACACATGACACAAAATTCCACAAGTGAGCTCCTAACCCTGAGCGAGCTGGCCAGATGGGCACACATGCCCACCGAGTCGGTGCGCCGCGAGATTCAGAACGGAAAAATCACCCCCGACTTCGTTAGCGGCAGAAGCTTGCTCTTCAAAAAAACCCGCATCGTATCGCTCGTTAAAACCCTCAAAAGAATCCCATAACCCCCCCCATGAAATCCCACCCTGTAGACATCCACGAAGAGATCACCGGCGCCGTTTTTAATCGCGTCCTTAAAGAAATCAAAGCCGCAGGCCGCAAGCCGATCCGGCTCAGCATCAACAGTCCCGGCGGCAGCGTTATTGCCGGAGCCGCAATATTGTCCAGTCTCCGTGCTCACCGCCCCGGTGTTGAAGTCAATATCATTGGTCTGGCCGCATCCATGGCGAGCGTCATTTCGATGGTTGGCCAACCCGTCACGATGGCCGAAAACGCGCTGTGGATGATGCACAACCCAAGCAGTAGCAGCACCGGCACTGCCGCCGATCTACGCAAAGACGCCGACACGCTCGACAAATTTCGAGACACGCTAGTGGCCGCCTACCGCCGCAAGTCAAAGAAAACCGCCACCGAGATCATGGCACTCCTCGATGCCGAAACATGGCTGAGCGCACCCGAAGCACTGGCCGCTGGTTTCGTTGACGTCGTAACCGGAGCAAACCCCGCTCAGGCCTGCGCGTGGTCGAGCAAATATCCGCGCCTTGCTGCAATTGGAGCCGCTTCAAAAACGTTCTCCATGGAGAACAAAACGCTGGTTGGCCAACTCGCCGCCATCACCAACCCCACCGCCAAAGACGCATTCTTTCGCAAAAACCGCATCCCCATGATCAGAGAAGCAGCGCGAGCCGCAACACCGGAGCTGCCAACCCCAAGAACCCTGTCTCAGCAAATTGGCGCCATCAGCGATCCGCACAAGCGCACCGCATTTTACAAGTCTAACCGCAGCCTCCTGCTTCGAGAAGAATGCCAAGCCGCAACCCCCGGCTGCGTCCACAACATGTAACCCCCCCAAAAACCCGTATGAATAAGCAAGAAATCCCCACCCAAAGCACCGGAGCGTCAACCATCACCCCATGGCCGCGCACCGGAGAAATTCACCCGTCCGCTTTTATCAGCAGCGCACGAAACCAATGGCCGGGACTGCCGCGCTTGGCCGCCGTCACCCCGCACGTTGAGAAGAGCGACAAGAAAGCGATTGCTGCCATTCTTGGCCGCTTCGATGCCGCCACAGAATTACGCCGCGAGCACGACATCCCCGGCCTGAGCCAGGCCGTTCGTGACGGTGAGCGTTGCGCTGGGAGCTACAATGACGTGGCAGTTGCCTGCGAAGTCTCACGCCGGGCCCTGGCCGAAATGTCGCCGGAGCTTTTTCATCAGAGCGTGGCCGAGATCGACGCATCAAAAGTTCAAGCCGGAAACTTTGCCGCGTCACTGGCTGAGCGTTTGAGCGAAACGCTGTTTGCCGAGTTTCAAATTGAAGCTCTGGCCGCCGAAGCGCGCTATGTAAAATACGATCAGCCGTTGGAAGGCAAAATTTACGCCGACGAGTGGCGGGACATTTACGTTTTGCACAGCGATCCGATCCTCACCGGCCTGTATACCGAAGCGTGGTATATGGCGAATCACTTCCCCGCTGAAATGCGAAGCCCCAAACTTTGGAACGGTTCCAGCGTGGAATGGCTCCGGGACATCACCGCTTGAGGCCATGAATTTACCATGGCGCAAAACCCAACCCGACAAGCTCCGGCAAATTGTCTTGGCCAACCTTGATCGGCTCCAGCGGCTCTTCAATGCGCGTGGCAAACGCTTTGAATTCAGCCGCGAGCTGTCCACACCGAAACTAGAAACGGCCTTGTGGCGCGTGCTAGACTCAACCAGTGACAGCATGGGGATGCTCTTCCCCGCGAACATGGCCTGCGAGCGCCGCATTGACGAAATTCAACGTGCGCTTCCCCCGATGCAACACCCCGGCTCCGGCTCCGGCCAGTGGCCGCAGTTTCTACAAAACGCACGATGACAGAACCCCATTTTGCTTAATGAGCAAAATCCCGCCGCCACGCTTTTATCAGCGCATTAACGGGACACGCGGTTGCCGACCATGGCGCACGGCAGCCGCACCTTTTTACACCCCCCATGCAAACGCAACTCGAAACCGATGACCAGATCAGTGATCAAAACGCAAGGAACCGCCACACTGTGGAGGTCGTGCTTCGGATGCTGAGGCTAGACGAGCAAGACACGGTTTTCGGCCCGTCGCTGGATGAAGAAGAATTTCTCGATGGCTGAAAAGCCTCCGTTTGATTCCTTGGCATTCAAACATTCAAAAGCCCCGCCGCAGCTTGTGGTTGGGGCGGGGCTTGTTCAACCGATAGCCGGACGAGCCTTTCCAGACTCCTAAAGTAACGAAGTCTGGTTTTTGCTGTGCTACACTTTGTGCGACTTTGAGGCGTAGTCTGGCGAGTCTGATAAAATCAAGCGAAACGCCCGCAGAGCCTTATAAATACAGGCGTTGACGCCGATTGATGGAACGCGAAGGAATGGCAAAAAACAGCTAAAAACTCAATCCTAAATCTGGCGCGTCTGCCAATTTCGCCATCCGGGCTTTGTTCATTTGCGTTGATGCCTCAGTCGGGTCAGGGCTGCAAAGCCCGATTTCCCGCCGCAGCAAAGACGAGACTCCGGTTTGTTGTAATGTGCCGCAAGCGAAAAATCCCCGGGTCCCTTTTCCGGGGGCGCCGGGGTTTCCCGTCAAGGGGCTCCCCCGAACAAGGCCCCGATGGCCGAGGTGATGGCCATGGCCAGCGCGCCCCAGAAGGTCACCCTCAGGACGGCTTTTCCGACCGGGGAGCCTCCGGCGTGGGCGGCAAGGGAGCCGAGCAGGGCCAGGAAAAAAAGCGAACTGCCCGCAATGGCCCAGACGAGGACGGAGCGCGGCACCAGGAGAACGAGGATCAGGGGCAGCACCGCCCCCACCGCAAAGGACGCGGCGGAAGCCAGGGCGGCCTGAACCGGGCGCGCGCTGAGGGTAGCGGAGATGCCGAGTTCGTCGCGGGCATGGGCGCCGAGCGCGTCCTTGGCCATGAGTTGGGTGGCGACCTGGGCGGCGAGGGCGGGGTCGAGTCCACGCTCTTCATAAATGGCGGCGAGTTCGGCGTGTTCGTTGGGCCCGTCGTTGGCCAGCTCCAGGCGTTCGCGCTCGAGATCGGCGCTTTCGGTGTCCGACTGCGAACTGACCGACACGTATTCGCCCGCCGCCATGGACATCGCGCCGGCGATCAATCCGGCCAGGCCGGCGACGAGAACGCTATGCCGGCTGGCGTCGGCTGCGGCGACGCCGAGAATCAGGCTGGCAGTGGAAAGAATGCCGTCGTTCGCGCCCAGGACGGCGGCACGCAGCCAGCCGGTGCGTTGGGTGAAGTGGATTTCGGCGGGTTTCATGGAGTTGGGGCTCGGGGAGGATCCTTACACATAAACCTGAACCGACACTCTTTTCATGGCGAAGAGCGGGGCGGGGGCAGGTTCAGGAGGAGAGGGAGGGGACTTCACTGGCGGGGCGGCGGAGGGAGTCCGGTCAGTCGGACGCCGGGGAGGACGTTATTTTTTGCGAACCAGCCCTGCTCCATTTCGAGCACGTAGGCGATGTTGAGGAAGGCGCTGGGGACCGGTTTTTCGTTGCGGGGCTGGAGGTCGTGAATCTCCAGAATGACGCCGTTGGCACCGATGTAGGCGACGGAAAGGGGAAGGATGGTGTTCTTCATCCAGAAGGCAACGCGGCGGGGAGGGGACAGGATGAATAGCATGCCGCTGTCGGGGGCGAGTTTTTCGCGGAACATGAGGCCCATGACCTGCTCTTGCGGGTCGTCGGCGAGTTCGGCGGTGATGGTCTTGCCTTCAACGCCGAGCTTGAGGGCGGACAGGGGCGGTTGGGCGGTTTCCTGGGCGTGGGCCGGAACGGAAAAAAACAGCGCACCGCAGAGAATCCATCGGGTCATGAGAAGGAAAATAGCCGGTTTTTGCCTCGCACGGGAATGACTTTCTGCGGGTTCGGAGCGCAAGAAAAAAATCTCTTCATTCCAGTGGAAAAACGATTGCCATTAGATTTACTGATAATAGTGTTCCTGCGCAATCCACCGATAAACGGTGACAATTGACCGCTACTTGACCGTCCCGACGTATGGCAAACTTTTTTCCGAAATGGACCAACCAGCTTCCCTGGAAGCTCGTGGTCTGTCTCGGCGTTCTCGGGGCTTCGGTCACGGCGGGGATCACGTATTATTTCACTCCAAAATACACCAGGGTGGGCTACCAGCCGACGCAGCCGGTGCCTTTTTCCCATGCGCTCCACGTGCAGCAGCTCGGGATGGATTGCCGGTATTGTCACAGTTTCGTCGAGGTGGCCTCGCATTCCAACGTGCCTTCGGTGCAAACCTGTATGAGCTGTCACACGCAAGTGAAGGCGGACAGTCCGAGGCTCACGGCGGTGAGGGCGGCGTGGAATGGCGGCAAGGCGGATGGTCCGCCGGTCAACTGGGTGCGGATTCATCAGGTGCCGGACTACGTGTATTTCAATCACGCGGCCCACGTGAACCGCGGCGTGAGTTGTTATTCGTGCCACGGGGCGGTCAATGAGATGGCTGTCGTGTATCAACATCAGCCGCAGAGCATGAGCTGGTGTCTGGATTGCCATCGCGCCCCGGAAAATAATCTGCGTCCGCCCGGTGAGATCTACAATATGAACTGGAAGGCGGAATCGCCCGAGCAACAGCGGGAAATGGGTTTGAAATTCAAAGAAGAGTGGGATGTGAACCCGCCCGTAAGTTGTGGAGGCTGTCATCGATGAAACGCGTTTTCCAACATCCACCTGGCGGGGTTTGGGGCCCCGACTCCCCCCAAGCCGGGAAGCCCACCATGTGGCGCAGTCTGGCCGAGCTGGAGAACAGCCCGGGTTTCGAGCAAACGCTGATCCGCGAGTTCCCGCGCGGGGCTGATGTCTATCAGGACAGCGGGCTGTCGAAGCGGGATTTCATGAAGCTGATGGGTGCCTCCATGGCGCTTGCGGGGGTGGGGCTGGCCGGTTGCCGCAGGCCGGAGTCGTATCTGGTTCCTTTCAACAAGGGCGTGGAGTGGGGGATCCCGGGGAAATTTTTGTATTACGCCACGGCGATGCCCATCCGCGAGGGGGCGATGCCGCTGGTCGTGACCACGGTGGACGGACGCCCGACCAAGGTCGAGGGCAACCCGCTTCATCCTTACAGCAATGGCGGCACGGATGGATTCACCCAGGCCAGTGTGCTGGATCTTTATGATCCGCATCGGTCCAAGGTCATCACCGAGAATGGTTCGGAGGTTTCCGCGGAGATTTTTGAAACTTATCTCAAAACTGCGGCGGCCTCCGGCGGTCAAGGGCTCGCGTTTTTGGTGGAGCGGAAAAACTCACCCACGCGCGACCGCCTGCGGGCGGAACTTGAAGCCAAGTCTCCCGGCCTGGTCTGGAGCGAATACGAGCCGCTGGGCGATTCCGAGACAGCCAAGGCGGTTTCCGCCTCTTTCGCGCCCGGGGTTCGGCTCCTGCCGAAGTTCGAGCGGGCTGACATTGTGCTGGCGCTGGACAGCGAATTTCTGAGCAGCAGCGACAAGGGCGTCGGCTTTGCCGCCGGTTTCTTTCCGCGGCGCAATCCGGACCAGAAAGGCGCGCCCATGAACCGCCTCTACGTGGTCGAAAACCATTTTTCCAACACGGGCGGGCTGGCCGATCACCGCTATCGCTGCAAAGCGTCGCTCATCGGGGAATTCACCCGCCAACTCGCGCAAAAGATCGTCGCCAAGACCAGCAATCCCAGCCTGGCCGCATTGCTTGGCGCGGTGCCGGCGAGCAAGGCGGAGTTTGACGATCAATGGATCACCGAATGCGCCAATGACCTGTTGGCCAACCTGGGCCGCAGCATCGTCACCGTGGGTGGCCTCCAGCCCGCCTGGGTGCAGGCCCTGGTCTTTGGGCTCAACGAGGCGCTGGGGAACCATGGCACGACGATCCTCGGTCTGACCACGGGAGAAAAACCCGCCGCGTCCATCGCCGATCTCGCCGCCGCCATCAAGGCCGGAACGGTGCAGACGCTTTTCATTCTTGGCGGCAACCCGGCCTACAATGCGCCGGCGGAACTGGGCTTCTCCGATCTGCTGCTGAATGTCCCGGCTGTCGTGCGCCTGGGTCTTTTCGAGGACGAAACCAGCAAGCTCAGCCGCTGGCAGGTTCCCGCCGCCCATTATCTCGAATCGTGGGGCGATGTGCGGACCTACGATGGAACGTACACGGCGGTGCAGCCCATGATTCTTCCGCTTTGGAATGGCGTGAGCGAATTGGAAATTCTCGCGCAACTCGCCGGACGGCCCAAGCCGCTGGGACCGGAGTTGATTCAGGAAACCTTCAATCAGGCCTATGCTGGCGACGCCGCGAAATGGAATTCGCTCCTCCGCACCGGCTTCCAGCCCGACAGCACCCTGCCAGAGGCTCCTCCGACGTTCAACGCGGGAGGGGCCGCCGCCCTGGCCAAATCCGCGGTGCCGGTCACCGGGGAGTTGGAACTCGTTTTCCTGCCCAGCTCCAGCGTGGATGACGGTCGCTATGCCAACAATAGCTGGCTGCAGGAAACTCCCGATTTCGAGACCAAAGTCACCTGGGACAACGTCGCCCTCGTCAGTCCCGCCACGGCCAAACGGCTCGGTATCAAGGTCAATAACTTCACCTGGACCGACAAAGCCGCCGACGCTCTCAACGGCATCGCCGGCAAGGATCTGGAAAACGAGGAGACCTTCGACATTGTGTCCGACCTGATCGAGATCAAGGCGGGCGGGGTTTCCATCATCGCCGCGGCACTGGTCGCGCCGGGACATGCGGACGATTCGATTTCCCTCGCCCTCGGCTACGGCCGCACCGGCGTTTCCGCCCTGATGGAAGGGGTGGGTTTCAATGCTTACCCTCTGCGCACCTCGGATTCCCTGCGTTTCCGTTCCGGCGTGGAAGTAAAGGTCACGGCCGACACGTATCCGCTGGCCCGCACCCAGGAAGCCCGCAGCATGCATGGCCGCGACCTCTTCCGCGAAGGCACGCTGGAGCATTACGCGGAGGATCCGAAATTTGCCCGCTCCATCGGGATGGACGGCCACATTCCGCCGAACATTTCTCTCTACACCCATCCCGAGCTGACCTCCAAGGAACAGTGGGGCATGACGGTCGATCTCAACACCTGCATCGGCTGCAACGCCTGCGTGGTGGCCTGTCAGGCGGAGAACAATGTCCCGGTGGTGGGCAAGGAACAGGTTCGCAAAAACCGCGACATGGCCTGGATTCGCATCGACCGCTATTTTGCCGGCACACCGGAAGATCCCGAGATGCTCGCGCAACCCGTCATGTGTCAGCATTGCGAAAACGCACCGTGCGAAACGGTCTGTCCGGTCAACGCGACCGTGCACAGCGAGGATGGCCTCAACCTCATGGCTTACAACCGCTGCATCGGCACGCGTTATTGCGCAAACAACTGCCCGTGGAAGGTCCGCCGCTTCAATTATTTCGATTACAACGAACGTCCGACCACCGAGCTTTATTGGGGTCCGCTGGCCAAGAAGGGCATGGCCGACAGCCTCAAGATGTCGAAGAACCCGAACGTCACCGTCCGGATGCGCGGTGTGATGGAGAAATGCACGTTCTGCATCCAGCGCATTGAGGAGGCCAAGATCAACCGTCTGGTCGAAGCCGGAGCGCAGAACAAGAACAACGTGCCGGTGCGGGAGTTCAAGGTCGCCTGTCAGCAGGCCTGCGCCAGTGATTCCCTGGTCTTCGGCAACATCAACGATCTCAAGAGCCGGGTGGCCCGCGAACGCAACGGGGACCGTGGATATGTGATGCTGAAGTATTTGAATGCGGCGCCGCGGGTGACTTATCTGGCCCGCATCAAGAACCCGAATCCGAAAATGCCTGGTGCGGACAAAGTCGGCCAAGCCAATGGCGACCCGCACGGCGCCGGGCATGAACCCGGTCACAAGGGTGACGAGGGAATCCAACTCCAGGGTCACGGACACGAAAGCAAAGCGCACAAGACCGAGGAGGTCCATCCCTAATGGCTGACGCATCCGCCGCCCGCACAACCGCTGAGTTGACGCCTGCCGAACAGGCCGTCATTCGTCCTCCGCTGGTGCTGAACAAGCGCACCTACGGCTGGATCGGCAACTACGTCAGTTCCATCGTCGAGGACAAGACCCCGATCTGGTGGTGGATCTGTCTTCTGCCCTGCGTGCTTCTCACCGCTGTGCTGGGATTCTGTATTACCTACCTCATTTCCACCGGCGTCGGGGTGTGGGGCAACAACCATCCTGTCGGCTGGGCTTGGGATATCACGAACTTCGTGTTCTGGATCGGTATCGGCCATGCCGGAACGCTGATTTCGGCCATTCTTTTTCTCACCCGCCAGAAATGGCGCACGTCTATCAACCGCGCGGCCGAGGCCATGACCCTTTTTGCCGTGATCTGCGCGGCCATCTACCCCGGTTTGCACGTGGGCCGCGTCTGGATGGCGTGGTTCCTTGCTCCGGTGCCGAACGCCAACGGCATCTGGCAGAACTTCCGCAGTCCGCTGCTCTGGGACGTCTTTGCCGTCTCGACCTACTTCACCGTCTCGGTCCTTTTTTGGTACACCGGATTGATTCCTGATCTGGCGACATTGCGCGACCGTGCCACCACCAAGATCAAAAAATTCTTCTACGGCACGCTGGCCCTCGGCTGGCGCGGCGGCAACCGCCAGTGGCGCCATTACGAAATGGCCTACCTGCTGCTGGCCGGGCTTTCCACTCCGCTGGTGCTTTCGGTCCACTCGGTCGTGTCCTTCGATTTCGCCACGTCGGTCATTCCCGGCTGGCACACCACGATTTTCCCGCCCTACTTCGTGGCGGGCGCGATTTTCGGCGGATTTGCCATGGTGCTGACCATTATGATTCCGGCCTGCGCGATCTACAAACCGCTGCACGATCTGGTGACCGTTTCGCACGTGGACAAGATGTGCAAAGTCATCCTCTTCACCGGCTCGATCGTTGGATACGCCTACATCATGGAATTGTTCATGGCCTGGTATAGTGCGAATCCCTACGAGCGCGCGGCCTTCTGGTATCGCGCTTTTGGTCCATTCTGGTGGGCCTATTGGAGCATGATGTTCTGCAACGTCATCGCGCCGCAGATTTTCTGGTTCAAGTATTTCCGCACCCACCTGGTTTGGGTCTGGATCATCTGCCAGTTCCCGAATGCGGGCATGTGGTATGAGCGCTTCGTCATCATTGCCACCACCCTCTCCCGCGACTTCCTGCCTTCGGCCTGGGCGCAATTCCATCCGACCTGGGTGGACATCTGGATGTTCATCGGCACATTCGGGCTCTTCGGCACGTTGTTCCTGCTTTTCATCCGGTTCCTGCCGATGATTTGTATGTTTGAAGTCAAGGCGGTCCTGCCGGAGGCCGATCCGCACCACGGGGAGAAACACTAAGATGGACGTCGCCGGTGATCCCCAATCGAAAGCCTTCGGGCTGGCGGCGGAATTCGATTCCGCTTCGCAGCTGTTCCATGCGGCCGAGAAGATCCGCGATGCGGGCTACAAGAAATTCGACGTCTTTTCGCCCTTTCCCATCCACGGCATGGATGATGCCATGGGCTTGAAACGTTCGCTCCTGGGCAAGTTGATTTTCTTTGGCGGACTGACCGGTTTTCTCACCGCCGTCGGCCTGACCTTCATTCCCAGCTCGATCATTTATCCCCTCATCGTCATGGGCAAACCGACCAATCTTTACACGGTGCCGGCCTTCTTCCCCATCATTTTTGAGCTGACGATCTTGTTTTCGGCCTTCACCGCGGTTTTCGGCATGCTCATCATGAACGGCCTGCCGCGCCTGCATCACCCGATGTTCAACTGGGAGCGTTTCAAAAAAGTCAGTGACGACAAATTTTTCTGCGTGATCGAGGCGAGGGATCCGAAGTTCGCGGAGCGCGACGTGAAGGATTTTCTGCAATCCCTCGGCGGGCAAAACATCACCAGGGTGCACGGGGACTGAGGCCATGTTGAAATACTTCTTCACTGTCTTCGCTTTTCTCGGGCTGATCGTCCTGGCCATGGCCGGGTTCCGTGGTGCGAAATCGACCCGTCCGCCCATCGAAATTTTCCCCGACATGGATCGCCAGCCCAAGGTCAAGGCGCAGACCCCGAGTGGTTTCTTTGCCAACGGGAGCGCCGCGCGCCCCCCGGTGGACGGGTCCGTTCCGCTGGGCTATACCATGCCGCAGCAGAAACCGGTGGACGGTGAGGCGGACGCCAGCCCCTACAAGAAAATCATTTTCTCGGGCGCGCCGGATTACACGGACACCGGCAAGATGGGTGAAAATTGGGGCACCGGCCTGCCCTTCGATGTCACGCCGGCGGTGGTCGGTCGCGGTCAGGAACGTTACGGCATTTATTGCGCGGTCTGCCATGGCGCGACCGGCGCGGGCAACGGCATCGCCAAGCAACTCGGCGTGGCCACCGTGCAAAGCCTCCTCCAGGAACGCATCCGCGTCATGTCCGATGGCGAAATTTTCAACACCATCACGCACGGCAAAAACACCATGCTGGGCTACGGAGACCGCATCCAGGTGCCCGACCGCTGGGCCATCATCGCCTATGTCCGCGCCCTGCAGAAATCGCAGGGCGGCGCCACCCTGTCCGATGTGCCCGAGGCCGGGCGCGCAAAATTGGAGGCGGGACAATGAACTTTCCGACCCATTCCGTGGCATCGGCTTCCAGCCGATGCGATTCCACTCATCGGCAGGATGCCGATGCTACGAGTTTTATCCGATGAGCGACCACGCACCCGCCGAACCCAAACCCGAGTTCTTCGACTATAAACATGTCGGAGGCCGTTTCCTTGGCCTGGTCGGCCTGGCGGCGGTGGCCTTTGTCGCCGTGCTGGTGGGGGCTGTTCTTGATCCCAAGCAGTTCGCGTTCTCCTACCTCTTCGCCTTTTTCTTCTTTCTCACGATTTGCATGGGCGGACTTTTCTGGACGCTGGTGCATCACGCTGTGGATGCCGAGTGGAGCGTGGTGGTCCGGCGGCAGATGGAAAACCTAGCCAGTCTCCTGGTGGTGATGGCGGTGCTTTTCATTCCGCTTTTCTTTGTGCGGGAGGAACTCTGGAAATGGATGCGGCCGGAAAACGCCCACGACCCGCTTCTTCTGGAGAAAGCGGCCTATCTGAATCTGCCCTTCTTCACGTTCCGGGTGATCTTCTATTTCGCCTTCTTCATTCTCTGCGGCGGATTGCTGCGCGCGTTCTCCATCGCGCAGGACAGGGACGGGTCGCCACGTTACACCATTCTCAACCGGCGGGTCACCTTCGCCAGTGCCCTGCTCTTTGCGGTCTGCCTCACTTTTGCCGCGGTGGACTGGCTGATGGGTCTGGACTACCACTGGTTCTCCACCATGTGGGGCGTCTATATCTTTGCCGGCACGGCGCTCAGCTCGATGTGTGTGCTGGTCCTGATCATCACCGCCCTGCGCAGCGCGGGGTATCTGCAGAACGTGGTCACGGTGGAGCACTATCACATCATGGGCAAGCTCATGATGGCTTTCACCATCTTCTGGGCCTACATCGGATTCAGCCAATACATGCTCATCTGGTATGCGAACATCCCCGAGGAAACCGTCTATTTCCTGCGGCGCAACACCGGCACCTGGTGGTATGGCAGCCAGTTCATGGTCGTCGGGCATTTCTTTGTGCCGTTCCTAATGCTGCTCTTCCAACGCGGGAAGAAAACACCTCTGTTCCTCTGCGGCATGGCCTCCTGGATTTTGCTCATGCACATGCTCGACATGTACATCATCGTCATGCCGGCTTATCACAAGGCGGGCTTCGATTTGTCGGCCTTCCTCTTCGATATCCCCTGCCTCATCGCCATCGGCTGCACCCTGGCAGCGGTGTTTCTCAAACGTCTGGGCGAGTCGGCACTTTATCCCGTGCGTGACCCGCGCCTGCCCCAATCCCTTGCTCTGAAGAACTGATGCCGACGCCCGCCGCCCCTATGTCTGATCCGACGCAGAAGTCCGCCTGGCCGCTCATTGCCGGAGCCTTGGTTTTGTTGCTGGTTTTTGCCGTGGCGGTGAAAGTTCTCACCGGTCTGTCCGCCGCAGTGCCCGACGAGGACGCGGCCCGCTCCGCCGAGCGCAGCAAGACCCGGGCCGACCTCGATGTGGACAACAAACTCAAACTGGAAACCTATGCCTGGACGGACAAGGCCAAGGGACTCGTGCAGATCCCCATCACGCAGGCCATGGAATTGACCGTGGCGGAACTGCAAGGAAAGCGCCCTCAACCGGCCGGTCCCGTCGCGACGCCTGCACCGGCTGCTGCGCCCGCCGCCACGCCCGCCGCCACTCCGACGCCATGACCACTTCCGCCCGATCACCCCAAGTTGAAAAAGTGGACGCTTCCCTGCGTTTGCCGGTGTTGATCTTTTTCGGCTCCGCCGCCCTCTGGCTGGTGGTGGGAACTTTCCTGGCTGCGGTGGCGTTGACCAAGCTGGTCTGGCCGCAGTTTCTTGATGGTCCGGCCTTTCTGACCTACGGGCGCATCGCGCCGGCTGCCGTGAATGCGCTGGTCTATGGCTGGGCTTCCTCGGCCGGTCTCGGCATCGCGCTCTGGCTGCTGGCCCGGTTGGGCCGTGCGCCGCTCAATTATGCGGTGCTGCCCGTTGTGGCGGGTCTGGTCTGGAATTTCGGGGTCTTTCTCGGACTCCTCGCGATTATCGGCGGCTACAGCCGTTCGATCTTTCTGCTGGAGTTTCCCGGTTTCGTTAGCGCCATTCTTTTTGTCGCCTACCTTTTCATTGCGGTCTGGGGCATCGTCCTTTTCCGCAATCGCGCTGCGGGTGCGGTCTTCGTTTCCGCGTGGTATCTGGTGGCGGCGTTGCTTTGGTTCCCGGGGTTGTATTTCACCGCGAACGCCCTCCTGGTCTGGCACCCGGTTCCGGGTCCGGCCCAGGCGCCGATTGGCGCCTGGTTCTCCAGCGGAATCGTCAATCTGTGGCTGGCCCCGATTGCCCTGGCGGCGGCGTTTTACCTCATCCCGCAGATTCTGGGCCGCCGGCTCCTCTCCTACAACCTGAGCCTGCTGGGATTCTGGTCGTTCGCCCTCTTTGCGGCCTGGACGGGCATGGCGCAGTTGATCGGCGGTCCCATTCCCGCGTGGATGGTCAGCGTTGGCGTGGTGTCGAGCATCCTGCTTTTCATTCCGGTGCTGGTGATCTCGATCAATCTTCTCGGCACGATGCAGGGATCGTATGGCGCGCTGCGCTGGAGTCCGTCCTTGCTCTTCACCGTGACGGGTGCGGGCGTGTTTCTGCTCGCCTATGTTCAGGGAACTTTGCTGGCACTTCCCGGAGTGGCGGCTATTTTTCATTTCACTGACGTGCTTATTGGTCATGGCGCGTTGTTGCTTTTCGGCTTTGTCAGCATGGTGTTTTTCGGGGCGATCTACTACATCGTGCCGCGTTTGACCGGACGGGACTGGAACGGCGACGGGCTGATCCGCTGGCACTTCTGGTTATTCGTTGGTGCTCTGGGCGTGGCCTATGTTTCGCTGACCTTTGGCGGCATGGTGCAGGGTTTTGCCTTGAATGACCCGGGGGTTCGCTTTGCCTCCTCGGTGGGCTTCGCCACGCCGTTCCGCCTCGTGGCCGTCCTCAGTGCGCTGGCCCTGCTTCTCGCCAGTAATATTTTCGCGCACCTGTTTTTCCGCACGATGCTGGCCGTGTTGGAGGAGACCAAACCTTTGCCGGAGGCCGTGACCGTATGAACCGGACGCCGCTCCTGATTTTCGGCGCGTTTCTGACCTTTGGCTCCGCGTGGCTGGGTTTGGTGGCCTATTCGTATGTCACCCTGGGCCAGCTCCAGCCCGTTGCGGATGAAAACACCGGCGGGGTCAATCCGCCCCCGCTCTCCGGTCTCGCCGTCGCCGGGCAGAAGGTTTACGCCGCCAATGGCTGCGTGTATTGCCATAGCCAGGACATCCGCCCGCGTTATCTCAGCGCCGACATTGCCCGTGAGCCCGAAGCCGAGCCTCCGGTCCGTCGCACGGTCGCGCGCGATTACTTTCGTGATCAACCCGCCTTTGTCGGATTCCTGCGCATCGGCCCGGACCTGGCCAACTACGGATTGGAGAAACGTGTCGCCGCGTGGAACGATCTTCATCGTCACCTCTACGATTCCCGCGAAGTTGTTTCCGGTTCCATCATGCCTTCGTATCGTTATTTGTACAAAATGCGGAAAATTTCCGGACAACCCTCGAATGAAGCCGTGACCGGGCTGACCGGCCCGCACGCGCCCGCCCCGGGCTTCGAGGTGGTTCCCACGGAGGATGCCAAAGTTCTGGCCGCCTATCTTCTCTCGCTCAAACGCAATGACCCGTTGCCCGAGGCACCGGTGGAAACCAAGGAGTAATTGTGAGCACACCCGATTCCCAGCAACCGATGGATGAGCGCTTCCGTGAGTCCGAACTCGCCAGCAAGGTGGACGTGACTGCGCTGCATGCCGCGCCCGAGCGCGAGCCTGTCGCTCTCTGGCTCATTGTCCTGATCATGGTCCTGATGTTTTTCGGAGGAATTTTCCTCTGGGCCAACAGCGGCGGTTTCCAATCCAATATCTACAACACCAACAAGATTTCCTGGTCCGGGGCCGGAACCGGCGGTCCGGCGGCCCCGCCTGACCCCATGGTCGTGGGCAAACGCGTCTTCACCCAAAGCTGCGCGGTTTGTCATCAGACAAATGGCGAGGGTGTGGCGGGTCAGTTTCCCCCATTGGTCGGCAGCGAATGGGTCTTGTCCCAGGACTGGCATGGCGACAACCACATCGTGAAGATTGTCCTCAACGGATTGCAAGGCGTCGTGACGGTCAAGAACGTGCCTTACAACAACGCCATGGCCCCCTGGGGCGCGGTGCTGAAGGACGACCAGATCGCCGCCGTTCTCACCTACGTCCGCAACGAATGGGGCAACAAAGCCCCGCCCATCCCGGTGGAATTTGTCAGCAAAATCCGCGAGGCCAATAAAGCCCGCTCCGAACCCTGGACCCAAAAAGAACTCCAAGCCATCAACCGGGAATTCGTGGGCCCAGCCGCCGCGCCCGACTCTGCGGCTCCGGCTGCTCCCACCGCGCCCACCGCGCCCGGGGCCTGATTATGAAATTTCTCCTGCGCTTACTTCCTGTCCTGGCCTTTGGCCTCTCTCCGGCCCTCGCCGAGCAATACAATAATCTCTATTGGGCTCCGCCCAACGTCACCGTCGGTGGCGAGGAGATCGACAAGATCCTCAATTTCATCTTTTGGCTCACCCTTTTGGTCTTCATCGCGACCCAGGCGGTCTACATCACGTATCTGGTGAAATACCGCCGCCGCCCCGGGGTGAAGGCGCATTACAGCCACGGCAACAACAAGCTGGAAATCATCTGGACCACGATTCCCGTCCTGATTTTTCTGGGCCTTGCCATTTACAGCAACCGCGTGTGGAAGGAACTTTTCCGCAACCCGCCGCCCGATGCCCTCCAGGTGAACATTTCCTCGTACCAGTTCGGCTGGGATTTCCGCTATCCCGGCGCTGATGGAAAACTGGGGGAAGTTGAGGTGAAGGGAATCACCGCGGAAAATAAATTCGGAGTCAAAGCCGATGATCCGGCAGCGGCGGATGATTTCACCGCGACCGAGTTGGTTTTCCCGGCCGGCAAGCCGGTGCACATTATCCTGAATGCGCGGGACGTCATCCATTCCTTCTACGTTCCCAGTTTCCGGCTTTATCAGGATGCCGTCCCGGGCCGCACCATCAGCTGGGTCTGGTTTGAGGTGAAGGAACCCATCAATCTTGAGCTGGCCTGCAGTCAACTCTGTGGCAAGGGTCATTACAACATGAAGGCTCCCATCCGTGTCCTTTCTCAAGAGGACTATGACAAGTGGTTTGACGGCAAGGTCAAGGCCGCCGCCCAGGCGCGCGCCATGGACGACGAAAAATCCCTGCATGCCGCCGCTAATTAGAAACGTATAGTAGAAAGATCATGAGTGCCATCACCGCAGAACCGCCCGCTTCCACCGGGCAGGCCCATCATCCCGAGGTGGGATTTTTCCATAAATATATCTGGACGTACGACCACAAGATGATCGGCATCCAGTATCTCTGGACCGCCTTGTTTTTCCTCTTAGTCGGCGGCGGACTGGCCCTCCTCGTCCGCTATCAACTTGCCTGGCCGAACACGCCTGTGCCCCTCATCGGTCAGTTCTTGCCTGCCACGGTCGCCTCGGATGGAGCGATCATTCCCGGTGGCTACAACATGCTCGTCACGATGCATGCCACCCTCATGGTGTTCTTCGTGGTCATGCCGCTCTTGATTGGCACGTTCGGAAATTTTCTTATTCCTCTGCAAATCGGGGCGGGGGACATGGCTTTCCCGCTCTTGAATGAGCTGAGTTACTGGCTTTATGTGGTTTCGGGGTTTCTGATTCTCGCGGCCTTTTTTGCTCCGGGCGGAGCGCCGGGCACGGGCTGGACGGCTTATGCGCCCTTGAGCGCGGAAGCAAAGTATAACGGCACCCAGATGGGACAAAGCCTGTGGGGCATTGCGATTTTCGTCAACGGATTGTCCTCCATCGCCGGCGCGACCAACTACATCACCACCGTGGTCAACATGCGCGCGCCGGGCATGACCATGTTCCGCATGCCGCTCACGGTCTGGTCGCTTTTCATTACCGCCATCCTGCTGGTCCTGGCCGTGCCGGTATTGTCCGCCGCAGCCGCCATGCTCTTCTGCGATCTCAATATGGGCACCAGCTTCTTCAAGCCGGCGGGCGGCGGCCAGCCCCTGCTCTGGCAGCATCTTTTCTGGTTCTTCGGCCACCCCGAAGTCTACATCCTCATTCTCCCCGCCATGGGCCTGGTCTCGGAGATCATTGCGGTCTTTGCCCGCAAACCCATCTTTGGCTACAAGGCGATGGTCTATGCCATGATCGCCATCGGATTTCTGGGCTTCATCGTGTGGGGACACCACATGTTTGTCAGCGGCATGAACCTTACCCTCAGCGCGACCTTCTCGGTTTCCACCATGTTTATCGCCGTGCCGTCGGCCATCAAGACCTTCAACTGGATGGGCACCGTCTGGCGGGGTTCGATTGAGTTCACCACCGCCATGTGCTTTGCCCTGGCCTTCGTCACCATGTTCGTCATCGGCGGCTTGAGTGGCATCTTCATGGCTTCCACTCCGGTGGATTTGTTCGTCCACCACACCTACTTCATCGTGGCGCATTTTCACTACGTGATCTTTGGCGGCAGCATTCTCGCCATCTTCGGTGCTCTCTATTTCTGGTTCCCCAAGATGTTCGGATGCATGCTCAATGAAACGCTGGGCAAGGTGCATTTCTTCCTGACCTTCATTTTCTTCAATCTGGCCTTCTTCCCCATGCATAATCTGGGACTGGGCGGGATGATGCGCCGCATTGCCGATCCGACCGTCTACGAACACCTGCGTCAGCTTCAGCCCCTCAACCAGATCTCGACCATCGGGGCCATGGGACTGGGTTTCACCACTTTTATCTTTCTCGGGAACATCATCATCACGCTGTGGAACCGCAAGAGCCACCCGGCCCCGGACAATCCCTGGCATGCCAACACGCTGGAATGGACGGTTCCCTCACCTCCCGGACACGGCAACTTCCCGGTGACGCCGACCGTTTACCACGGCCCTTACGAATACAGCGTGCCCGGACTGGACAAGGATTATCTCCCGCAAACCGAGCCCGCCCCGGCGCACGTCAAGCTTGAGGCGCACTGAGTCGTGATGCAACCCAACTGGACTTTTGCCCGTGCGGCAGTCCACTGGTGGGCTGTTCTCACCGCCGCGCTGACCTTCGTGCTGCTCTGCAGTGGCGGCTTGGTCACGTCCCATGGCGTGGGCATGGCGGTGCCGGATTGGCCGAATACGTTCGGGTATAACATGTTTGCCTTCCCGCTCTCGCGCTGGGTGGGGGGAATCTTTTTGGAGCACAGTCACCGGGTGGTGGCCTCGTTCGTGGGTTTGTTTACCGCCATCCTGGCCGGGTGGATTTTGGTGCGGGAAACGCAAGGCGGGGCCCGCTGGTTCGGGCTGGCCGGGGTTGTGCTGGTGCTGGGTTTGCTGGGGGTGCGCGAGATGCCGGTCTATTACGCTCTCGCCGTTCTGGCTCCGGCGTTCGCACTTTTTGCCGTTTCTCAATACCGCCGCGATGGCGGAAAATTGCGCTGGCTGGTTCTGGTCGCGCTGGCCGCCGTGATTTTGCAGGGGGTGTTGGGTGGTTTGCGGGTGGTGTGGTTCAAGGACGAAATCGGCATCTTTCACGGCATGTTGGCGCAATCGTTTTTTGTCTTTCTGGTCATTCTGGTCGTGATGACCAGCCGCCGGTATGCGGAGGGGCGCTGGGCCGATTACGAACCCAATCCCCATCTGCGGTTCTGGGCGCTTGGTGCCACCGCCTTGATCTTTATCCAGCTTGGACTCGGTGCGACCATGCGGCATGAGCACATCGGCCTGGCCATCCCGGATTTTCCGCTGGCTTATGGGAAATTGTTGCCTGAGACCGGCGGGGAGGCCGTGGCCAGGATCAATGCGATGCGAATCGCCGACGATCAGATGCCGACGACCGCCGTGCAGATCTGGATCCAAATGGCCCACCGGTTGGTGGCGGGGCTCATCTTCGCCGCCGTGATGGCTTTCTTTTTTAAGGCAAAACGCAGCACGCGCGCGATCCGCTTCTGGTCAACGGTCTGGATCCTGATGATTTTCGCGCAGATCGCCCTCGGGGCCTGGACTATCTGGTCCAACAAGGCGGCCGATGTCGCCACGGCGCACATGGCTCTGGGGGCCTTGTCCTTGGTGCTGGGCGGAGTCACGACCTTCCGGCTTTTCTGCGGGGCGCGGACGCGGGATTTCGCTTTGCCAGACGTGCCGAATTCCCGTTTGATGCAGCACGTCGCATGAAATCCGCCGCCCTGACCACCCCTCGCCCCGATACGCTGTGCGGCGATCTGCTGGAATTGACCAAGGCGCGATTGTCCCTTTTGGTCCTTGTGACCACGTTGGTGGGCTTCCTGCTCGGCTGGCGCGGCCCGATGGATTACCTGCTGCTATCCGCCACCCTGCTCGGCACGGCGCTGTGCGCGGCCGGGGCCGGGGCGCTGAACCAATGGTGGGAGCGGGATTTTGATGGGCGCATGAAACGCACCAGCGACCGCCCGCTGCCCGCGCGCCGCATGCATGCGACCGATGCCCTGCTTTTCGGCCTGTTCTTTTCCCTCACCGGCTTGGCCATTCTGCTGCTCTTCACCAATTTCCGCGCCGCCTTCCTGGCCTTCGCCACCATCGCCATTTACATCCTCGTCTATACGCCGATGAAGCGGATCAGTTCGCTCAACACGCTGGTGGGCGCGATTCCAGGAGCCCTGCCGCCCTTGATCGGATGGGTTGCGGCGCGGGGGTCCTATCACTTGGAAGGCGGACTTCTCTTTGCCCTTCTTTGGTTTTGGCAGATGCCCCACTTTCTCGCCATTGCCTGGATGTATCGCGAGGACTACGCCAATGCGGGTTTTGTCATGCTCTCGGGCCACGATCCGGAAGGGCTCATGACGGGACGGCAGGCGTTCCTGTATTCCTTGTGTCTGTTGATGGTGAGTCTGGTTCCGGCGCTCATGTTCTTTAACACGGCCTGGTATTTTCTGGGGGCGCTGATCCTGGGAAGCGGTTTTGGTGCCATGGCATTGCGATTTTTGATGCGCCGGGATCGCGCGGCGGCGCGGGGTTTGTTTTTCGCTTCAATCATTTACCTGCCGCTGGTGCTTGGGCTTCTGGTGGCCACCCGGCGATGAAAGCGAAAAGCCGTAACCTCCTCGTGCTGGCCTCGCTTTGGATTTTCGCCCTCGCGCTGTGTGCCCTGGTCATCGTTCTCATGCTCCTGCGTGGACCCGCGCTTTCTCAATAACCCAGTCCGGAGAAACACCTACCGCCAGCGCATTTCCCCTCATTTCCTCATTGGCCATTCCCCATTCGTCATTTAAATTTTCCGACTCATGTCCACCGCCGTTCTGAACCACGACCAACCTGCCGGCCACGCTTCGGCCCCGCCCGCGACTGCAAAATTCGGCATGATCATGTTTCTCGCTTCCGAGGCCATGTTGTTTGCTGGATTGATCGGGGGCTACATTGTCCTGCGCCTCTCCATGCCCCAATGGCCGTTACCGCTGGAGGATGGGCGGGTGGTGCATCTGCCGTGGTTGCTCACGGGCATCAACACTGTTTTTCTCGTAACCAGCAGTTTTACTCTTCATTTCGCGGAGGTTCAGGTGAAGAAGGGAAAAAGCGGCCTGCCTCTGATCTTTGTGACCATCCTGCTAGGCAGCTTGTTCGTAGGTATCCAATGCTACGAATGGTGGCATCTTCATCACGAGGGGCTGTGGTTTAATTCGGGTGGTGTTTATGGTTCCTCCTTTTTCCTCATGACCGGTTTCCACGGGGTTCACGTGCTCGTCGGCGTCCTCCTGATCCTGTGGTGCTTTCTCCGGCAGGTTTTCACCCGTTGTTTCACGCCGGCCCACCATGTTGCCTTGGAAAATATCAGTCTCTACTGGCATTTTGTGGATGTCGTCTGGCTCTTCCTCTTCGCCATTGTCTACCTCTGGCACTGATCCCGAACCGCAACCCGCGCGGATTCCGCGGCTGGGTTGGGCCATCGCGTTTTTGGTCGTCACGACCCTGATTGCGTGGGCCTACACGCAATTCAATTCCAGCGTCCAGTCCCGCAAAATCTCGCCGCGTTTGGAAAAATACGCGCCTGCGCCGGAGTTCCAGCTTACGGCCCAGGATGGGAAAACCGTCACGAACGCCGACCTCAAGGGCAAGGTCTGGGTGGCGAATTTTATCTTCACCCGGTGTGCCGGCCCCTGTCCGGTCATGACCAGCCGCATGGCTGAGATTAATCAAGCCCTCGCCCGCAAGGCCAAGGATGTGGAACTGGTCTCGATCACCGTCGATCCGGAATATGACACTCCCCAGGTGCTCAAGGAGTATGGCGAGCGCGCCGGCGCGGACCCCGCCAAATGGAAGTTTCTCACCGGCCCCAAGGACCAGGTTGAAGCCGTGGTGCAAAAGGGTTTCCTCCAAGCCCTGGCCAAGGAACCTTCCGGCATTCCCATCCATTCCACCCGCTTCGTGCTGGTGGATCGCGATGGCTGGATGCGGGGATTTCAGGACGGCAACGATCCCGAGATCGTGCAAAAGCTTCTCATGGACATCGGAGATATCCTGCGCGAACCTTCCACTGCCGCACAAAAATGAAGTCGAAGATTTTTTTTCTGTCCTTGGGGATTGGTCAGTGGTCCTTGGCCGCCGTCCAAGCCTGCGTCGGCTGCCGCGAACCCGGGGCGCTGACCCTGGCCCGCGAATCGCCCACCGTCCTGGCCGGCGTGGCATTTTCCTGGAGCGTGGTATTTATGCTGGCCTTCGTCATGCTTATCGTGGTCGGCATGTCGGTTTTTATCTGGAACACGTGCCGCAGGCTTGAGCAGGGGCGTCAATGACAGTCAGCGACCTGCCCGCCCTCAACGCCAGCCTCAACGCCACCGCCGCGGTTCTTCTCACCGCGGGATACGTTTTCATCAAGCAGAAGCGGGTCATGCCGCATCGCCTCTGCATGGTCTCGGCCTTCGGGGTTTCCGTGATTTTCTTGATCACTTATGTCGCTCACAAGATTTTGGTCCGGGGGGTTCACACCCCGTTCGGCGGCGAGGGCTTCCTCCGGACATTTTACTACACCATGCTGACCTCCCATATCATCCTGGCGATCGTGATCGTGCCGCTCGTGCTCGTCACCATCAACCATGCCATCGCCGGGCGGTTCGCCGTTCATCAAAAATGGGCGCGCTGGACTTTTCCACTCTGGTATTATGTTTCGATCACCGGCGTGCTGGTCTATTTTTTCCTCTACCAATGGTTTCCCAAGAGTTGAGCGATGAGCGTTGAAAGGAAAAACGCCAGAGTCCGCTTCCAGTGGAAATGTCATCATCCTCTCAACCCTCAACCAATAACCCTCAACTTCCTGCAATGAACGGCCTCGAACATCCCGGCGTCCTGGACGCCTTCGCCCACGACACCCGGGCGGACAAGCTCGTCCTGGCCATGTATGAGAGCCGTCCCTGGCTTGGCGAAGAGAGCCAGCTTTTGCAGCTCCAGGAAAAACTCAACGCCTACCTTTCCTTCGTGCTGGATGGGGAAATGCGGGAGGCGTTTCCGCAGTTCGCCGACAAACCGGTCGCGATCCAATTGCGCACGCTGCACGAGCCGGAAGAAAAAGCCTCCGGCCTCATGGGCCGCATCCGCGAGCAGCTTGCCTTGCAGGACATCCAGTTTGAGGTCATTCAGACGGCCGTGGACGAACAGCCCGCCGGCGGCGGCGGTTGCGGATCGGGCTGCGGCTGCCAGTAATACCGATTTGCGAAAGGGAGTTGACGCGGGATCGGTCCGGGGAGGGTGGGCGTCCCGCCCGCCGCAGGACGCATCTTGCGTCCGGCTGTTCGCCTGAGGAAAGGGAGATCCAGGCAAGATGCCTGCCTCGGCAGGCGGGACGCCCACCCTCCCCGTTCAGATGGCATCGGATGCCACGAGGTCGCCGCTCGCGCCCGCCTCTTCCATGTGGCGACTCAGATTGGCGTAGAGCCCGTCCCGCGCCAGCAGTTCCTCATGCCGTCCGCGTTCGATGATCCGGCCGTGATCAATCACCAGAATTTGATCCGCATGGCGGACGGTGGAAAGCCGGTGGGCGATGACGAAACTGGTCCGGTGGGCCATCAGCCGGTCGAGCGCCTGCTGGATGAGGCGTTCGGTGGCATTGTCCACGCTGGCGGTGGCCTCATCAAGAATGAGGATGGGCGGATTCTTCAGCAAAGCGCGGGCGATGGAGAGGCGTTGCTTCTCGCCCACACTGAGTTTCACGCCGCGTTCACCCAGCGGAGTGTGGAGGGTTTCCGGCAGGCGGCGGATGAACTGCGCGGCATTCGCCGCTTCGAGCGCCTCCCACATGTCGTCCTCGGTGGCGGTAGGTTTTCCCATGCGGAGATTTTCCGCCGTGGTTCCGTTGAAAAGAAAACTCTCCTGCGTGACCATGGCGATGTTCTCGCGCAGGAAGGAGCGAGGTAGGTTGCGGATCGGCCGCCCGTCGAGCAAAATGTCTCCGGCGTCAAATTCATAAAAACGAATGAGCAGATTGACGATGGTGGATTTGCCGGCGCCGGTCGGTCCGACCAGCGCGATCATCTCGCCCGGCTCCGTCCGCAGGCTCACGTCCTGCAGCACGGGGAGTTCTGGCGAATAGGAAAACCCGACGCGGCGGAATTCCACCGCGCCGCCCAAAGGAGCCGGGTTCGCGCTCACCGCCGTGATCTCGTTCGCCTCCGTAGGCTCGTCGAGAATCTCAAAGACCCGTTCCCCGGCGGCGCGCCCGGCCTGGAAGAGCTGGTTGAGCTGATGCAGCCGCCCGACCGGCTCGTAAAGAAAACGCGACATCACAAGGAAGGCCGCCAGAACGCCGAGCTTCATTTCCTGATTCCCGACGAGGTAAGCGCCGTATCCGGCAATGAACACCATGCCGCACGAGGCCAGAAAACTCATCGACGGGCTGTAATAGGCCCAAGCCCGCATGACGATGAGCGTGGTCGTGCGCAGGGTTTCGCTGGCCGCGTTGAATCGCGCGTGTTCGCGTTCTTCGCTCGCATAGGTCTTGATCTGCCGGATGCCCGCGATGTTGTCGTGGAGCAGGGCGTTAAGCCCCGAGGCCGCCCGGCGTTGTTGGCGGTAACGCCCCTTGGCCGTGAGGGTGTAAAGCAGCGCTCCGGCAGCCAGAAAGGGAATCGGGGTGAGAGCGACAAGCATGAGCACCGGGCTGTACGCAAACATCACGGCGGCGACGATGACGATTTGCAACACCGCCACTGTGCCCTGTTCGATGCCATCAATGAGCACGCGCTCCACCGAGGTCACATCTTCGACCAGCCGGGTCATGATGTCGCCCGTGGACCGGTTGTCGAACCACCGCAGGGGCAGGGATTGAATGTGCGCGTAAAGGTCGCTGCGCAAATCGAAGATCACTTTTTGCTCGAAGACATTGTTGAGGACGATCCGCACCGCGCCCAGTCCCTCCTGCGCCAGAAACGACGCAAACCCCACCGCGATGAGTGGGAACAAAAGCTGGGGCTGATGTTGATTGATCACTTTATCAATGATCAACTGCGTCACGGCGGGAAAGACCACCACCATGAGCGTCCCCACAATGGCACACGCCAGCGTGCCGGAGGCCAGGAGCGGGTAGCGTTTGACGTAGCGAAAGACGCGGAAAAATATCTGCATGGGAAACGGCCATGTTACGGGCCGCGCGGGCGTGCGCCAAGGGGAGTTTTCCCGGGTGTCGGCGACGGGGTGCAGGACAAAAATCTTCCAGGAATCCCCGAAGGGGATCAATCCGACAGCCCAAGGTTGCGAAGAATGAGCTACCTTGGGTATCGACAGGAGAATAGAACCAACCCTGAATGGGTTGCATCGGGCGAGGAACACAACCCATTCA
>CAMASH010000048.1 GCA_945860745.1 Chthoniobacter flavus | reverse complement strand
GTGAACTCGCGGTCGAGCGAGGTCAGCAGCGACGACTCCGGCGCGGCGGGAACCGGGACAGGATCATTTTTGCGCGAATAATACAAAATGGCCACCGCCATCGCGATGACCAACACGAAGAGTAAAAACCGCAGAAGACTTTTCATTTCATCACAAGCAACGGAAACCCATACCTCATGGGGGAAAAACCGGAATCCGAAAATCCTACCAGCCCCCGCCTCCGCCTCCTCCGCCTCCGCCCCCGGAGGAACCTCCCCCGCCGCGGCCCGAGGACGAACCCGGCGCGGAGGAGGATGAGGAAACCGAACGGACCAGGGCACTGGCCAATCCGGCGCCGAATGCCGCGGCTTGGAAGTTCCGCGACTGATTTCCAGAATACCACTCGGGCTGATACTGCGCCGCGCCCAGGACGCCGGAAAATTGCTCGGCCCAGAGTTGCTGCACGCCCAGGGCGAGGGCATAGGGCAGGAATTTCTCGAAGAGCTCGGGCGTGCGCTCGGGCGGATTCTCCAGGTTGAGGCGATCCTCCTCCGCCACGGAAAGATAGCGGCGAAATCCCTCGATCTCGTCGAGGGCCGCCCGTCCCGGCGCGGTCGGCCGCTTGAACAAATGATGAAACCCCACCACCATGGCGATGCCGGCCAGATAGATCGCGCAGACCCAGACGGATGTCGACCAAATAAGGAGACCCATGCCGAAGAACCAGCCGCCCAAAAACGGCAGGGCAAAGATCGTGAGCGGCACCGCGCCCAATCGCTTCCAGCCTTTCTGCTTCCAGGCCGAAATCGCTGCGCTGGAGAGCGCCACCACGCCGAGGGACCAGATGCTCAACCAGAGCAACAGGAAGCCCGCCATGGCGGGTTGGCTGGCGTCAAAGAGCGACACGCCCAGAGGCACAAGGGTTAGCAAAAGACCGATCACCCATACCGGCCGGTTGCGCACAAAGAACACCGCGTCGCATTGCTTCGAAACCGCTTTCAGCAGCGCGGCCTTGGCCTTTTGAAACACGGTGTGATTGGCATTATCGAAACGCAACTCCTGCCGCGAACCCAGCAGTTCTTGAAAAAGAGTCCTGGCCTCCGGCGGGAGATCGGGGCGGTCGGGGCGTTTCTCAATAATGTAGTCGTTCTTATCCCCGCCTTTGATCTTGATCGCCCCCACGACGGCCAAGTGCAAAACCGAGGCGGCCAGCGAGGTGTCGTCGAATTTCCCCAGCCCCCGCACATACCGCACCGCCGCGGGCGATAGTCCCCCGGGAGCCTCATAGCGCGGAATAATGACCCCACGTTGAGGATCGCGGCCCACGATCGCCCAGGTGACGGAGAAGTACGCGAGCGCGGCCAGCAGACCGGCCAGCCCCAAGACAATACCCACGTTGTCGCGCGCAAGCTGTTCGATGATCCCCCGCGGCGGCGGCGCATCGACAAAGCCTTTGGGCCAAGTCACGACAATGGTCAGACCGGATTTCGCCGGCAAGGGGAGCGTGGTCGCAAAAAACGCCCCGGTGTTTTTCTTCACCACCGTGTAATCCTGCCCCTTCGCCCCTTGTGGTCCGGTGTAGGCCTCGGCGCTCGCCAGCGTCGCACCCGGCGGCAGCACGACCTCCGCCGAGGCCCGCGCGATGGGAAAGACCCAGCCATGGCCGGTCACATTCCAATACAACTCGTCGTGATCCGGAAAAAATCCGAGCTGACGTCCGGTGCGGTAGCGAATGACATACGTGGATTGCCCCGCGTCGAGCAGAACGTCTTTCCGGCCGAGATAGATACGGACGCCATTATCCCGCGGCTCCGTGCGCGATGACTCGGGTTCCCCGTTACGGGTGGTTTCCAGCACCTCGAACGGCACGCGCGCCTTCAGGCCGAAACGGCCGCGGTAAAGCGTGGGAAAATCACGGTAAATGCCCAGTTTGATCTCATCCCCCTCGGCCTGAACCGTAATGGTTTCCGTCACGAGAAGATCGCCGCTTTTTTGCATCTCAATCCGGCTGTGAAAATCGGTGATTTCCTCGGCGGCGCGGAGCAGACCAGCGCCCAGGAAAAAAATCACAAGGAACCGCCTCATGTCTTCACCTCCGGAACCGCTCGCTCGATCACATTTTCCACTTCGAAAAATTCCGCGGGAACGAACTGAAACGCCCGCGCCACCAGGACCGTGGGGAAGGTTTCCGCAAAATTGCGAAAGTCCCGCACCGAGCCATTGAAATACCGGCGCGCATACTGGAGGTCATCCTCAATCGCCACGAGCTGGGTCGTGAGCTGGCGGAAGTTTTCGCTGGCCTTGAGTTCGGGATAGGCCTCCGCCACCGCCAGCAAACCGCGCAGTCCGCGCACCAGGCCGGCCTCGTTGCCCGTGCGGGCCTCCGCCACCTCGCGGAAAACTTTCTCCTCCTGCGCCCGATAGCCCTTCACGCATTCGACCAGGGCCGGCACGAGATCGTGCCGTTTTTTCAACTGCACCTCCACCGCGCTCCAAGCCTCCCTCTGCTGATTGCGCAGCTTCACGCCCGTGTTGAAAGCCCAGACCAGCCAGACGCCGGCGGCCAGCACGACAATCGCCAGCGCAATACTCATTCGATTTTTCCCGGCAGGACGATCTCAAACAACACCGCCCCACCCTCTCCACCCCCGACGCGGGGTTCGAGGGTGAGCGACTGATACATGGCCTCCAGCGCCCGTGGATCGTGGCGGAGTTCGGGATACATGCGCTTCAAGCGGTCCTTGACCCAGCGCTTGGCCAGCACCCGCTCCAACGGACGCAGGGGTTCCTCACCCTGCAACCGGCTCCTGATGAACTCGAAGATGTTCATATCCTGGCGGACACTACGCAGAACCGCGGCCATTCGCACCGTCAAAAAAACCGCCACTTCCGCCTTCCCACTTCCGCCTTCCCACTTTATTGCATCGCCCATGCCGCCCACCGTTTTTCAGCGCAAAACCCTCTGGGCTGCCATCACCGCGCTCTCATTCGTGGCCATCGCCGCCGTCGTTGTCCTGATCGGCAAAATCACGATTGATGGCATCAGCTTTCTCCGGCCCGTTCTGCTTCCACTCGCCATCGCCGGCATCCTCGCCTATTTGCTGGAACCCGCCGTGTGCTGGCTGGAACGCCGCCGGCTCGCCCGCACGTGGGCGGTGGTGTTGGTGTTCCTCGCCATTTTTGCAGTCGGGGTGGGCATCCTTCTGTGGGTCCTGCCCACCGCCTGGCATCAGGGCGAGGTTTTCGCCGCCAACCTGCCGTCCTATTCCGCCCGCGCGCAGGCTCTGGTCGTGGAAACCCTCAATAAAATACAGAAACTCGGCGAGATTCCCCTGCTGAACAAGGCGGTCAATCCGCAAGCCGAAGTCGATCCGCTTTCGGCTTACGTCTCGAAGATGGCGGCGGACGGCGTGCAGTGGCTGCAAAATCAACTGCCGGGTATCGCGGCTTCGACCGGGCGCTTCCTGCAAAACAGCGCGGGCAGTTTTCTGGGCGCGTTCGGCATCCTGCTCAGCCTCATCCTCGTGCCGATTTTTCTGTTTTTCTTTCTCAACGATGGAAAATCCATTTCCAAAAACTGGAGCAACTACCTGCCTCTGCGGGCCTCGCCGTTGAAAAACGAGATCGTCTCGTTGATCAGCGAAATCAACGGCTACCTCATCAGTTTCTTCCGCGGGCAGTTGGTCGTGAGCATGATTGACGGCGTGCTCATCGGCTTCTGCCTGCTGGTGTTCGTCCGGCTCGATTTTGCCATTCTGATCGGACTGCTGGTGTGTGTGCTCGGTCTGATTCCCTACGCGGGAATGCTGATCTGCTGGGTTCCCGCCGTGTTGATCGCCACGGCGCAGTTCGGCGACTGGTGGCACCCGATGTGGGTCACGGTCATTTTTCTGGCCTGCAATCAACTGGAGGGGATTTTTCTCTCCCCCAAGATCGTGGGCGAATCCGTCGGACTCCATCCGCTCACCGTCATCGTTTCCGTGCTGGCCTGGAGCGTCATTCTGGGCGGACTCCTCGGCGCCCTCCTGGCCGTGCCGCTCACGGCCACGCTCAAGGTGCTTTTGAAGCGCTATTTCTGGGATCGCGGCGCCCCCGTCTGAGCCTGCATAAACTTTTTGGTGTAGTCGCCCCAGTCCCTTGGGGCGTTCTGCGGCACGGCAACGGAGTGCCGTGGCTACAATATCTTCTCAGGATATTTCTTAAAGTTCATGAACCGTTCCGGGCGTCCTCGCGCAAGACATAGTCCAGCCGGCGGGACTGCAACCAGCGCACACCGAACATGTCCTGGGTGGCCCGGAGGGCGCGGTTCCCCAGGCCGTATTTGCTCAAGCCATACTGACGCGAGCGGTGATGCACGGGGATTTCCACAATGCGGAATCCGGCGCTTTTCACCAGCGCGGGAATAAAGCGGTGCACGCCCCTGAAGGGTACGATGGCGCTGACACATTCGCGGCGCAGCGCTTTCAACGTGCAGCCGGTGTCGCGCACGCCGTCGCCGACGAAGCGGCTGCGCACGAAGTTGGCGATCCGGCTGGTGATCTTTTTCACCAGGGTGTCCTGGCGGTGGACCCGATAGCCGCAGACGAGATCGGCGCCGCCGTCGATCCCGGCCAGGAGTTTGGGAATATCGGCGGGATCATTTTGCAGATCACCGTCCAGCAGCACCACCACCGCGCCCCGCGCCACGCGCATGCCCGCCAGCATGGCCGCGCTCTGGCCCGCGTTTTTCTGAAAGAGCACCAGCCGCACTTCGGGTGAGGGCTGGATGGAGCTCACGGTCGCGTCCGTCGAACCATCATCCACCAGGATCAACTCGTAGTTCCGTCCGGCCAGGGCGGCGGTGATTTCGCGCTGCAGGTTGGGCACGTTTTCCGCTTCGTTATAAAGGGGAATGACGACTGAAAAATCCGGGGCGCTCACAGAGGGAGCGTCTGGTAATTGACGCAGAGGTAGATGTAAAGCGGTTCCGGATCTCCGCCCGCCCCGGGCAGGCTTTTCAGAAACGTGACCGATTCAAAAGCGGCCTTGATCGCCTGGGGGACATCATTGGCCGATTCGCGGCTGAGGTAGAGGGCATTCCTTCCCATGAAGGGATTCTCGCCCTTCTGCTCGGTGAAGAATTCATCGGCCGGCTGCACCGCGTCCACGAAATCCCCGTAGCCCGGCCACAAGCCGAATTGATTCGAAATATCCTGCGACTCGGCCACGTAAACCGTCGGATGACCGGCCGGCGGAATGAGATCGTCGCGCAAATGATACCCCAGCACCGCGGCGATGGGCGCGTCCCCGGCGATGAGGAAAAGCCCCTCCCCGCCCTCGGCCGATTTTTCGAGAAACAAATTGCGCACTTCCCCCGCCGCCTCTTTCCAGCCTTCGCCGGCCCGGAACGATCCGATCAGGCCGAACACCGAAAAAACAACCGCCGGCAAAAACATCACCCACGCCAGCACCCGGCCGCGGGAACGGGAGGAAATGACCGTCAGGACTTTGTCAATCAACAGCGGAGCGGCCAGCAGAAAAAGAAAGCCGGCGTATTGCCCCCGCAGCGCGAAATACAGGCAAAGCCCCACCCCCGGCAGGGCGATGAGGAAAAGAAACCGCACCCGCACATGCGCCTGTGCGCCGCGAAACGCCGCCACCCAGACCACCAGCAACGCGGGAAAAACCAGCGGCGAAAAGGCCGACAAAAGTTGGGCGAGCGTGACGAAAAATCCGGAGAAATCAAACTGCCAGAGCGTTTGCCACGTGCCCCCGGCGAGCGGGATCCAGTCCTGCGAGGCATTCCAGACCAAGGCTGGCGCCAGCATGAAGGCGGGCACGAACAGAAAAACCAGCAACCCGAAAACATCGTCCGCCCGGCGGTGTTTCGCACTGCACAGCGTGAAGAGCACGATGGCCGGAGCCAGCGCCCACGCCGCATAGGCAAAGCAGGTGGCAAGGCCAAGGGCCAGACCCGCCGCCAGCCACCAAAGCAGCCCCCGTCTTTCCGCGGCAAAGGCCCGCCAGGAAAAATCCAACGCCAGCAACGCGAAGGTCAGCGCGGGCAGCAACGGACCCGCCCGCAGCGCTTCGACGTTAAAAATCGGCAGCGCGTTCAAGGCCAGCGCCGTCCAGGCCGCGCGGCGTTCGTCCCCAATCCGACGGATGAGTTGGAAGCAGGCCAACGTCGCGGCCAGAGCCCAAAGCGGAGCAGAAAACCGCGAGAAGTTTCCCAGGGCTCCCGTGAGCGCCGCCGTGCCGGCCGGCCCATCAAAATACGCCGCGGCCGGGATCTTCGCGCAAAGATCGTAATAGGCCTCGGCCGGCGAAACCTCCTCCAGACTGACCAGCCCCAGGCGCGTGGCCGTGAGCAAAACCAACGCGAGGATGAGAAGCTTTCCCGCCCTCATGCCGTCAGCAAACTCGGGTGTTTCTCATGCAGCCAGGGCAGCCATTTTTTCCCCCAGCGCCGCCACAAGGACTCCAGGGCCATCGCGGTCAGCGTGCCGAGGCCCGTGCCGATCAGGGCGGAAACCAGGACATCAAGCGGCCAGTGCGAACCCACGTAAACGCGGCTGTAGGAAACCAACAGCGCCGACAGAAAAACCAGCCAGCCCCACCGGCGGAAAAAAACCGTCGCCACCGCCGCCACGGCAAAGTTGTTGGCCGCGTGGCCCGAGGGAAACGAGTTGCCGCCGACGGACTGGATGCGGGCCTGGGAGTACTGGACCCGCAGCGGTTCCGCCAGGGCCAGAACCCGTGGCTTGGTCTTGGCCAGGTCCACGACTCTCACGCCCTCGAGCGCATCGTTCGGACGCGGCCGGCCCACGGCTTTTTTGATCGTATCGACCACCAGCCCGTCGGTGATGCCCACCGCAATCCCGGCCGCGAGCAGAAACACCCGCCAGCGGAATCCCCCGAAAACCGCCGCCACCACCACGCCCAGCAAAAGAAACGGCCACCAGAAGTCGAAGCTCGAGAGCAAGGCCATCACCCGGTCCACGGCGGGGTGGGTCCACGTGTGATTGATGAGAAAAAGAAGCTGTTGATCCATGCGATCCGGCGGATACCGTGCCGCATGATTTTCCGTTCCGCGCGTTTTCGCAAGCCGCATGCGCTGGTCGCCCTCATCCTTTTTCCCCTGCTGGGCCACGCCGAACCCGACGCCGCCGCGATTCTTGAGGCCGCGCGGGTCAATCCCCTCGGACAGAAAATCACCCTGAACGCGCAATTGCGGTCCGGTTCCAGGGTGACGCCCTTCCAGATCATCGTCGATGGCAGGGTGCGCTACGTTTTCGAAAAACCGGACCAGGAACTCATCCTCGAATTGCAGGACGACGCCTCCGTGCTGACCGAACGCCTCGGCGGCAAGACCGCGCCGGTCCGCCCCGCCCGCTACGACGACTCCGTCCGCGGCTCCGGCCTCACCTATGAGGATCTTTCCTTGAAATTTCTCTATTGGAAAAATCCCGCCCTCATCGGCGAAGAAACCATCCGCCTCCTGCCCGCCTGGAAAATCGAGGTCCAGGCCCCGCGCGGCGGCGCGTCGCAATACGGAGTGGCCCGTCTTTGGATCGAGAAAAAAAACGGCGCCCTCCTGCGCGTGGAAGGCTACGATATGAAAGGCCGGCTCGTCCGGAATTTTGAGGTCGTCTCCGCCCAGAAACTCGACGGCCAATGGATGCTCAAACAGATGCGCATCGAAACCTTCAACCCCGAAACGAAGAAAACCACCGGCCGCACCAACCTCGAGGTGCTGGGCAAGTCTCCCTAAAATCGCCGTAGCGGAAAACGTGCGTTTTCCAGGAAAGCGATCACTCCTCAGTAAAACCGCTGCGGCGCGACCACCGGACGCCTGATCGTGAGACGGTCCACGAACCGCTGCCAGCTTTCCTGGCCGGCCAGGATTTCGATCTCCACCCGCAGGTAATAGATCGGCACCTCGGGCTCGAGGAGGCGGGGGATGCGCACGGCGTCTTTTTCCGTGGTGATAATCGCACCCACGCCCTTGCGTTCGCACCGCCGGATGAAATTCTCGATTTCTCGCGCGGTGTAGCGATGGTGGTCGGTGTAGATTTTCGCGACCTCGATCTTTGCGCCCAGTCCGGTCAGCGCGCTCTCGAAACTCTCCGGCATGGCGATGCCGCAGATCGAGCCGATTTTCAAATCGCGCAGAAACTCCAGCGGCTTGGTTTCCCCGGTGACGAAGTTGCGCAAGTGCCGGGGGCGGTGCGAGCACTCCACGATGTCCGCCGTGCGGTTGTATTTGCGGATGCGCGCGATCAACTCCGCATTGTCCGCCCCGGTGCATTTGGTGATGAAAATATGGGTGGCGCGGCGGAGGTTGCCGGGCGGTTCGCGCAGGGTTCCGCGCGGCAGCAAATACTCATTCCCGAAGGGCGCCTGGCGGTCGATCAGCGCGACTTCGATGCCGCGCTTCATGCGGATGTATTGAAACCCGTCGTCCAGCAAAAGCGTGTCCGCCCCGAAATGCTCGATGGCATACTGGCCGCATTTGACCCGGTCGCGATCCACCAGCACGACCACGCCGCGCAGGTTGTTGGCCAGCATGAAGGGTTCGTCCCCCGCCGTGCGCGAATCCAGCAGGAGCGACTGACCGTCCGACACCACCCGCGGCACGAAGACCGCCGTTTTTTTGAAGATCTTGTCCCACAGCCGCAAAAAAAACGGGCGCGGCACGCTTTTGTAGCCGCGGCTCAGAATGGCCACCTTGCGGCCCCCTTCGGTCAAGGCGCGCGCCAGCATTTCCACCACCGGCGTTTTGCCTGTGCCGCCGACGGTGAGATTGCCCACGCTGATGACCAGACACCCCAAAGTGCGCGGCCGGAAAAACCGGTTTTCGTGCAAGGCCAGCCGCCCCCGCACCAGCCCGAGATAAACCTGCGAAAGCAAAAGCAGAAACCAGCGGAGCACATCGGCGCGGTGGCCGTATCGGCGTCCGAGAATGACGTCGATGGCAAATGTCTCGAGACCTTCCAGCCAGCGCCGCATGGGTCAGGAACGCAGGGAAACCCGCACGCCGGTGTTGTCCGCCTTGGTGGTCACAATCCTGGCTCCGGTCAGGCCGGAAGCCGCCAGCATGGCTTTGGCAACCAGGTCGGCCGGCCCGAGGGTCAGGCAGGCAATGGTCGAACCCGACCCGCTCAGCCAGCCGCCCAGCGCGCCGGCCTTTCTCCCCGCCGCGATCACGCGGGAGAGACACGGAACCAGTTTCTCGCGGTACGGTTGATGCAGCCGGTCTTCAAAGCATCCGTCCAGCATCGCATAGTCGCGGCTGGCAAACGCCCCGGCTATCGCGCAGGCATTTCCCGCCGAAAGCACCGCATCCTTCAGCGGAAGCGTTTTCGGCAGCACCCGGCGCGCGGCCGGCGTGGAAACCTCGAAGTCCGGAATCAACAGGGCAAAGCCCACCGTATCCGCCACGCGATAACGCTGCAAGGGAGCACCCCGCCGCGCAATGGTGAAGCCCCCGAAGGCCGACGGCGCCGCATTATCCGGATGTCCCTCCAACTCCGCGCACAATTCAAAAATCTCCTCCCGGCGCAAAGGCGAACCCGCCAGCGCGTTCAACCCGTGCATCACGCCCAGCCGCACCGTCACGCTGCTGCCCAGCCCGCGCGAACGCGGCACGTCCCCGGCAATCCCGCATGCGAAACCAAAGGTCTTCTTTCGCGCCTTGCGAAAAAACACCTCCCCGGCCTGCGCAATGATCGCATCGCGCGGAGGCGCGCCCTTTTGGATCGTCACGACATTGGAGATTTTGAACGCGATCCCCAGACAGTCAAACCCCGGCCCGAGGTTGGACGTGCTGGCGGGAACTTTGATCAAGGCAACACTCATCACCACCCTATGTAGTGGGACTTCGCCACGCGGAAAAGGCCGTTGTTTCCCCTGCACCTCTTGCAACAGGGTAGAGTAGGGAGAGAAGCCATCGCTGGCTTCCCTCCCCCTCATCGAACCGGACTTGCGAATTTGCCGCATCCGGCTCTCGGAGTGCCGTTCTTCGGTTTGCTTCGTGAGCTTTACCATTTGGTGCGCATCGGGAAGTTGATCAGGCCGTAGTGATCGTGGAGGTGTTCGTTGCTGTAGGCTTTCCCGTAGTGTTCTTCGGTTTTGGCGTGTTTCTTCCACAGCCATCGCCTCATGCGCGCTCTGATTTGCCACTGCATCTTGCTGAACACTCTGCCGCTGTTGGCATAATGAAAGTAGCCGATCCATCCCCCTCACCCGCACATTGACGCGGGCGATGACTTCTTCGGATTTCTTCCACTGGGTACTCCGGGTGGTCTCTTCCCGGATCGCTTCCCGCAGTTTGGCACAGCTTTTCGGGCTGGGTTCACAGTGCGGGTAGCTCTTGCCGCTTCTCGCTTTCCTCCACGCCAGCCGGAACCCCAAAAACTCCAGGCTCTCTTTCTCGAAGTCCACAATTCGCGTTTTCTTCTCGTTGAGCTTGAGTCCCCTCCGTTCCAGCCAGCTTCTCAGCCGACGATGCATCTCCGCCCCCTGCCCTTTGCGACAGAGGACGACGAAGTCGTCGGCATATCTCACCATCACCGCTTTCATCTGCTTTCCCCCGTTGACGGCTTTATTCCTTTGACGAGCCGCATTTGCCGCCATGGATCGCGACGGTGATTGTGGATGTCGAGCCCCGACGTTTGCATCCGCGCATTCAATTTTCGGCGGACACGAGGGGATTCAAAACCAGCCTGATGGATGACGGCTATCTCATGAAGGAATTGCTGCCCTTCGAGGCACGGTGGGAGATCAAACCCGGGGAATGGATGGCGACGCTTGTCCTTCCACTGACAAGTTTGCGCATGAAAAGAGCCTCCAGCATTTTTCGTTTTAACTTGCGTGTTGCCGCCTTCAACAAGAAGACGGACGAACGTTACGAACTCTCCTGGTCCGCCAGAAGGCCGCTTCAGCCCAGACAGGCTTGGGACGACGCGAACCCGGCTCGGGACTATGGGTGGGCGGAGCTTTCAATGCGATGATGCCTGGCCAATGAGAAATTATTTTATGAGCTATAAACAACCCACCCTTATCAAAGCCGCCGTGGTTGGCGGCGGAGCCTTCGGAGAAATGCATCTTCGCACATTCCAATCCATGCCCCAGGTCGAAGTGGCAGGCGTTTTCACCTTGGAGCCGTCGCGGGGAGCGGAGCTTTGCGCACGCTATGGCGGAGTCAGTTACGAGAGCCTTGGCGCTTTGGTGAAGGATGCCGGTGTGGATCTTGTTTCGATTGCCACACCGGAAAACCACCATCGGGAGGCGTTCGAGCGCCTTACCTCTGCGGGCAAGGCGGTTTATGTGGAAAAACCTCTGGCCACATCGTTGGAAGATGCGCGGGCCATGCGGGATTGCGCCGGTTCCGGGATCGCGATGAGTGGACATTGTTTGCGATTTGAGCAGCGTCTGGCCGTCGTCTTCGAGCGGCTGCGGGGGGTGCGAAAACACCATTTGAGCTTTCGTAACCGCCGGACGCGGCAGGAGAAGGAGACTTATGGCCGCGTTCATCCCGCCCACGCGATGCTCTGCCATGAGATTGACCTTAGCAACGCCTTTGCGGAGAGTCCGTTCGCGCGGGTGATGGCGATGGAAACACGGTACTCGGACGGCCAGGTCGACGGCATGACGATTTTGATTGAGTATGAAAACGGTGTGACGAGCTGTGTGGAAGGCGGTTGGTATCTGCCGACGCAGAACGGCTGTATCGAGGACGATTTTTTGTCGATCGTTTCCGCCCTTGGCGTTGATGAGGTGAAGATTCCTCATCAAGGCTACGTCCACATCGGCGAGAAAGGCCTGGAAATTCCTAATCTCTACTATGGCTGCACCATACACGGAATGGAGTACGGACCATTGCGTGCCGCATTCGATTACATGGTGAACTGCCTCATCGCCGGCACCAGGCCGACTGTAAGCACCATTGCGGATGCGTATGCCGCCGTCGAACTGGTCGAAGCCGCCCTCCTCTCTGCGCGGGAGGCGCGCTGGGTGAAGCACGAAGAAATTACCGCTCTCTGATTTTTATGAAACATTCCTATAAATTCTCCTTCGGTCCGTGGAACGTCAGCAATGGAGCGGACGTGGCTGGCCCGGCCGTGCGCACAGCGAGGCCCCTGGAGTGGAAGCTCGATCAACTTCGCAAGATCGGCTTCGAGGCCATGATGCTGCACGACGACGACATCGTTCCGGAGATCGACACCAAGTCCGGCCAGCAGCTCGTCAAGGAAGCGAAGGCGCTGAAACGGCGTTTTGACGATGCCGGGGTGAAGGTGGACTTGGTTGCCCCCCGCCTCTGGTTCGACGAACGAACCATTGACGGAGCCTTCACGAGCAACGATCCCAAAGCCCGCCGCTATGCGGTGGATCGGGCCGTGCGCGCCGTGGAGGTGGCCCGCACCGTGGGGTGCGGATTAGTTGACCTCTGCCTGGTCCGTGACGGCACCTATCTGCGCGAAGCCAAGGACGGCAAGCGCGCGATCGAGTATCTGGTCAAAGCCATTGACCTCATACTGGCGGCAGATCCCAAAATCAAAGTGGTGATCGAACCCAAACCCAATGAACCGGTGGACACAACCTATGTGCCGACGCCGGGTCACGCCCTCGCCCTCTCGGCTATGACCAGCGACCCCAAAAGAGTCGGCGTGTTGATCGAGAGTTCGCATTGTGTCTTGGCTGGTCTTGATCCGGCCGATGAAATAGACTTCGCCCTCGCCGCCAAAAAGCTCTGGTGTGTGCACCTCAACGATCAAAATGGACTCAAATTCGAGCAGGACCGGCCCTTTGGCAGCACCAATCTGCGCTCGGCCTTCAATCAAGTGCGCATCCTCGAACGCAACGGCTATGGGAAGCGTGGCGAGGCCATCGCCTTCGAAGTCTATCCCTTCCGCACCACGACGGATGAGCATGTGATGGCCCATCTAGCCAACTCGCGGAAAACCTTTCTGCGTCTGCTGGAGAAAGTCCGGTCATTTGACGAAAACCGGGCCAGCGAATTCGTGGCGAAGCGCAATTATCAGGCCCTCGACCAAATGGTGATTGATCACCTCATGGGCAAATGACCGTTAGCACGCTCCCGGCCGGACGAGCGCCGACCCCTGTTACGCTCCCGCATTTCCCCGACGCCCTGCATGCCGTGGTCTGGCGCAACTGGAATGTGATCCCGGTGGATGATCTGGCCCGTGTGCTGGGAGGCACATCCGAACAAATCACCGCTGTCGGCACCTCCATGGGGCTCCCCGCTCTGCGCCTCATTGAACCCTCCGAACTGCGCCGCAATTACATGACCGTCCTGCACCGCAACTGGCATCTCCTCCCCTACGAACAGTTGTGCGACCTGCTGGGCTGGGATGCCGGGCAGATGCAGTTTGCCCTGAGCGAGGATGACTTCATGTTCATCAAACTCGGTGGCTACAAACCGAAATGCCCGCCTGTCCGCTACGGCGATCCTGATGAAATTGCCAGAAAGGGCGCTGCGCAAATCGCCCGCATCATGGCCGAGGAACTGGACGGTGCCCTCGCCGCACCGTCCGAACCACCCTTCGGATTCATTCAGCGCTTTCGGGAAGACGGAAATGTGAGGCCGAATCAGACCTCGCAACTCCGCATGGTCTATCCGTATTTTCTGCGCTTCGGCGATCCGCTCATTGGTGACGGCGTGAATGACATTCCCGAAGGTTATCTGGCGGAGTTGGCGGCCAGTGGCATCAACGCGATCTGGCTGCAAGGAGTGCTTAACAAGTTGGCTCCTTGGGAACTCGCCCCGGAACTCTCTGCTGGTTGGGAAGAGCGTCTGGCCAATCTCAATCGCCTCGTGGAACGCTGTCGCCGCTTTGGCATTGAAGTCCTCCTCTATCTCAACGAACCGCGCGCCATGCCACGCTCGTTCTTTGAAAAATTTCCGGAACTTCGCGGGGTTGAGGAGACCCCGGAACGCGTTCCCTATTCCCCTGATGTGGTTGCGCTCTGCACCAGCGCGAAGCCGGTGCAGGATTTTCTGGTCAACTCGGTTCACCATGTCTTCGAGCGGGTCTCCGGCCTCGGAGGCGCACTGGTCATTACCTTCAGCGAAAATCTGACCAATTGTTATTCGCGCGAATACGATTCGGATGCGCTGGATGAATTTGCGCTGCGCAGCACGCTCGGAGAAACTAAAGCCGTTCCGCCGATTCCTTGTCCACGCTGTGCGCCGCGCGGACCGGAAGCCGTCAATGCCGAGGTCTGCCAGCTCATTGATCGTGGCATGCGCCAAGCGGGGTCGAAGGGGAAATTTCTTCTCTATGCGTGGAGCACGCCGGAAAAATGGCTGCCTGCGATCGTGGAAAACCTGCCCGTCACTGCCTGGCTGCTCTGTGTCAGCGAATGGGGGAAATCCTTCACCAGGGGTGACTACACCGGCAAGGTCAATGAGTATTCGATCTCGATCGTGGGTCCGGGTGAAAAAAGCCTCGCCCACTGGGAACTCGCGCGGCGCGGCGGGCGGAAAACTGCCGCGAAGATGCAGGCGGCCAATACGTTTGAGCTTTCCTCCCTGCCTTACATTCCGGCCCTTCGCCTCGTGGCGGAGCATCTGGCCAACATCTCCGAGGCCGGGGTGGACGGCATGATGCTGGGGTGGACGGCAGGCGGATCGCCCTCTCCCAATCTGGAGCTTGTTACCGAGTTTGCGCGCACGCCGCGCCCAACTGTGCACGAGGCCATGCTGGGGGTGGCGGAGCGCCGCTTCGGTTTGGAGGCGGCGGAGACCGTCGTCCGCGCCTGGGACATCTTCAGCGTTGCCTACACGGAGTTCCCCTTCGACATGGCCGTCTGCTACTACGGTCCGCAATCCCTCGGGCCGGCCAATCTCCTTTTTGCCGAACCGAGCGGATTTGCCGCCACGATGGTCACATTTCCTTTTGACGATCTTGACGGTTGGCGCGGCCCTTACTCGGTCCAGACCTTTGAGCGGCAGTTTGAAAAATTGGCCCGACGGTGGGAAGACGGCGTTGCCCTGCTCGCGGAGCTGCTTCTCACCCATCCCTCCGAGGCCTTGGAAGACGAATGCCGCATCGTTGAGGCCGCACACCTTCATTTCCGCAGCACGGTGAATCAAATCCGCTTCATCCAGCTTCGCCAGACCGACCCAGCCGGGGCCGCCGCGATTTTGCGGGACGAAATCGCCTTGGCCCGCCGGCTGTTTGATTTGGTTTCCCGGGATTCCCGCATCGGTTTTGAGGCCACCAACCAATATGCTTACATCGGACTCGATCTGGCTGAAAAAATCATAAGTTGCCGGCAAATATTGCAGCAGTGGGAGGATATGCCCCATGGCCAAGAGTGACTTTTTCCCGGAGGAATTTGCCGCCCGCCGCGCTCTTGTCCGCGCTGAAATGACCCGGATCGGTCTTGATTGGCTGGTTGCCTTTCACCCGGTTTCCATCCACTGGCTGACGGGTTCGGATGCCAAAAGCTATCAGGAGTTTCAGTGCCTGTTCCTTTCGGCGGAGCCGGGTCCGGTCTCTGTGCTGACACGGGAAGGCGAACGGGCTGAGTTTGAGCAAGAGACGGAGGTCGACCAGTTGTGGACATGGGGCGGGGGGGAAATTGAAGACCCGGTGGCGGCCTTCGAGCGTGCCGCCCGTTCGCTCGGTCTTTTGCGGGCGCGGGTCGGAATCGAAGTGCCTGCTTACTACCTTCATCCCCACGACTATCTGCGTGTCCGGGATCTCCTCGGCGGTTCGCTCGTGGCGGAGCCGACAAATCTTATTCCCGATTTGAAGTTGGTGAAATCCCCTCGTGAACTCGCCTATATACGCGAAGCGGCCCGGATGGCCGATGGTGCGATGAAGGTTTTCGCGGAAGGTCTGGCGGAGGGACGCACGGAACTGGAACTGGCCGGGGAAATTTACCAGACTTTGTTGGCGTCCGGCAGTGGCATCGCGGCAAGCCCGATCAATCTGGTTTCCGGCGAGCGATCCTGTTTCAGCCATGGGGCTCCCACGACGCGAAGGTTGCGCCGCGGTGATTTTGGCAGCGTGGAATTTGGAGCAGCCTGCCAGCGCTACACGGCCACGCTGGGCCGCCAGTTTTGCTTGGGCGATCCGACCCCACGAATGCTGGAGCTCTACGACGTTGTCCGGGAAGCATCGGACGCCTGTCGGCAAGCGATTCGCGCGGGTGTTTCTGCCGAGGTGCCGCACCAAGCCGCCCGTCAGATTATCGAGCGCGCAGGACTTGAGCATGGCCGGGTGCATACGACCGGTTACGGACTCGCTCCGGGATTTCCTCCTTCCTGGGGAGAGCCGCTTCATCTGATGGATGGAAGCCCATACACGCTGAAATCGGGAATGGTACTGACAATCGAACCTCCCGTTTTTCTCGGGGGAGAAAAGCTGGGGGCGCGCCTCATCGATAACGTGCTCGTAACGGATGACGGCGCGGAACTCCTCTCGCGGTTTAGCCGGGATCTTATCCAGTTGGACGGACCGTTTGCACACTCATTATGAAAGACCAAACACACACCTCGTTTCCCGCCCCGTTTTCCCTCCAAGGAAAAAAGGCTCTTATCACCGGCGCCGCGTCAGGGATCGGCGCGGCCATAGCTGAACGGTTCGCTGCCGTCGGAGCGAAGGTTTTTATCGCGGATCGTGACCAGGAAGGCGCGGGGGCCATGTGCGTAAAGATCGGCGGCGAGGCGATTGCGTTACCGTTAGATGTAACTTCGGAAAATGCCTGCGCGGATGCCGCCCGGCAGATTGGCCCGATAGACCTGCTGGTCAACAACGCGGGCATCGGCGCGGTGGGCACGATTCTTCAGACATCGGGGGAGGAAATGGACCGCATGTACGCCGTGAATGTTCGCGGGGTTTTCAACATGACGAAGGCTTTTCTTCCTGGAATGATCGCGCAAAAGTCCGGCAACATTATCAATATGGCCTCAGTGGGTGGAGTCGTGGGCATCCGGGATCGTCTGGCTTATTGCACGACGAAGTTTGCCGTGGTGGGACTGACCAAAAGCCTTGCCCTTGATCACGGCGGCGACGGGATTCGGGCCAATTGCATTTGTCCCGGCCGGGTGGAAACCCCGTTTGTGCAGGCCCGGCTGAAGGAATATCCCGATCCGGAACAGGCCTATCGCGACATGAGTGCCAGCCAACTCTTCGGACGCATGATTCGTCCCGACGAAATCGCCGCCGCCGCCCATTACCTGGCCGCCGGGGAATCCCACATGGTGACAGGAACCACCTTCATGGTGGATTGCGGCTGGAGCGCGGGAAAATGACTTACCCATACCCATATGAACCAATACATCACCAACGTTAAAGACCTGCCAAAAACCACCTCGCCGTATTCTGCGGGAGTTATCTCCGAGGGGAAATTTTTATTTATCTCGGGGCAGGGGCCTTTTGATCCGGCGGCGGGAAAGTTTGCCCGGGGAAGTGTTGCCGAGCAGACCACCCTGACTCTGGAATGCCTGAAACGTGTCATCGTCACGGCGGGGGCAAAAGTCGAAGATGTGGTGAGTTGTCGTGTCTTTCTGCAACAGCTTACGGAAAGCACGTTTGCCGAAATGAACGGGGCCTACGGCGCATTTTTCGGGAAGGACAAACCGGCGCGCACGACCATTGGCTGTCAGTTACTGAATATTGATGTCGAGATTGATTGCATCGTGCGAATTGACTGATCAAGCCCATGAGCGTCCTTGAAACAACGCAATGTCTCGTCCGGCTGGCCAGTGTAAATCCGGGTTACGACCCGACAAGCCGGGGTGAAGCTGAGATGGTGGACTGGCTGCTGGCTTGGGCGCACGAACATGGCGTGGAAGTTTCGACTCAAGAGGTGCGGTCGGGACGGCGGAACGTGATCATGCGGCTTCGCAATGGAGCGGGTCCGCATCTTCTGCTCAACGGCCACACTGATACGGTGGCAATCAAGGACATGACGATCCCGCCCTTTGGGGCCGAACTTCGTGACGGGCGGGTGTGGGGTCGGGGGAGTGCGGACATGAAAGGGCCGTTGGCCTGCATGCTGCATACGTTGCTCGACTTGCAGAAAAAACCTGCGGACTGGCGGGGAAACGTGACCCTGGCCTGTGTGGTGGACGAAGAACTCGGATTTGCCGGCATCCGGCATTTTCTGGAAACGGAGAAGGCGTTTGATTTTGCGATTGTGGGGGAACCGACGCGGCTGGAAGTCGTGAGGGGATGCAAGGGCTGTCTCCGTTTTTTTGTACGGGCTCACGGGAAATCCGCCCATAGCAGCACGCCCGAACAGGGACTCAGCGCGATTAGCGCGATGGCCGGGGCCATTGCGGTGATGGAACGGTTTTTTGCGGAGTCACTCCGTGCAATCGGGCACCCTGATCTCGGATGCAGCACGGGTTCGATCGGGTTGATCCGGGGCGGGAGCGGCGTCAACATCGTTCCGGAATTCTGCGAAGTGAAAGTAGATGTCCGTTTGGTTCCCGGCCAGTCCTGGCAGGAAACATACGCCGCCATTCAGCGGCGGGTAGAAAATGGACTGCCTGGTATCCGTTGGGAGTTCGATCCGCAGCCGCTCGCCGATGCCCCATTTTGCCTGAAAGATGCCCATCCGCTGGTTCGCTCGGCTTGCGTGGCAGCAGGAAGACCTGAATCCCACGTCGTCAATTTTTCCTGCGATGCGAGTAAAATTGCGGCGGCGGGAATCCCCTGCCTGATCTTCGGGCCTGGCGACATCGCGCAGGCTCATACGGCAAACGAATCCATCGCCGTCGAGGAACTCGAGCGCGGAGTGAAAGCCTATGGAAAGGTGGCGAGGGCCCTGTTGAAACCATGAATGATTCTGTTCGCATCGCCGTGGTTGGAGTGGGTGATTTCGGGGTGCTTCACGCCGAAACGTTGTCTCGGCTGCCAGAAGCGCGGCTGGTCGCGTTGGTGGATTCCGACATCGGGCGCGCGCAGGCGGTTTTCCCGAAGGTCGGCGGTCCCTTGGTTTTTTCCAATATGGAAGCGTTGATCGCCTCGCGAGCCGCCGAGGCCGTGGTCATCGCCACGCGAGCGGAATCGCATCTGCCTTTGGCCCTGCAGGCGGCTTCCGCCGGATTACATGTGTTGGTGGAAAAACCTTTGGCGCATGGCGCGGACGAAATCCGGGAATTTCAACAATCGCTGACGACCCGGCCCGTCGTGGTCATGGTGAATCATTTGTGTCTGTTTCATTCCCTGATTGTTCCCCTAAGGGAGCGCCTGCGGGAAACCGGATTTCGCGCGCTTCATTTTGTCCGGCACCGGCCGGAGCGAATCGGAGAACGATTTCCGCAGGATCATCCGATGCAACTGACGATGGTTCATGATCTTTACGTGGCCGCGCAGATTGTGAACGGCGAGGAGCCGGTCGCCTTTCATGCGATGGAGTCCCGCAACGCGGCTGGACGGGTGGACATGTCGTGGGCCGCGCTGCGCTGGGCCGACGGGCGCACGGCGACCTTTCAATGCCACATGATGCTGCCGGAAGGTTCTCCTGCGGAAGGGTGGGACAGCCTGGAAGTCTTCGGTGACGGTCTGCACAGCAAGGTCACCACAAATCCCGCGCCCTGGACATGGACGGAAGCGCAAACGGCCTGGCCGGTGAATCTCGAAATTCGTCCGGAAGGAGGAATGCTGGCCGGAATTCTGAAAAACTTTCTCTCCGCCTGCCGGGGCGGTTCCGTTGCCGGAGGCTGCGGAGCGGCCGATGCGCTGCAAGTCCAGTGCTGGATCGAACAGCTTCTCAACGTAGCGAAAAAATCATGATCACACCCGAAGCCATCCGCCGGGATTTTCCGGCCCTCAGCGGAAAATGCTACCTCAACACGGCGGCGGAAAACATTCCTCCCGTCGCTGTCGGTTTGGCTCTGGAAGCCTATTGGAGGGACAAACAACTCGGCATGGATGGCCGTGAGGCTCACTTCGCCGTCGAGGCTGAAGCGAAGGTCCGCGCCGCGCAACTCCTCGGACTGCAGAGTGAGGAAATCGGATTTTGCTCATGCAGTGCGGAGGCGTACAACCTTCTCGCAACCAGCCTGCGGCTTTCCGCTGAGGACGAGGTGGTGGTCAGCGATATCGATTTTCCCTCCGGCTTTACGCCGTGGATGGCGGGAACCCCCCATCCGACGGTGCGGCTTTGGAAGTCGCGCGATGGTGCGCTGGAACTTGGTGAGCTCGCCCTTCTGCTCAATGAGCGAACCCGGCTGGTGCAGGTTTCTTTGGTCAGTTTTTACAATGGCTGGAGGCTGCCTTGGGAGCCCTTCATCCGGCTCCTCCGGGAGCGATCCCCCGGCGCGGTGGTGTCAGTGGATCTTACGCAGGCGTTGGGACGCTGCGTGCTGGATTGCGAGGGGGCGGATATCATGATTTCCAGCACCCATAAATGGTTGCTGGGTATTCACGGCGGCTGCGTTGTGGGCGTTCCGAAGCGCTCTGCAGAACGGCTGACCACTGCGGCTGGCGGCTGGTATCACATTCCAAATGCGTTTGATGCGGATCGCTTTGAGCGCAGACAGACAAAAATCGGGGCCGCGAGTTATTCGGTCGGCATGCCGAGTTTTGCGCCGATTTATGCACTTAATGCGGCGATGAACTATCTGCTAAATATCGGCGTTTCGGCAATTTCCGCGCATGCCGACCCGCTGGTCGAGAGCGTCTTTACCGGTTTGCGTGAGCGGGATATTGCCCCGCTCGCTCGCCGTTCATCCTCGGGCATTGTGGCATTCAAGCACGAGGAGAGTGCGCGTGTCCACGAGGCTCTGCGGAAGGAAAACGTCCATATCATGCACCAGGCCGGTCGTCTCCGGGTCGCTCTGCACGGATACAACACCGCGAACGACGTCAGCCGCTTTTTTGAGATCCTGGACAATTGCTTGCACGACAAATGAAACTGGCCGACTCCCATATTCACCTTTTTCGGAACGGCTATCCCGGTCGTTACGGTTCCTTGTTTCCGAAGGGCGGGGAGGTGGCTGTCTATGAAGCGATCCGCCAGGTGCATGGCATTGGCCGCGCCTTGGTGGTGGGCTTCGAGGGGGAACCCTGGAGTCGTCGGAACAATCGGTATTTGGCGACCCTGGCCCCATCGCATTCCTGGATGGCCCCACTCGCCTTTTGTCCAGCAAGCCGGGCACCGCGCCGCGAGACTTTGCTTTCGTGGTGGCGGCTGGGCTTTGTTGGCATTTCGATCTATGTTTCCAATCTCTACGAGGCGGAGATGATTGCTGGCTGGCCGGCCGACATCGTAAAGACCCTAAACGACCGACGGGCCATCATCAGTATGAATTGCCCCTCGGAGCAGGGGGAAAAGTTGCGCTGCTTTTTTGAGCGGCTTGGAAATACGCGCATCCTGCTCAGCCATCTTGGCCTGCCTGGGACGATGCGCTCCGCCCCCAAAATGCTCAAACCCGTCCTGGGCCTGGCAACGATTCCCCACGTGGGCGTGAAGCTTTCCGGCGGCTATGCGTGCAACGACTTTCCGCATGACGGACTTCGCGCACTGGTGGGGGATCTGCTGCAATCCTACGGAGGCTCGCGCCTCTACTGGGGGTCGGATTTCAGCCCGGCGCTGGATTGTGTGACCTTCGCCCAAACCATCGAGCCGTTTCGCGGGATTCCCGAAGAAATCTTTTCCCGCAATTTGCAGACTGCCATCAGCAGGGTTCCGCAAGGTGTTTCTTAGGTTGGGATTTCATGAGTTTCTTTTCCCCGATCACGAAGCGTTCGCCGACCGTTCGCGGGTTGTTGATGGCGATGTATCTGGTTCTGTTGATCGGAGCCCTGACGATGGTGCTGCCTTTGCTCGTCACGCTGACGTCCTCAGTATCGGGAACCTATGATCTCGAGAATATTTCGCTCTATCCGAAATTTTTAATTAGTGATCGCGCTCTGTGGGCACGGTTTCTGGATGCCCGCTATGGCGGATCCATCGAGAATTTCCGCATGGCGTGGAATGATCCCGCGCTGGACTTTTACGACACGCCGTATCCCCCGAAGGAGGATTCCCCGAAGGCGGTGGAAATGTGGAACACGTTTCTGGCGGAGCACGGCCGCCTCAGCGACTGGGATGCCGGGCTGGCTTTCACCCGGGGAACCAAGCGCGAGGCGGCGCTGGAAAACCGGGAATTCCGCCATTGGCTGCTCGCGCAATACGGCAATGACCTGATGCGCCTCAATGCGGAATTGCTGATCGAGGTGACGGAACCGACGGAGATTCTGCCGCCGTTGCAAAACCGGATCGCCTTGCCCGATGTGGAAACGCCGTTCCAGCAGCGGTTTTCCGGATATCTCCAGACGGTTCCCGAAAACCGCCGACTGCTGTGGGATCTCGGTGGATTTTACCGGTCGGTGTATCTTCCCCGGGCCTTTGGTGAGGACATAGCCGCTTACAATGAGGCTGAGGGCACCCGCTATTCCTCCCTCGCCGAGGTGCCTTTTCCGGCAACGGTGCCTGCCGTGGGGGCCAAGCCGTGGTTTCGCTTTGCCGGGCAGATCCTCAACCCCGTCTTTGTTGAGTTGACCGCAGAGGGCCAGGCCGCTTGGCAGGCTAGCGGTTTGGGCCGGGTGGCATTTCTGCGGACGAAGGCCCGGCCCGAACACTTGCGGGTGGAGAGTATTGATATCGCCTTTGCGGCTTGGGCGTCAATGCGGGGCGAACCGGATGCGAAAATCCCGCAACGCACCAAGGACTGGCTGGCCTTCCGCGAGGAGAGGGGATTCTGGCGCTGGCAGTTTGTGGTTCAGAATTACACCTACGTGATTGACGAAGTCCTGATCCAGGGCAATGGCGTGCGCAACACGGTGATTCTCGTCCTTCTTACCGTGATCGGTGCGCTCACCATCAATCCCATGGCCGCTTATGCCCTGTCGCGGTTTCGCCTACGGCAAAGCTATCAGGTTTTGCTCTTTTTTCTCGCAACGATCGCCTTTCCCGCCGAGGTCGCAATGATCCCGAATTTTCTTCAGCTGAAAGACTTTGGACTTCTCAACACCTTCGGCGCTCTGGTCCTGCCGGGATTGGTGAACGGGTTCTCGATTTTTTTGCTCAAGGGATTTTTCGACAGCCTGCCCAAGGAGTTATATGAGGCTGCGGATATTGACGGGGCCAGCGAGTGGCAAATTTTCTGGGGCTTCACCATGAGCCTGTCGAAGCCGATCCTGGCGGTGATCGCTCTTAACGCTTTCATCTCGGCGTACAGCGCCTTCTTTTTCGCCCTGATTCTCGCGCCGGATCAGCAGATGTGGACCTTGATGGTGTGGATCTATCAGATGCAGCAAAACGCGGGTCCGGCCATTGTCTCGGCCTCGCTTCTGCTCACCGCATTGCCGACCCTCCTTGTCTATCTCTGTGCGCAAAATGTGATCCTGCGCGGCATTGTGGTTCCCAGCGACAAATGAAATCGTTCCGCCGTTTTCAATTCCTGGCGATGGTCCTGGCGGTCTTGTGTGTCTTTTCCGATGGAATCACTGCGGAAACACCGGTGATCACCGTGCGGGTTTCCGGCTTGCCGCCGTCGTCCTCCGCTTCGGCGGCTGACATTGCCACCACGCGGGTCGTGCAGGAATTTCGCAGGCGGCACCCCGGAATCATTATTCAATCTGTCACAGGCCTCAAAATTGAGGGATTAGGTTCCGAAATCGGGCCGCTCATGATGATTGCCGGAGGCATTGCGCCGGACGTACTCTATGTCAATTTCCGCAAGATTGACAGTTATGTGCGACAGGGATTTTTGTATCCGCTCGACGAATTTATGGCCGGGGAAATCATACGGAATCCTCGGTGGAAGGAAGAGCATATTCTTCCTCAAATCGAACAGGTGCTCAATCGTCCGGGTGCTGACGGTGCCGATCACTATTATGCCCTGCCGATTCAGTATCTTGTCATGGGACTGTATTTCAACCGGCCCCTGTTTCGCCAGGCGGGTCTGCCCATGCGCGCTCCGAGGGACTGGGAGGAGATGGCCGTGTTTGCGGGAAAAATCAACGCCCTCGACAAGCGCAACCGGGGGTTGGTTCTTCACGGCGGGCAGCAAGCCTCGTGGAATCTGATGAACTTTCTCTGGTCGGCCGGCGGGGATGCGGTGAAGGAGGTGGCACGGAATGACTGGCGCGCCGCGTTTGACAGCGATGAGGCGGTGGAGGCATTCGCTTATTACTATCGCCTGGTCGAAGGCGAGCGGGTTGCCTCGCGTGACAATATTGACACGGTCTTCCAGTCCAGTGAGAGCCGCCGCGTGGGCATGGTGTTCAACTATATGGGAAACACCACGTCACTGGACTCCAACATCTGGGGATTCGGAACGGTCCCCACCGGGCCGACCGGGCTCAGCGGCTCCGAGATCAATGCCCAGATGATGGGAATTTTTTCCGGAGTGAAAGACCCCCTGGTTCGCGCAGCCGCATGGAAGTTCATCAATTTTTTTGGAAGCGAAGAAGCGCAGCGCATCCGGACGGCGACTTTGGTGGAACTGGGCCTGGTCAACCAAATCAATCCGGCTGACCTGAGGCGCTTTGGGTACACCGGCTTGCTCGAACTCTCGGAACCGGGTCTGGAAAAGGAAGTGCTCACGGCGCTGGCAAATGGAAAACCGGAACCCTACGGACGGAATTGCGATCTGGTGTATCTGGAGATGACGTATCCGCTGGATCAGATCCTGCTCAGTCCGCTGGTGGCGGAGGCCTGGCGGCGGGGCGATGCCAAGGGACTGCGGACGGGGATCCGTCAGATTCTCCAGCGGGGCGTGGCGGTGACCAACGAACGCATGCTTGGCCTTGTTTCCCCCGAAAAAATGCGGCAACGGCGAATCGCAGCCTTTGTCACAGTGGCCTTGATATTGGCGGCATTCGTTTTTGTCGCCCGGTCCATCTTTCGATCCTTTTCCCTGGTTGGCCAGGCGACGACCCGGGCGCGGCAAGGTCAGGTTCTGGCGGCCTGGTCCCTGCTCGTGATCCCCCTGGCGCTGACTGCGCTGTGGCACTATCTGCCCCTGGCGAGGGGAGCCTGGATGTCGCTCCTCGACTATCAACTGCTGCTGAAATCCACTTTTGTCGGCCTTGATAACTTTGCCAATGTGCTTTTCGATGCGCGTTTCTGGGGCTCGATGCTGGCCACCTTCCACTTCGCCTTCTGGATGCTTACCGCAGGATTTCTCACGCCGATCGTTCTCGCTTATCTGCTCCATCTTGTGCCGCGGCATACCGTACTTTTCCGGGTGGTGTATTATCTCCCCGCCCTGCTCACCGGCACCGCCGTGTTCGTGCTCTGGAAACAATTTTTCGGTGCGAACGGCATGGTAAACGAAGTTCTTGGTCTCTTCGGCATCGCGCTGCACCGCGCCTGGCCGGAGGATCCTGCGCTGGCCATGCTGTCCTGCGTGCTGCCCGGCGTCTGGGCGGGTGCCGGACCGGGCTGCCTGATCTACCTAGCCGCGCTCAAAACGATCCCGGAGGAGCAGTTTGAAGCCTCGGAAATTGACGGGGCGGGATTTTTCAACAAGACGATTCACATTGTGATACCCGCTCTTATGCCGCTGATCGTAATCAATTTCGTCGGCGCGGTGATGGCAGCGTTTCAGGCGTCGCAGAACATCCTTATTATGACCGCCGGCGGACCGAATGGACTGACTGAGGTGGCGGCTTTGCGGATTTTTTACGAGGCGTTCATGTTTCTTCATTTTGGCCCGGCCACGGCCATGGCCTGGATTCTTGGATCGCTTCTGGTGGGCTTTGCCCTCGTTCAACTGAAACGTCTCAGCCGCATGGAATTCAAAAGCAGCAATCGTTGACGAGCACATCGGGGTTGTCTCCCGTCTCTCCGTGTCCCAATCGTTGTCCAGCGTCTTTCTGCCCCTCGTCTTTTCCACCAAAGAGCGTTTTCCGCAAATTGCAAAGTTTGCCTGGCCGGCGGGACCTCGGGTGCGGGACAAATTTCTGAGGGATCTCCAGATCGGCGTTTTTTGGGAACATGTAAGCTTCTGTGCCACAACGTGGCTGCATCCCGCAGCCCAAGGTTGCAAAGCTACCTTGGGTAGATAGCAAACCATACACCAACCCTGAATGGGT
>CAMASH010000047.1 GCA_945860745.1 Chthoniobacter flavus | reverse complement strand
TGCAGCCACTGCATCCCGGTCGAAAGGTTCGGCTCCGGGGTTTCAAGGAGCATGTGGTAATGGTAGCCCATCAAAACGTAGGAACGCACCCGCCAGGCGGTCCGCTCGCAGGCCTGCCCAGCGTCTTCAAAAACAGTTCGCGATCCCCGTCATCGCAAAAAACTGTTTCCAAGCGATCCCCGCGATCCATCACGTGGTAAACAGCCCCAGCATATTCCACTCGCGGTTTTCTTGGCATAGGAGCAGGTCCGCGGAAAATGCCATGAATGTCAATAGGCAAGGCCTGACCCCTTCGTTGACCCCTTCGTTGACCCCTTCGTTGACCCCTTCGTTGACCCCTTCGGTCTGACCCCTTCGTCCTTCGTCAACCGATCCCATCGGTTTCGGCTCTCGCCGGTCACGCGCAGGATGGCGGCATCGTCGGCCGTGCCCCGGTGGGAATTCGAGAACCCGACCCGCACGAGCTTGTCCCCGGCCTTGGCTTCCACGGATGAGGCCCCGGCCATCTGCCCGGCGTGATGGGCGAAGTAGAACGGCTTGGCGATGGCGATCCGCTCGCCTTTCAGGATTTCCAAATTCCCTGAGAGAGCTTCTACTTGGTTACTCGTTTCGAGAATGCCCTCGACAAGCGCGGCTACCGGTCCGTCTGGATCGGGCAGCTCGGGATACGTCTTGGCGGCTTTAGCCGCTGGTGCCGTGGTTGCGATTCCCGCGAGGTTAATCCGCTCGAGCCCGGCTACGGGAGTGACCGGGGCGGCTGATGCTGGCGATGTTTTGGTTTTCATACCGCCATGAGCCTCGTTCGCGCCGCTCGCGGGAATCCATCACTGATGGGGGTGCTTGGAGGGTGCGGAGAAATGTCGGTGGCCTCAGCCTACTCCCTGGCCTTTATCCCGCTGCGCTGCTGCCAAGGCCAACGCCCGGTGACTTCAAGCTCAAGGGAAAAACTCAGAAACGTGCGGATCACCACGATCAGGGCGAGAACGCTCAGGTTTTGGAGGGTGGGCGCGACCGCGACGGTTCTGATGATGTCCCCCGCAACGAGCAATTCCAGCCCAAGGAGAATGGCGCGGCCCAAATTCTGGCGGTATGAGGTGTAACGGTCGAGATGGGGAGGGGCGGCAAAAAAGAGGGTTCGCACGGAAGCGACCAGAATGCCGACGACGATAACCAGCACTCCTATGGCATCAACTGCCATGCCGACTTTTTCAACGGTGGATTGAAATGTGTCCATGAAGCAGGCTTATAGCACGTTGGCTCCCGCAGGACAGGGCAGAAGAAACGAATCAATTCACGAAGCGGATACGACATTTCGCCACAGGAAACCGCGTATGCCCTTAACAAAAGCTCGCCGATTTCCCCTCCGAAAGGTGTTCCTAAATCTGTCCCCCTTTTGTGATGAGGGAGTAGTAGGCGAGTTGTCCGAGGGTAGGGCTTGAGCCCGGCCCTTAGTCGCTGGAAATAAATAAAGGGAGCAACCTCGCTTGTTCTTTGGGCCTCTGGCTGAGTTGGTTATCCCCCGTGCACCCTGGCTCTCTCCTTCGTCGAGTCTCAGTCACAGAGTGCTTGGGCTCTGCTCCTTCGTCGCGCCTGGCCAGAGGCCAAAACTCCTGCGCCATCGTGCCACCTTTATTTTTTTACAGCTCCTTACTCCTCCGTGCCTGCCACCGCAAGGGCGGGCTTTGTGACATTTTTGTTTGATTTGTCGTCTGCTTTGTTTTTGTCGTCCGCACTTCTGGCAGATACCTTTACAGCGGGCGTGAATTACTTCTTGTTTGCCCGACTGAGTAAGCCGTAATCTTCCCCGCTCCCATTCCGTGAAAACCGTCAACAAAAAAAAGTTCATTAATTGCAACCCTTGCCTCTGCAGGTTCCCCAGGCGTACGCACTCGCCGCGGACCCTGTGCTTGCTCGGGGTCCTGGTAACGCTGGGGTTGATGGGTCCGGGAGGGGTCCGGGCCCAGGAAGTGGCGACTTTTGATTTCCCTGCCGGGGAGCGTCCGGCCATTCTTCCCTCCGGATTGCGCGATTGGCCCCAGGAAACTTCCGACGGGCTGCTCACGATCGAGGTGCCGCTGCTGCCGTTGAATGATGAGGGGGCTCTGCTCGTGACGGTGGTTTTTGAGGATGCCGAGGGCCGGATCATCCACGCGCGCTGGATTGCGGAGGACAAAATTTCGACCACTCTGGCGGACAACCTCTCGGAGAATTTGAAGGGCTGGAACGAGCGGACTTTTGAGGTGCCGTACGAACTTCTGCAGCAATCCGGTTCGCTTTTTCTGGAGACGGATGGGGAGTTTCAGCCGGTCAAACGCGTGGCCCTGGCCTGGACGTGGCCGGCGGGGGTTTTCATGAGTCCCTCGGCGCGCACGGTGAAATTTCTCGCCAATGCGGGGTGTCCGTTGACCGAGCAGGATGTGTCCACCCAGCCGGCCGGTCCGGTGCCGGACATCTGGTCGGCGGGAATCTGGAAGGCATTCTTGCAGGAAAGAATCGAATCTCTGGAGGAGGCCTTGCAATTCACCGTGCCGATCGAGGCGGTGCCGGGGGTGGCGGTTTTCCGGGCCAAAGTGCTGGGGATTCCGCTGGACGCCTCCTCGTCCATCTGGGTGAACGGCCGGAAGATTGGCCCGCTGCTGTTTGAGATTCCGGAGTTATCGGCGGCGGGATACTACAAGGCGGACGGAGGGAATTTGCGCTATGCCGGCTGGAGGAGCGGGGCGGTGGTGATTCCGGTGTCTTCCCTCCAGGTCGGGGAGAACGCCATCGTTCTGAAGGCGGAAAAAGGTGCCTATATCAAGGATGCCTTGCTCGAACTCAACTTTGAAAAAGAGGGCTCGCCTTTGACGCTGGACGCCACGGTGACGGCTGAGACCCCCGCGACCTCTGATCCGCTTGGGCCGGCTGGCCGGAAAGCCGCCGGGGGTCCCACGGTGGTTGTTGTTCCGCCGGTGACTCCTTAGAGCGGAAGTTCGCCAAATTGCCGATGAACCATTTGCCGCGCCCCCGGCACTGAAGAGTCGCACGGGAGGAAAGTGTGTGATACGCTCAAGTTCCCATTGAAAACCATGAATCCTTCCCGTTTCCGCCGCAGCCTCCGCGACACATCCCGCGACGCCTACACGTTGTTCGAGATTATGCTCGTGCTCGGCATCATATCCGTGCTGGTGGGTTCGGCCATTTACCTGCTGGTGAACAACATCGACGTGGCCAAGGAGCAGAGGGTGGACACGGATTTCCAGGCCATCACGACCCAGCTCAAAACCTACGAGATGGTCAACTACGTTTTCCCCACGAGTGAGCAGGGCCTCGAAGCCCTGGTCAAGAAGCCCGCGACCGAACCGCAGCCGAGAAAATGGAAGCGCTTGCTCGAATCCGTGCCGCTCGATCCGTGGGGCAGTCCGTATCAGTATCGCAATCCGGGAAAGATCAATCCGCGGAGTTTTGATTTGTACTCCTGGGGCGCAGATCGCAAGGAGAGTGAAGATGACATCGTGCTCAGGAAAGAGTAGGCGGACCGGCTTCACGCTTTTGGAAGTGATGCTGGCGGTCGGGCTGTGCGCGATCCTGGCCGTGGTCTCGGTTCCGGCCATGGAGGGCTGGATGTCTGAACACCGTCTGCGCTCGCAGGCCGATGAAATGGTGAAACTGGTCCAGAGCACGAAGCTGGAGGCGGAAAAATCCGGTGTGCGGCAGCTCGTCGTGCTCCGTCGCGCCAACGATCCCGTCCCAGAAGTTCCGGGCCTGCACGCGCTCACCGTGAGTGGTCCGGCGGTCTGGTCCCTGCGGCGCTTTGGCGGCGGGGAGTGCGCCGGGATCGGCATTGATGCCCGTGGCTATGTGGACCCGGTGAGTTTGCGCGTGGCCGAGGGCGGCAAGTTCATCGAGTATCAGTTTGATTTTTTGACCGGGCATGCCCGCGAAACGGAGGCTTCGTTTTGAAGCCGCTGCGAACACCGCGGGCCTTCACGCTTCTGGAAGTGCTGCTGGCCATGGGGATCTTTGCCATTTCCGTGCTGGGCATGATGACCGCGCTCAATGACACGCTCAATGCGGCCCGGGACGCCCGCACCGGCCAGCGCGTGCGCGGCGAACTGGAAAACCGGCTGGCCGCGCTGGAAGATGTGGAACTCCGGGAAATGGATCGCGTGACCGAGCTGAAGTCCCCGGCCCTGACCGTGAGGGAAACGATCCGGCGGGAACCGGTCATCACCCGCGGGCGCGACCAACTCGGCGGATTCTGGAGGGTGAGCGTGACGGCGGAATGGATGACCGGCGGCGAACCGAACCGCGAGGAGGCCTGGATCCTCCGCTTCAAGCCATGAAACGTCCCCGCGCAACCAACCGCGGCTTCTCCCTGTTTGAGGTCATTCTGGCCGCGGCCATTTTTGTCCTGCTGGCCGGCGGGGTCTATTTTGCCGTTTCGACGTCGGTGCTGGCCGCGAGCGAACTGGGGCGCGAACAAATGGACGCACGAAAACTGGGGGCCTTTGCGGATTTTTTGCGCCGCGGATTTCAGAATCTTCCCGCCCAAGCCGGTCTTTCCTTGCGGGCGACGGAGAAGCAGGCCGGGAACGGAGTGCAACTGATCATGGCCCGCGCGGCCGGCGCCTTTGCCGCGGGAGCAATGACCGCACAGGGAGCGGGGGTGGTTCTCGCCACCGAACCCGACGGACGCGGGGCCAGTCGTTTCCGGGTTGCGCGATTTCCCGGCCGGCTGAATGACGCCGAGCGGGAGCGGTATCTGGAAACCGCGTCCTGGCTGCCGCTGCTGGACGATGTGGAATCATTGCGCTGGCGGTTTTTCGATCGGAACTCCAAGCGCTTTTTGGAGACGTGGGATAATCAGGCCGAGCGTCCGGAATTGATCGAGTTGACTTTCGCGACCGCGGGAACGCCGGCGCAGACCCTTCTTTTCCGGCTGCCGCGGTTGGGTGCTCCGGAGGGCGATCAGGCGCAAAAGACCCCATGAAAGCGGAATTTTTATCCCATCGGCGCACGCAACGCGGAGCCGCGCTGGCGCTGGTGCTGTGGGCCCTTTTTGTCATGATCACGGTCGTGGTGGTGGTGATGCGGTTGGTCGATTTCGATCTCGATCTCGAAAGCCTGGCCTCCAAGCGCTTTATCTCCCGCCAACTGGCCATGACCGGCCTGGCCTACGCCATGCATCCGAAAATCCAGCGGGACGATCCGTTGCTCAATCAGACATTTCCCGACACCACCCGCCTGGAGGTGCGGATTCTCAGCGAAGACGCGCGGCTCAACATCAATGCGCTGCTGGCCGGAGGGGGCAAGGCCCCGCTGCAACGGCTCTTTCAGTTTTGGGGCGTGAGCGAGCGTGAGGCGGCCGCGGCGGCGGACTCGCTGAAGGATTGGGTGGATGAAGACGAAACGCGTGGCCTCAATGGCGCGGAGGCGGCGGACCTGGCCGGGCAGGATGTTTCCCGTCCGGAAAACCGGCCGTTCCTGAGCGTGGCGGAGATGGCGGATGTTCGCGGCATGGCCGCCGTGGAAAAAGTCAAACCGGATTGGCGCGAGTTCTTTTCGGTGAAGAGTTCCGGTCGTCTCGACTATCAGGATGCCCCGGCGGATTTTCTCGAGGTCTTTGGTTTGCTCTCCCGCGAGCAGGCCCTGGCCTTTGCCGCGTTCCGCAGCGGCCCCGATGGCAAGCCGGGAACGGGCGACGATGTGGTCATTGACTCCGCGGAGAAACTTGCGGCCGTGGTGCCGCTCACTCCGGTGCAGAGTGAGGCCATCCAGTCCGGCTTCGGGGCCGGCTCTCCGCTCAAACGGATCGAAAGTCAGGGTTATTGCGGCGGCTTGAACTATCGAATCAGCGTCGTGGCCGTGCCGGGCCAGCCGCGCTACCTGGATTGGATGGAGGGACCATGAGGCCGGGCCCGCATTCCCACCTGGTTCGTCCCTGGGGCGAAAAATGGCAGCTTTGGAGTAAGGACCGCAAGTCCGCCTCGTGGACGCTTTCCCGTTCCGGGGATTGGAATGCACTTAAGGTTCCGCCGGATGCCGTGTGCGCCATCCCCGCGCGGCTGACGGTGGCGTATCCGTTTTATGTGGAGGCGGTGGAGGAATCTGTTGTTCGCGAAATGGCCCTCTTGGAAGTGGAGATGCGGGGTCTGGCCCCGGGCGAACGGCTGAACACGGACGCCAGGATCCGCATCCTCTCCGCGGACGAAAAAAGAACTTTGGTCCTGGCGGTGATTTATCCGGGCGAATGGCCCGCTGAACTTGCCGCGGTGAATGGCGCGGCCTTCGAGGCCAGTCCGGTGCTGGCGGTGTTGGGCGACAACACCCTGCACCTCTGGCGTGAGGGTGACGATCTCGTGGCCGCGGTGACTTGGAAGGGTCAACTCGTTTGCTGGGAAACCGCACCCTGGGGTGACGATCCGCGGGACATCACCTCCTGGCTGCGCTGCTTCGTGCTGCAGCTGCGCGGGGATCTCGGCCTGGCGGAGCCCCTGGTCCTGAAGGAATGGACGCCCGTGTTTTCGGAGACGCCGGAAGGCTTCGTGCGTGATCGCGGGCTGGGGGAGAAGGATCGCAGCGAGGGCGCGAGTCCTGCCTTGACCGAGCCGGTCTCGTGGTTGCCGCAGACGTTGAGAGCCGCCGCCCGGCGGCGCAGCAAACGCGCCGTCCTGGGGAAATCCCTGCTCGCCCTGGCCGCGGGGCTTTTTGTCATCGCGGCCGGCACCATCCTCGCCTTCGCCAATCTGCGCTGGCAGGAGCGGAGGATTGACGCGGAGATCGCCGGACTGGAGCCGGAGATCGGCCCGATCCGCGAGGCGGCCAAGCGCTGGAACCGGATTGAGGCGGCGGTGGATGAACGGTTTTTTCCTTTGGAAATGTTGAATCTGATTGTGACGTCGCTTCCCCCTGCCGGGGTCCGGCTGACGGTTTTTGAGATGTCGCCGCAGAAGGTTCTGGTCGAGGGAGAAGCCGGCAATGTGGGCGCGGCCACGGAGTTTTTCAAAACGCTCCAGCAGAAGGCGGGATCCGGCGGCCTCGCCTGGGAAATGCCCTATCCCTCCCTCCAGGCCAACAACACCGCCCGCTTTGTCATCAACGGAACCGTCCAGGGAGCGTCCAATGAATAAACGCGAACGCATCCTGCTCGCCGTCTTCACGACCGCCCTGGTCCTCGGGGCCGGAGCGATCGGGTGGAACTGGGCCTCGCAATCCTGGCGCGCCCAGAAAAGTCTTCTCGATTTGAAGAAAGATCAACTGGCCGAGACCCAGCGCTGGCTCTCCGAAAAAGAGCACTGGCTGGCCCGCGAGCGGTGGGTTTCCGGCACGGCGCTGCCGGTATATGAAGGCCAGCAGACGGAGGCCGCGTTTTTTCAAGCCGTCCAGGCCTCGCTGGCCGAACACAAGATCGAGATCGTCGAGCAGCGGATTCAGGAAACGCAATCCGGGGGAGGAGGAGTCTCCGTGGGTTTGGATCTGGTCTTGAATTCCTCGCTGGAAAACCTCATTCGATGGCTGCACGCCACCCAGCGGCCCCAGGCTTTTCGCACCTTTACCCACATCAAACTCAAAAGCGATCCCGGAACTTCCAACATCCGCACCGAAACGACCCTTCGACAACTCTACGATCCGGCGAGCATGGCACAAACCCAATGACACCTATGACCCACCAAACTTTTTTTGAAACGGCGTGGTTCCGAGCGCCTCTGGGCCTTTTCGTGGGAATTTTCGCGCTGGCCCTGCCGACTCTCCCGGCCCAGCAGACCACGGCGGCTCCGTCCGGCGACATGGTCGAGATCGGCTTCCCGGGAAATCCCGTCAGCGAGGTTCTCAGTTTGTACGAATTGCTTTCGGGCAAGCGTCTGGTGCGGGATGCAAATCTCGCCGGACCGAATCTCACCGTGATCGTGCCGGGCAAGGTCTCCAAAGCCGATGCCATCTCCCTGCTGGAGTCCGCTCTCTTACTCAACGGATACACCCTTGTGCCCGTAGACGACTCGACCGTGAAAGTGCTGGGCACCGGCAAGTCTCCACTGGGTGAAGGGGTGCCGCTCTACGCCGACCCGGCCTCCCTGCCGCAAAGCGAACAGGTGGTGAGCTATTTCATGTTGCTGAAGTATATCTCAACCAAGGATGCCATGGCGGTGTTCGAAAAATACGTCACGCCCCGCACGGGCGGCTCCATCGTGCCCGTGCCCAACTCCAACGCCATTGTCATTTCGGACAACACTCCCCTCATCCGGCGCCTGATCAATCTTCAACGCCTCTTGGATGTTCCCGGGGCCAAAGTGCTGACCGAGTTTGTCTCCCTCACCCGGGCGGACGCCGAGAAGGTGGCGGACATGGTCAACAAGCTCCTCGACCAGGAGAAAAAGGATGACGCTCAGGGATCCGGGAAGGTCACGATCGAATCCCCCCCCCCCGCCGACGGCGCCAATGCCCCGCAGGCTTCCGCCGCTCCATCGGGCAGCCTCACATCGGCCACGACTTTTGTTCAGGTGGTGGCGGACGTGCGGACCAATCGCGTCCTGGTCGTGGCCGCGGAAAGCCGCATGGCCTACATCCGCAATTTGATTCAGGAGTTGGATATGGCCGTCGCGCTGGAGCAGCCACTCGAGCGGCCGCTGAAGTTCGTCTCGGCCGGCGACGTCCTGCCCGTCTTGCAATCTCTGCTGGCCGAGGGTTCGACCACGGAAAACGCCGGTAATGGCGCCAATGGGGCCCCGCCGCCCTCGCAACAACAAGTTCAGGATGATTTTGTCTCTTCCGGCGGCACCTCGCCTTCCGGCGGCGGCACGGGCAAACCCGACAAACTGACCGCGCCGCGCGAGAGTGTGGCGCCATTGGCCGTCAGCGTGGGCAAGGTGCGGATCATCGCCGATCGCAGTTCGAACAAGATCATCGTCATCGGTCCGCCGGAGAGCCGCAACAAGGCCGCCCGCGTGCTCGACATGCTCGACCAGCGGCCCAAGCAGGTCTATCTGGCCACGGTCATCGGACAACTCACCCTGGGCAAGGATACGAATCTGGGAATCGGCTATCCGGGGTCCGTCACCGGGAAACTTTATGTGGCGGGAAGCAATGGCAATGGCGCGGTGGTGACCACGGGAAGTGGCACCAACGGCAACGGCACCGTCAACAACGGTCTCGTCAACAACGGCGGGGTCGATCTGCTCCCGGGCACGGGGCAGTTGATGAACGCGGCCGTCAATCTTGCGGCCGGCTCGCTCTCCGGGCTGTCGATTTACGGAGTCATTGCCGATTCCATCGACGTCACCCTCAACGCGTTCCAGTCCAGCAACCGCTTCAAAATCATTTCCCGCCCGGTCATTTACACCGCCAATAACAAGAAAGCCGTCATCAGTTCCGGGCAGCAGGTTCCCGTGCCGGAGAACACCCTCACTTCCTCGCTGGCCGTTGGCAACCAGGGCACGTCCGTCGCCTCCAACATCGGCTACAAGGACGTCGTGCTGAAGCTGGAGGTGATCCCGCTGATCAACTCGAAGGACGAGGTCACCCTCACCATCGCCCAGCAGAACGACAATGTTCTCGAGACCGTGACGATTTCCGACAATCAGGTTCCGGTGGTGGGAACGCAGGAACTGACCACCACGGTCACCGTGCCAAATAAACACACCGTGGTCATCGGCGGCCTGATCACCGAGGAAGAGGAGGACGGAAAAACCGGGCTGCCCTTTTTGAGTGATATTCCGGGCCTGCAGTATATCTTTGGGACCAGGCAGAAAAACAAAGTGCGGCGCGAACTAATCATTCTCATCCAGCCGCATATTGTGGATAATCCGATCGCGCAGTGGGAGGCCGACTACAGCGAAAAAAATCTGAGCAGCATGTCCGGGGAGTTTTATGAGGGCGGGGTGCCCGTTCGTCCGGCTCTGCCAGTGGCTCCCGCCAAATCGGCCCCCGCAAACTGGCCGCAAAACTCCGGCCGTCCCGGGCGATGAGCGAACCCACCGGTCCCTCGGCCCTTCTGAGCGACGCCTGGGCGGACGCCGCCGGCGAACTGGCTGATCAGAAAATCCACGACCTTTCCGCGGAATTTCCCACGCGGGGAACGCGGGCGGCGATTGGTCGCATCGTTGAGAGCGGCGGAATTGCCGAGGACAGATTTTTCCGGTCGCTGGCGGAGAAGTCCGGCATGCCCTGGGCGGACACGCCGCAGCCTGCTTTTGAAGCCGGCGCACTGACGGCCCGGCTGGCTTTGCGGCATCATGTCATTCCCCTGAAGAACGGGGCCGACGCATTGACCCTCGCCTGTTATGACCCCTTCGACCATCTCGCGCGATCCGCCATCCGCCAGGCCGTGAAGGGCCGGGTGCGATTTGTTCTGGCCCCGCGCTCGCTCATTCTGGCGGCCATCCGCGAGCATTACGGGGTGGGGGCGGAAACCTTCGAGGAATTGCTTGATGGCCGGGAGGAGGGCCATGTCGATGTGGACCAGACCGAGGAAGTGAACATTCTCGATGATGAGGATGCCGAGGCCTCCGTCATGAAATTCGTCAACCAGATCATTCGCGAAGCTCTCAAGGACCGCGCGACGGACATCCATGTCGAACCGATGGGCGAGGAGTTGCGCATCCGCTACCGCATTGACGGCATGCTGCGGGAGGCACCCATCCCGCCCAAGATCCGCCTGCTCCAGGCCTCCGTTCTCTCCCGTATCAAGATCATGGCCAATCTCGACATTGCCGAGAAGCGCATGCCCCAGGACGGCCGCATCAATCTCGAACTGAACGGCCTTCCCATCGACGTGCGTGTGGCCACGATTCCCTCTGTCACGGGCGAAACCATCAGCCTGCGTCTGCTCGGACAGGAGATTTTTGATTTCAAGCGCCTCGGACTGGACGCGCACAGCGAGTCCATCGTGCGGGACTTGATCGCCATGCCGAACGGGATCGTGCTCTTGACCGGACCCACCGGCTGCGGAAAGTCCACCAGCCTTTACACGTTCCTTTCCGCCCTCAACACCCAGGACCGCCGCATCGTGACGATTGAAGATCCGGTTGAGCACAAACTGCCCGGCGTGGTCCAGATCGCGGTCAAGCCGGAGATTGATCTGTCCTTCGCCCGCGCCTTGCGGAGCGTGCTGCGCGGCGATCCCAATGTCATCATGGTCGGCGAAATGCGGGACTACGAAACGGCGGAAATCGCCATCCGCGCCGCCCTGACCGGACACCTGGTTTTCAGCACGCTCCACACCAACGATTCCGTCGGCGGCATTACCCGTTTGCTCGACATGGGGGTGGAGCCCTTTTTGGTGGGCTCGTCCGTGCGGGCCTTCATCGCCCAGCGATTGGTCCGCCGCCTGTGCCCGGTCTGCCGCAAACCCGACGAACAGTCCCTCGACTTCCTGCGCGAAAGCGGGGTCTCGATTCCCGAATCCGCCACGATCTATGGCCCCGAGGGCTGCGACCAATGCCGCCGCACCGGGTATCAGGGCCGGACCGCCATTTACGAAATCTGCCGCGTCAGCCCCGGTCTGCAAAATATGATCCAGCACAAGGGTTCGACCTCCCTGCTGCGGGCCAAGGCGGTGGAGGAAGGCATGATTCCTTTGCGGATCAATGGATGGAACCGCGTCTTTGAGGGCGGCACTTCGGTCGAGGAGGTCCTGCGCGTGACCGCCGCCGATCTGGAGACCCTGGACGAATAAGCATGTCGGCGTTCGTTTACAAAGCCATGGATGGAACCGGGGTTTTGTCCGGGGGAGAAATCGAAGCGCGATCGCGGGAGGAGGCCTATCGCAAACTCCTCGATAAAAAACTGCGGCCCGTGCAAATCACCCCGGCCAGCCAGAACCCCGTGGCGGACAAGGGTTCGATGCAGCGCCCGCAGGTTCGCTTGAATGCCACGCGGCTCCTTCAGTTCACCGAGGAACTGGCCGACCTGCTCGAGTCCGGCCTGCAGTTGGAACCGGCCCTGCGCGTGATCGAGAACCGTGAGGAACGCTCGCCCATCAAGCCGGTGGCGGCTTTCCTGCGGCAGCAAATCCGCGAGGGAAAAAATTTCTCCACCGCCCTGCGGGAATGCCGCGGATCGTTTTCCGAACTCTACGTCAACATGATTGCCGCCGCCGAGGCGGCCGGGGCCCTCGAAAACATCCTGCGCCGCCAGGCCCAGCACACCGCCATCCTCATCGAGCTGAGAAAGCGGGTGTCCATGGCCTTGATCTATCCCGCCATCGTTTTCGTCACCGGCATCGTTCTGCTTTGCATCTTCATGATGTTCCTTCTGCCCAAACTCGTAACCGTGCTGAACAAGACAGGCCGGGAGCTTCCGCTGGTGACCAAACTGCTCATCGGGGCCAGCGAGTTTTTGGGGCACTATTGGTGGGCCCTTCTGCTCGGGGCCGGCACGGTTTTTCTCAGCCACAAACTCTGGGTTTCCACCGCCGAGGGGCGCAACGTCTGGGATCGGGTCAAGCTGCGCATCCCGCTGGTCGGACCGATCCTCAAACAACAGTTTCTCGCCCAGTTCCTGCAAACCCTCTCCACCCTGCTGGTCAATGGCGTGGCCCTCCTGAACGCGCTCGTTCTGATGCGCAATGCCACGGCCAACACCCACATCAAAAAACTTCTCGAGACGCTTTCCCATCAGGTCGGCGAAGGGGCCTCGTTGTCGCGCTGCATGAAGAGGAGCGGATTTTTTCCCATGGTGCTGATCGACATCGTCGCCGTGGGCGAACAGTCCGGCAAAATCGGCGCGGCCCTGCAGCGCGGTGCGGCCCGCTACGACAAGGAATTCAATGCCAAAATCCAGCGGCTCACCCTCCTGATCCAGCCGGCCACCATTCTCTTCGTGGCTCTCTTTGTCGGAGTGATTGCCTACTCGATGATCACCGGCATTCTGACCACCGTCTCCGGCCTGCGCATGCGCTGAGGACCCGCGGTTCAGGTCGTGAAGAGCGCGCCCTCCGCGTCGCGGGCGTGGCGGAATCCTGCCAGCGGCTTCGGATCGGCGAGACCCTTTGACAGCGCGAGGTAGTGAAACTGCGTGCCCATGCTTTCCGGGTGCAGCAGGGCTTGCAGGCCGCGCAGCATCTTCTGTGCGGCAGGATCCGGCGGACCGTCGAGCGCCTTGAGCAGGCTCTCCGAGGCGCCGACCAGAAAGTGATGTTGGTCGGTAAATCCCCCGACCCGGAATCCGCTCTCCCGCGCCGCCGCCGCCAGCGCGGTGAAATCCACGTGGGCCGTGATATCCTTTTGTCCGGGTTCCTCCAGCGGCCGCGCATCACGGCGATGGGACCGATAGCACGAAAACGTTCCCTCGCGGCGATGAGGGGCCAGAAGTTGGGCCCGCGGAAAGCCGTAATCGACGGCCAGAACATAGCCGGTATGCAGCTTTTCTCCGAGGGTGTGAAGCCAACCCCGCACCGCGGGCCGGACTTCCGCCCGCGCGCCCGCCGGCCGGGTGGGATAAGCGCGCAGGTCGTCCTCCAGCGACGGGGATGGGGCCGCCGGAACAAAGGCGAAGGCGCCATCGCGCACCGTGACGAAGAGCTCCTCCCAGGCGCTTCCGTTCGATTGCACGAGATGGAAGGGGAGGGCGTCCACCAGTTCGTTGGAGAAATGCACGCCTTCGAAAACGGGCAGGGATTCCAGGTCCGCCGCCCATTGCACCCGGTCACCCTGGCTGGGCAATTTTTCCTGCTGCATTTCCCGCAGCGGCGCGGAGGGTTCCACGATCCAATAGGTCAGCGGAAGATCCGGGAGCGCCGCCAGCACGTCCTCCGCGAACTGGCCGTCATGGGCGCCTTGTTCCACCAGGCAAAACTCCGCGGGTTGTCCGAGGTGGTGCCACATTTCGCGGAACTGCGCGGCCAGCACGCGGCCGAAGACGGACCCCACGCTGACGTTGGTGTAAAAATCGCCACCGCGTCCGATTTTCGCCCGGCCGGAGGCGTAGTAGCCCAGCTGCGGATGATAGAGCGCCAGTTCCATGAACCGCGCGAAGGTGAGGGGTCCGCCGTCCGTGATCCCGGCGGCGATCAGGTCACTGAGGCCGGGTGACTTCGCGGACATAGACGTTCACCTGGCCGTCGGCCCCCTTGCGAACGTCGGTAATGAGGAAGGGCCGCCGCAAATCGCGGGCAAAGGTCGAGCCTTCCGAGGGCGGGGGATTGCCCGAGGGAAATTCGACAATGACGCGGGTGCTCCCGGTTTTTCCGCCCAGGCCGAGATTTTCGGCGAGGGCTCCCTGCGCGCGGAGGACGGCGCGGTTTTGTCCGGAGGCGGTCACGACGAAGTTGCCTTGCAGGTAAACGTGTTCGCCGGTGACGCGCTGACCGGCCAGCGCCTGCATGTCGGGGACATTGAGCAGGCGTCCGCGCGGCATCTGACCGGGCGAGTAGATAGGCCAGTTTCCGCCCGCCGTGGTGGCAATCGAGCCGCCCGGATCGGGCGGGGGTGAGAGGAAGGGCTGGAGCGGAGGCGGCGAGGGATTGGTTGCCGCGGCGGGCTGGGGATTGACGGGTTCGGCCGGCAGGACGGGGGCGTCGAGGGGGAGGGGCGTTGGTGCGGGAGGGGTCACGCCGCCGCCCACGGGTTTGGGACGCTCGACCCGGACGAGTTGGGCCATGGGCTTTTTGGGCGCGGTCTCGGCACTGGCGGAATTCAGGCCCGCGCGCAACTGATAGGCGGACAGCTTTTCCCAGGCGGTCGCGACAGCGGCAGCGTTCAAAACCGGGAGGCCGGCGGCCGCGTTGACGCGCAGCGGAGGTTCCAGCGAAAACGTGCCCGGCCCCGTGCTGGCGGCGTAGTTGCCATACAAGAGGGGCACGGCGGTGAATTGCAGGCGACCGTCTTCGAGACGGCGGATGTTGACCACGGCGGAAAGATCGACGGTTTTATCCAGGCGCAGATCGAGTCCGGTCAGCAGCATGCGTTGCAAGATGGGCACGACGCGTTTATCCGCGGTGAAAACCTGTTCGAGCAGCACCTGGGGGAAATCGGTGGATTGGGCCAGGGCCACCACGCCGGAGGTGAAGAAATAGTCATCGTTCAATTCGTAGGAATCGAGGATGTGGAAGGACCCCACCACATAGGGAACGAGATCCTGGGTGAGCTTGTAGTTGCGGAGATAATTTCTGAGCAGTGCTTCGCTGGCGTGGGCCAGCTCGCGGTTGCTCATCGTGTTGTAGCGGTTCCACAGTTTCGCGGCGGTGAGAAAGTCGCCCCGCGGCGCGGCGGTCAATTCAAAGCGTTTGGGCGGCTCCAGTTTCTTGAGCTTCGAGAGGATGCTATAGCTGAGCGCCTTCTCGGGATGACCGAAGATGTAAAAACTGAAAATCCAGCAGGCGATGGCAAAGGCGCTGAGCAGGAGAATGACGATGGTCCAGAGGAACAGATTGCCGCCCTTGCGGGGTCCCCCGTCGTCACCGTGCAGGGAAAGCTCCGAGGCGCGCGGGCGGGCTTCGAGTTTTCTTCCTTTGGGTTCGGCCATAAACGGATTGATTCGGTCGGCAGCTAAGTGCGCGATGTGGCGGCGGGCTCAAACGAGGTGCCACACCCGCAACTCCGCACCGCGTTCGGGTTGTTTACGCGAAATCCCGCGCCAGACAAGCCATCTTCGTAATCGATCACGCAGCCGTCCAATTGGGCCACGCTGCCGGCCTCCACGTAGAGGCGGGCTCCGTCGCGTTCGATGGTCACATCGTCCGCCTCGGGCGCGCCAACGCTCATGGCATACTGCAGTCCGGCGCAGCCTCCGCGCTCGACCGCCAGCCGCAGTCCGGTGCTCCCGGCGTCGAGGTTTTTCTCCCGCACAAGGAGGTGGAGTTGCGCGGAGGCGTTGGCGGAGAGTGTGATCACATCCTTTTCTTATGAATGAATCCATGCGAAGTCAAATGGCTCCAAGCCATCCGACATGGGAAAAATCCGCGTTCTATCCGATGAAACCGCCAGCCAGGTCGCGGCGGGCGAGGTGGTCGAGCGTCCGGCCTCCCTGGTGAAAGAGTTGGTGGAAAACAGCCTGGACGCCGGGGCGGCGCGGGTCTGGATCGAATACGCCCGCGGCGGATCGCGGCTGGTCTCGGTGCGTGACGATGGCTGCGGGATGGACCGCGAGGATGCCCTGCTTTGTCTGGAACGCCATGCCACCAGCAAAATCCGCATCGGCACCGACCTTGAGCGCGTCCGCACCATGGGCTTCCGGGGCGAGGCGCTGCCCAGCATCGCCAGCGTTTCCCGCTTCCGTCTGGTGACCCGCGAGCCCTCCGCCGATTCCGGCACCGAGGTGGTGGTGGCCGGTGGCAGGGTCGAAAGCGTGCGGGAAACCGGCGTGCCGCCGGGGACGCAGGTCGAGGTGAAGGAGCTTTTTTACAACCTGCCCGCACGGCGGAAATTCCTGCGTGGAGAGGAAACGGAGTCGGCCCACATCATCCACGGCCTGGAGGGCACGGCGCTGGCCAGTCCGGGAGTGGCCTTCGATTGCCGCCGCGATGGCCGCGAGGTGCTGTCGCTTCCCCGCGCGGAAAGCCTGGCGGTGCGCATCCGCGATTTGTTCGGGGCGGAGCATCTGGCCCGGTTGATTGAGATGGAACCGGCGCAGGGCGAGGGCTTCCGCCTCGGCGGATTCCTGGCCCGGCCCGGACAGGGACGCCGCGACCGGCTGCAGCAATTTGTCATTCTTAACGGACGCCCGATCCATTGCCCCGCCGTGCAGCAGCCCCTGCGTGAGGCCTATGCCGAGGCCTTGGAACGCGGACTGCACCCGCTCTGCGTCCTGCTCATTGAGATGGATGCGGAACTGGTGGACTGCAACGTGCATCCGGCCAAACGCGAAGTGCGCCTGCGTCAGCCGGATATCCTGCGGCGGGCTATTTTCGACGCGGCGAAATCCGTCATCGCCCGCGCCCGGCAGGAATTGGTGCGCCCGGTTCTTGAGGCCGCTCCGCCGCCACCGGCTCCGGTTTTTCACCGGGAGAATCCGCAGCAAAATCTGACGCTGGAAAAAGTCCCGCCGCCGGCTGTTGAAGTTCCCGTATCCCCGGCGGAGCCCGATCCCGCCGACCGGTTCCGCCTCCTCGGTTTGGTGGGCGGAGACTATCTCGTTCTGGAGGGTGAGGAGGGGATGGTGCTTCTCGATGCGCGGGCCGCGGGGGAACGCATTCTTTTTGAAACGCTCATGCGGCAGATCGACCAGGGGGAAGTGCCTAGTCAGCAGCTCCTCATCTCCGAGGTTATCGAACTGCCCGCCCGCGAGCATGCCTGGGTGGCGGACCATCTTGACGATTTGCGGGCGGCCGGATTTCTGGTGGATCCGTTCGGCGGCAGCACGTTGAAAATCGAGGGACTGCCCACATCGGCGGCGGGCCGGGAGCCGGGCCCGCTCTTGCATGAAATTGTCTCGGCCGTGCGCACGTCCGGCAAGTTGTCGCGCGGACGCGGGGTTCGCGAGGCCATCGTCCGTTCTGTTGCCCGGCTGGCGGCGGCGGAGAAATTTTCCGGTGACGAAATCCGCGCCCGCCGTTTGGTCAGAGAATTGCTGCGCTGCGAACTGCCCTACGCCAGCCCCTCCGGGCGTCCGACCATGATCCAGTATTCCTTCGCCGAACTGGACCGGAAGTTCGGGAGAGGCGGATGAGGAAGAGCCTCACGCAAAGGATGGGAAGGATGGGAAGGATGGGAAGGAAAAAGAGAAAAGCATTTCCGAAACCTCTCGCGGCCATCATTCCCTTCTTGTCGCTGGTTATCCGCCGGATAAAGTTTCACCGTGCCTGAAATTTCCTGGTTTCTCGGGATCAAGAATATGAGCAACAGGATTACCCATGTTTACATTCAGGGTGGCAGGAAGCTGACGCTGCGCTTTCTGGACGGCTATGAGGGAAACCTTGATTTTTCGGAGATGGAGTTTGAAGGTATCGCGGCACCCTTGGCCGATGAGAGCTACTTCCAGCGGATGCGGGTGGAGGGCAGCTCGATTGCCTGGCCCAACGAATATGACATATGCCCCGATGTGCTGCGGTTGTGGTGCGAGCGTGGACGGGTGCTCCCGGACGCCGAAACCCATGCCGCGCTGGCCCATCCCTGACCGTCGAAGAGCCTCACGCAAAGGTCGCAAAGGATGGAAATGGAAAAAGAAAAAAGCATTTCCGAAACTTCCTCCCTCTTCGCACCCTTTCCCAAATCCGTGCGTAAGGAAGGAAACGCGAGAAAAGCGAATTGACGATACATCGATAACCCGCGGGAGGGCGAGGCTCCGTCCGAGCCGTGATAGAAGTCGGCTCACGCGGAGGTTCGCCCTCCCGTTGTTGGAGTTACGCGCGGATCAGGGCCTTTGCGCCCTTTGCGTGAGATCATTTCTTTGTCTTTCCGATTGACAGAATTCTGGATTTCTGCAGTAACCATCCAGTATGAAGTCAATTACCTCGACTCTGCTGGCCGCACTTGCCGTTCTGGTGCTGGGAAACATCACGGCCCACGCCGTGGTCACCTTCGACTGGGCCAGTGTGGGCGACCCGGCGAACGCTCCGGACGGGACCGGTTACGGTTCGGTGGCGACGACATATCGTATCGCGACGACGGAGGTGAACTTGATTCAATACACGGAGTTCCTCAACGCGGTGGACCCGAATGGGCTGAACCCCAACAGCCTCTACAATGGAAGCATGGCCACCAACCTGAACATCGCAGGAATCAGCTTCAACAGCGGAGCGGCCGCGGGGAATAAATACGCCGTGACCGGTATCAGCGGGTTGAGACCGGTGACGTATGTGAGCTGGAACGACGGGGCGCGGTTTGTGAACTGGCTGCACAATGGGCAGGGGGCGGGGAACACGGAGAACGGGGTTTACGATATGAGTGTGGGCACACCGACGCGGTCGTTGACGGCGGGGTATTGGATTCCGAGTGAGGATGAGTGGTATAAGGCGGCGTATTACGACCCGAGTGTGAGTGGGCCGAGTGATGATTACTGGTTGTATCCGACGAGAAGCGACAGCGCCCCGGGGAATATCGTGGGCGCAGGGGCGAATCGGGCGAATTACAACAATGGAGTCTATTCGGTGACGCAGAGTGGGAGCTACAGTTTGAGTCAGAATTATCTGACGGATGGAGGAGCCTTCAGCGGCTCGCCAAGTCACTATGGGACCTATGATCAGGGCGGCAATGTGTTTGAGTGGAACGACACAGTCAACGCGGGTTCCTCGCGGGGGCTGCGTGGCGGCTCCTGGGACTACAACGAGTTCTACCTGCGTTCGTCGAACCGCAACGACCTCGATCCTTCGAGCGAGTTCTACTTCGTGGGTTTCCGCGTTGCCAGCGTCCCCGAGCCTTCGACAGCAATGTTGATGCTCTTGGGAGGAGCGACATTACTGGCACGGAAACGGCGGAGAATTACCCTTTGATCTTTATTCCTTTTACCCTTTGCTGAGCAGGACTTAGCAGGGCGAAGCAAACGAGGACACCCGCGAAGCGGGCGGAAATTTTTTTTGAGGAACCCGCCAGTGCCGCCATCTTCGAAACCCGAGTTGCCGGTTGTCCTCGTAAAATGGTATGACTACGCGAAGTGGGTGCTGGAGCGGGTGGAGAGTTTCCCGAAAAGCCAGCGATTCGTGCTGGGGCAGCGGCTGGCGAATCAAGTAATGGATGTGCTGGAGATCCTCGTGGAGGCGGCCTACAGCAGGGAGAAGCACGGGCTGCTGGCCACAGCGAACCGCCAAATGGAAGTCGTGCGCTGGACCGTAAGAATGTGCAAGGATCGCAACCTGCTCTCCACCTCGCAGTTCGAGCACAGCGCCAAAAGTCTGAACGAATGCGGGCGCATGGTGGGCGGCTGGTGGAAGCAGACCAAGCCCGCCCCGTGAAGCCCCGGGAAATTTTCACAGAAGCGAAGGAAGCTGCAACGGACGCGGAGCGACGGCCAGGCTTTCATAACGAAGGGTAAGGGCGATGAAGACCCACAAAAATCTGTGGCCGGAAGTGGTGTCGGCGGAAAATATGCTGGCGGCGGCGCAGGAGGCGATGCGGGGCAAACGCAGCCGGCCACCGGCGGCGCGGTTTTTCGCCCGGTGGGAGACCGAGGCCATGCGCCTGCGCGAAGAGCTTCTCGATGGCAGCTACCGGCCGGGACGCTACACGTATTTCAAAATCCATGAGCCCAAGGAGCGGGTGGTGGCGGCAGCCCCGTTTCGCGACCGTGTCGTTCATCACGCGCTGATCCGCGTGTTGCAGCCTGTTTTTGAGCCGCGATTTATTGAGGACAGCTTTGCCTGCCGCCCCGGGAAGGGAACCCACGCGGGGATGCGGCGGGCGGCGGAGTTTGCCGCGAGATTTCCGGTTGCCCTCAAGTGTGACATCCGGCGGTATTTCCCCAGCATTGACCACAAGGTGTTGCTGGGGCGCATCCGGCGGGTGGTGACCGACCCCGCCGTGCTCGGGCTCATCGGCAACATACTCGGGAGCCACCGGGAATCCTCCCGGCGTATCTACGGTGCTTCCCTCTTCGAGACGCGAGACATCGGCATCGGCCTGCCCATTGGCAACCTGACCAGCCAGTTTTTCGCCAACGTCCATCTCGATGGCTTCGATCATTTCGTGAAGCAGAAGCTGCGAGTGAGGGGGTATCTGCGTTATGTGGACGATTTCCTCCTCTTCGGGCCCGACCGGGTCACGGTCCGGGCCTGGGGAGAAGCCGTGCGCGAGCATCTGGCCGGACTGCGACTGGAGATCCATCCTGACAAATACCGCATTTCTCTTACATCAACCGGCGTGGATTTCTGCGGGTTTGTTGTGCGGTCGGACGGTCGGATTCGTGTAAGGCGAGCAAGTGCGAGGCGATTTCAGCGCAAGTTTGAGCATCGCAAATGGCAGTGGCGCAGGGGAGAGTGCGGTGCGGCAGATGTGCGGGCGACGGTGAAGGCGTGGGTGGCGCATGTGTCTCATGCGCAAAGCTGGCGCTTGCGTGGCGCGGTGCTTTCCCGTTGAGTACGACCTGAGGGTGCGCGGCGCGACAAACGCGGGTTCCTCGCGGGGGCTGCGTGGCGGCTCCTGGAACAACAACGAGAACAACCTGCGTTCGTCGAACCGCAACAACAACGATCCTACGAACGAGAACAACAACGTGGGTTTCCGCGTTGCCAGGCCCCTGAATGCCGGTCCATGCGGCCCGATCCGATGGGAGTGGGAAAAAGCGCCTGCGGCAGCGCCGTCTCGGGGACCAGCCGCGCATCCCGAGCGGAGGCGCAAGCCTTCGGTCCAATAAGCAGCGCCCCGGCGGCGGTGAGTAGGTCACTGAAAGCCGTCGCCGGGGTATGGGGAGACCCTATCTCCACGAACAAGCTGGCCTCGCCATGCCTGATATGGCACGACTCCTCCCATGGCGATCCGTGTTTATGCCGATACCTCCGTTTTCGGCGGGGTGTTCGATCCGGAATTCGAGGAGCCAAGCCGCGCTTTTTTCGAGCAAGTGCGTGAGAACAGGTTCCAGTTGGTCGTTTCCGATACCACTCAAGCGGAGATCCTGCCGGCTCCTGAACCGGTGCGGCAGTGGTGGGATGAGTTTTTGCCGCTGGCTGATTATGTCGATGTCACCCCATCGGCTATCGCTTTGCAGCAGGCCTATTTGAAGGCAGGGATCGTAACACCCAAATGGGAAGCCGACGCCCTTCACGTGGCGGTGGCCACCGCTCAACGCTGCCGGGTCATCGTCAGTTGGAATTTTCAGCATATCGTCCATTTCGACAAAATTCCGCTCTATAATGGCGTGAATCTGATTAACGGTTATGATACGCTCTCAATCAACACACCCTCGGAGGTGATTAGCTATGAAGAATAAGTCATTCGATTGCGTCGAGATGAAACGCCGGGCCCAGGAACGGATTTATGAAGAAACCCGCCACTTGACGGCGGAAAAAAAGATCGCCTACTACAACCGGATCGGTGAAGCGGCTCGCAAGCGTCAGGCCGAACTGCGCGCCAAGTTGAATTTGGCACCGCAACACCCTTGATCCTCGGGGTGAAAGTGATCGTGAGAGTGAAAGAGGGGCCGGCTCATGCCCTTTTCACTTTCCCTTTCACTTTCCCTCGCGAAACGCTAGTTTCGCGCCGTGATCGACGGCCTGCGCATAGAACCCGCCACTCTGGACGACCTGCCGGAATTGTCCGGGATGCTCTTTGAGCTGTTCTCCCAAGAACAGGATTTTGTGCCCGATCGTGAGACGCAAAAGCGCGGTCTGCGCCTGATTTTGGAGGACCCCTCGCGCGGGCGGATTTTTGTTTTGCGCAGCCCGAACAAGATCATCGGCATGATCAACCTGCTTATCACCATCAGCACGGCCGAGGGCGGCTTTGTGCTGATTCTGGAGGATCTGATCATTGACCGCGCGCATCGCGGCCAGGGCTTTGGCACCAAGCTGCTCAACTACGCCATCGACTTCGCCAAAAAGAAAAACTTTCTCCGCATCACTCTGCTGACCGATCAGCCGGACGAACCGCAGAAACACTTCTATTTGAAAAACGGCTTCGTCCAAAGCGCGATGGTGCCGATGCGGATGTATTTTCGCGGGGATGAATCCTAAGCCGGCGCGGGTTCCCGCCAAGCCGATGGGCGATCTGGGTTTCGCGCGGGTGGATCTGGAGCGCGCCGTCCGCTGCGGTCGTCCCGAAGTGATCTATTGTCCGGGCAAACTGCCTGGCGAGGTCGCGGCCATCGCGCAGGAACTCCGCCGCAATGATCAGGCCGTGCTGGCCACGCGGGCCGACGCGGCCCAATTCGAAGCGGTGCGGAGCCTTTTGCCGGAGGCGGTCTTTCACGAACGCGCCCGCTGCATCACCGTGGGCCACCGTCCGGCGGCCAGCGGAAAATGGCGGGCCGGGGTCCTTTGCGCGGGCACGACGGATCTGCCTGTGGCCGAGGAGGCGATTGTTGCGCTGGAGAGTTTCGGCCAGGGCGTGGAGCGGATTTTTGATGTGGGAGTGGCAGGCCTGCACCGTCTGCTGCGCGAGGTCGATCGCATCCGTTCGTGCGGTGTTCTCATCGTGGTGGCCGGCATGGAAGGCGCCCTGCCCAGCGCGGTGGCGGGCCTGGTGGACAAACCCGTCATTGCCGTGCCCACCAGCGTCGGTTACGGGTCGAGCTTTGGCGGATTGTCCGCCCTGCTCGGCATGATGAACTCCTGCGGCAGCGGGGTGACCGTGGTCAATATTGACAATGGTTTCGGCGCGGCCTGTGCCGCCGACGACATTCTCCGCCTCGCGGCGGCCTGAGCAAAGCAAAGCTTGCCACCTACGGCAGAATCCTCCATTTCCGTGGGTCATTCCTTATGAAAACGATCATTTTTCCCGTCCTCTGTCTGGCACTTACTTTTTTTGCCGGTTGTGGCAAAAGTGGCGCCCCGTCGGTCAAAATCGGCCTGAACACGGAACTGACCGGCGAGATGCCCGCCGTGGGAGCTTCGTCGCAGAACGCGGCCAAGCTTTTCGTCGATCAACTCAACGCCGCCGGTGGCGTGAAGGTCGCCGACAAAACCATCCCGATCGACCTCATTGTCGGCGACAACGGGGCCAAGGCCGACCAGGCGGCCGCCGTGGCCCAGCGCCTCATCACCCAGGACGAAGTTCTGGCCATGATCGGCCCCGATGCCAGCGTGTGCGCCATTCCCGCCGCCGACATCGCCGAGGCCGCCCGATGCGCCATGATTTCGCCCTGGTCCACCAATCCCAAAACCACCCTCGACCCGAACAGCGGCAAGCCCAAGGAATACGTTTTCCGCGCCTGCTTTATTGACACTTTCCAAGCCGGTGTCCTGGCCAAGTTCGTCCTGAACAACCTCAAGGCCAAAACGGCCGCCGTCCTTTACGACAGCTCCTCCGAGGCTCCGAACGGACAGGCCACTCTCTTCAAGGAAACCTTTGAGAAAAACGGCGGCCAGATTGTTGGCTTCGAGACCTATACCACCGGTGATAAGGATTTCTCCGCGCAACTGACGAAAATCAAGGCCACCAATCCCGACGTCATTTTCCTCCCCGCCTATTACAACGACGTGCCGCTCATCGCGCAACAGGCCCGCAGCCTTGGCATCACCGCGCAGTTCGTCGGCAGCGATGCCTGGAGTTCGCCCGAACTCATCAAGCTTGGCGGCACCGCCATCGAAGGTTCGTTTTTCTGCAACCACTACTCGACCGAGATCGCCACGCCCGTCGCGCAGAAATTTATGGCCGACTATAAGGCCAAATACGGCCAGGATCCCGACGACGTGGCCGCGCTCACGTATGACGCCTTCGGTTTGCTTGTCCAGGCTATCACCGATGCCGGCAAGCTTGACCGCCAGGCCATCCGCGATGCCCTCGCCAAGATCCCGAAATACGACGGCATCACTGGCACGATGCAATTCCAGCCCGGCAGCGGCGATCCGATCAAGAGCGCTGTCATTCTGCAGATCAAGGACGGCAAGTTCGTCTGGGTGGCCAACGCGCAGCCTTGAGAAATGCGGATCGGGGATGGCTGGTTGCGGAATAGCCGAATCCCGCGCCAGGTGTTGCTCGCAAGGGACCAGTCCGCGTTCCGCAATCCGCAATCCGCATTTTCCTGATGCTCGACGACGTTCTCTACCTCGCGCAGCAGACCATCAATGCCCTGCAACAGGGCTCGATCTATGCCCTGATCGCGCTGGGCTACACCATGGTCTATGGCGTGCTGACCATGATCAATTTTGCCCACGGCGATCTCTTCATGCTGGGGGCCTTTGCCTGCATGTTGCTCGCAGGTGTCCTCACCCCGATCATGGCCGGCTTTCCGCCCGTCCTGATCTTCATCGTCATTTTGCTGTTGGTCATGCTCATCATCGGCGTCCTCGGCGCGTCCATCGAACGGATCGCCTACCGCCCGCTGCGCGCCGCACCGCGGGTCTCCGCCATCATCACCGCCCTCGGTTGCGGTCTGCTCATCGAAAGCCTGACCCTGGTCATCTTTCCGTACTCGAAGTCCATGCCCTTGCTCTTTACGAACACGACCTTTGAGTTGGTCAAGATTGCCAATCCGCAGGACCCCGATAATCCGCTCACCCTCACCCTCACCGCCCTGCAGATCATCATTATCTGTGTGGCCCTGGCCCTCATGATCGCCCTGGATTTTCTCATCCGCAAAACACGCTACGGCATGGCCATGCGCGCCATCTCCTTCGATGCGCGCACCGTTCCGCTGATGGGCATTCCGGTTGACCGCGTCATTTCCATGACGTTTCTCATCGGCGCGGGCCTGGGCGGAGCGGCTGGTATGCTCTACGGGCTGGCGTATCCGGTCATTGCCCCGAGCATGGGTATCCTGGTCGGCTGGAAAGCCTTCATCGCCGCGGTCGTCGGCGGCATCGGCAGCATCCGCGGCGCGGTGCTCGGCGGTTTCATTCTCGGCGCGGTTGAAGTTCTCGCCGTGGTGGTTTTTGACTCCTCCTACCGCGATCTCATTTCCTATTCGTTATTGTTGGTCATCCTCATTTTCAAACCCTACGGCCTGCTGGGTCAGGCTCCGAATCAGAAGGTGTGAGCGCTTTTCTTTCGCAACTTGCCCGCAACCGCTGGATTCTGCCCGCGCTAGTCGTGCTGGGCTTCGCTGTCACGTTCTTGCCCGTTTTCAGCGGTTACACGAAAATCATCCTCATCACCATCGGGATCAACATCATCCTGTGTGTCAGCCTGAATCTGGTGAACGGCTACATGGGCGAATTCTCGGTCGGTCATGCGGGTTTTATGAGTCTCGGGGCTTATACCGCCGCCGTCTTCACCACGAAATGGCTGCCCGACACTCCCCTTTTGTTTCCCGTGGCCGTAATCTTCGGCGGCGCCATGGCAGCCATCATTGGCTTTCTCCTGGCCTTACTCTCGTTCAAGACCCGGGGCGATTACCTCGCCATCATCACCCTCGCTTTTCTCATGATCGTGAAATCCGCGTGGGAAAACATCCCTTACGTCGGCGGTCCCGCCGGGTTGCTGGGGGTGGATAAGTACACCACGCTGCCTTGGACGTTCGCGTGGGTCGTGGTCACCATGGTCGTCATCCGTAATCTGGTGTATTCGAAATTCGGACGCGCCATCATTGCCATCCGGGAGGACGAAATCGCAGCCAACGCCATGGGCGTGCGCATCCGCGAAGCCAAGATCCTCGCTTTTGTCGTGTCGTCCTTCTTCGGCGGAGTGGCCGGCGCACTCTACGCCCATTTGAATTTCATCAACCCGAAGTATTTCGATATCGTCAAATCGACCGAGATTCTCGTCATGGTCTATCTCGGTGGTATCAGTTCGCTGGGCGGCTCGATTCTCGGCGCGGTGGT
>CAMASH010000046.1 GCA_945860745.1 Chthoniobacter flavus | reverse complement strand
TCGTTGCGTCATAAAGAATGACACCCGGATGAAAAAAGAATCTGGGACAATGAGCAAGAAGAGCAAAAGCGAGTTATTGGAACACTGTCGGAAGCGCTACGGGAGGCGGAACCGAGAGGGAAAAAGTGCGATGATCGACGAGTTGAGCGAAGTGATGAGTTGGGATCGCAAGCACACGAAGCGGCTGTAAACTTCGGGCCGCTGAGGCGGTCTGCGGGGAGAGCCCGTCTGCGGCGTTGTCTCCGCCCGCGAAGTCCACATGGTAGGTCGCGGCGCAAAGCGGCAGGGCACCTTTGATCATTCCTGTGATTGAACCCTGTGTTCCGCCGAAATCAAGCGTCGGAGTCGTTTGCACTGCCCGGGGCGGACCGGGGGAATTTCTCCGGAGGCCCCCCAGGGCTCCGGAGGCTCGCCGTCCGCGACAAGGATCAACCGCCGGGCGGTCGGTCGGCAAAAGCGGGCTGGCCGGGCATCAAGTTCCTGCCAGGCAACGAGGGTATTTCCTTGACCGGAAAAACTGATACGCCAAGCCTCTCGCGCCGTGCAGCGTAACGAAGAGGCGGGGTCATTTTCTCATTGGGGCGAGACGCAGGACGCGTCCGGGAAGATCCGGCCGGTCTATGGGCCGCTCTTCCAGCGCCTCGATGCCCTGCCCCGCCCGCAAATCCGGTCCCTGGACGAGAGACTGGAAGCCACCATGCGGGAAATGGGGGTGACCTTCGACATCGCCCGCGAGCGTCCGTGGGGGCGCCGGCCCTGGTTTTGCGATCTGCTGCCGCAGATTTTCACCCCGCAAGAGTGGGAGCCGCTCGAGCGGGGCATCTCCCAGCGGCTCCGTGCCTTCGAAATGTTTCTCCGCGACATCCACGGAAAAAAAGAAATCCTGCGCGACGGCATGCTGCCGATCCAGCCGGTCCTGGGCAGCGCGTCCTACCAGCGCGTCGCGGCCAGCCTCACCCCGCCGCAGGGCACCTACCTGCATATTTGCGGAGTGTGCGTGTGCCGGCTGCCGGACGGACGCCTGGTCGTGAAGCATCATTACTTCAGCAACGCCTCGGGCATTTCCTACATGATCCAAAACCGCCAGGCGCTGGCCCGCGTGATCCCGCAGAGTTTCCAGGATTTTTCCATCCGTTCCATCGCGGGGGCACCGGTCGACATCCTCGAAACGCTGCGGTCTTTTTCCGACGATCCCGATCCCACCGTCGTGCTGCTTTCCTCCGGGCCGGGCAGCGCGGTCTATTCCGAACACAGCTTCCTCGCGCGCCGCATGGGCATTCCGCTCGTGCAGGGCGGCGATCTGCTCGTGTTGAACGACGCGATTTATCTCAAGACGGTTTCGGGACTCGAAAAAGTGGAGGTCATTTATAATCGCATCTCCGACCAATGGCTCGATCCCATGGTTTTCCGCCGGGATTCGCTCCTGGGCGTGCCCGGACTGGTTCATTGCATCCGCAAGGGCACCGTCGCGGTGGTCAACGGCATTGGATCACAACTGGCGGACGACCGCGCGCTGCTGCCTCTGGCCAATACGATCATCCGCTACTACCTGGGCGAGCAGCCCGTGCTGCGCGGACTGACCACCTACTGGCTGGGCGACATTGATCAGCGCGAAATGGTGCTGGAGGATTTGGAGAAGTTCACCATCCGGCCGCTGCACGGCGAAAAAATTCTCCTGGGCGGAGACGGACGGAAGCCCGGCGGGGAGGAAATCAAAAGCGCCCGCGAACTCATTCTGCAAAATGCCTCGCACTACATCGCGCAGCCGCAGGATTGCGACGCGACCACCGTGACTTACCACGAAGGACGCAAGGTCACCCGCCGGCAGGATCACATCCTTTTCGCCCTGCACAAAAGCGGAGGAAAGTACGAGGTCTTCCCCGGCGCCCTCACCCGCATCTCCACCGCGGAATCCGCCCACACCGCCAACGAACTCGGCGGCGGCAGCAAGGACACCTGGGTGGGGGCCCCGCCCGATTTTGTCGAACCCGCCCCTGACCGCATCCGGCTACGCGAGGCTCCCCTCCCCGCCCAGCACGTCAGCAGCCGCGTGGCCGAGGCTTTTTACTGGACCGGCCGGTATCTCGAACGCGCGCACAGTCTGGCCGTGATGATCGGAGTGATCGAATCGCTCGAACTGGAGGAACTCAATCCGACCGAGCGGACGCTCTATCGTCCGGTTTGGAACCGCATTCTGCCGCCGCTGGAAAATCCCGTCGCGGTTTCCCGGCGGAACATCTCCAGTCCGGCCGGACGTTACCGCCTCACCCTCGATCTCGAGGAACCGGACTCCGTCGTGCAAACCCTGCTGCGCGGAACGGGCAATGCCGAATCGATTCTCGAATGTCTCAGCCTGGAGGCCTGGAGCGCTTTAAGCACGCTGCGCAGCCTTTTTCAACGCGCCCGCTTCCGGCCCAAGGCGAGCGACGACGACCTGACCGGTTACACCCGGCGGTATTGTGATTATGCGGTCAAGGCCGTGGCGGAATTTTTCGGCACGGCCCAATCCACCATGATCGCCGACGGCGGGTGGGCCTTCTGCGAGATCGGACAATCGCTGGAACGGGCCATCATCACGGCCAATGCCGTCTGCTCGATCATGCGTCCGATGCCCCGCCGGGGCGAATCCTCCGAGCATGAGGAGGAGATCCGTCTCTCCGCCTTTCTGCGCCTGCTCAACAGCCGCGATGTGTACCGCCGCGTTTATCAAATGCGCATCGAGGCCGCCCCGATGCTCGACCTGCTCTGGAGCAACCCGGTCGCGCCCCGCTCGGTCACTCGCTCGCTCGAAACCTGCGCCAGCCGGCTTCGCACCGCCCGGGAGGAAACCTCCTCCACCACCCGGCGGACCGTCGCCGGCATGGAGAAACTCATCCAGGAAATCCGCCAGACCAACTGGGAGGAATTGGAGCTGATGGAAAAGTCCGACCCGGCGGCGAAAACACCCCCCTTGCTGGCCCAGGGGACCCGCCTGCTGGAAGCCACGCTCGACATCCATCACCTGATCTCCGACGGTTTTCTCAATCACCAGATCCACATGCGCGCAGAGACGCAGCCAACGCTTTTCGGTCCGAAAAATGCTCTTTGAAATCGTGCATCGCACCGAGTTCCGCTACGGCCAGCAGGCCCGCGAGGCCTATATTGAGGCCCGGCTCACCCCGCCCTCGCTGCCCGGACAGGTCCTCGTCGCGCACAACATCGAGTTTGCCCCGGCCACTCCGGTTTCCACCTATCACGACTACTTCGGCAACGAGGTCACCTTCTATTCGCACACGCTGCGCCACGAACGTCTCACCATCACCAACACCCTGACCGTCCGCACCATCGCAATCCCCCGCCCGGCTGAGGCGTTGGAGGTTCCCATCGCGGAAGTCCGCCAGCTTTTTTCCGCCAGGCTCACCGATATTTTCGACTATCTCCAACCCACCCCGGCCGTGCCCACCGGAAACACGTCGATGGAATGGGCCCGCCGGTATTTTCCGGGCGATGCGCCGCTGGGGGAGGCGTTGGCCGCGTTGAATCGTGCCATCCATGAGAAATTCCGCTACGAGCCCGGATCGACGGACAACTCCACTCCGCTCGCGACGGTCTGGAAACAACGGGCGGGGGTCTGTCAGGACTTCGCGCATGTGATGCTGAGCATTCTGCGCACGGCCGGCATTCCTGCGCGCTATGTCTGCGGGTATATCGAATCCGAACCCGCCGGGCCCGATGCGCCCAAACTCATCGGCTGGATTGCCACCCACGCCTGGGTCGAGGTGCTCACCCCCGGCATGGTCTGGGTCGCCCTGGATCCGACCAACGACCAATGGTGCGGCCCGCGTCATGTCACGGTTTCCTACGGCCGCGATTTTGCCGATGCCACACCCGTCCGCGGCACCTTCAAGGGTTCGGGCGCCAAAGAACTGAAGGTGAAAGTTTTTATGAAACGCCTCAGCGAAAAAGCATGAAACTCGCCATCCGCTATTCCGCCATTTATCAATATGAGGAACCGGCCAGTTTCTCGCCCCATCTCGCGCGCATTTTTCCGCGGCCTGATGTTTCCCTCCACCCCGACCGCACGCTCTTCACCACCCACGCCGGCGCGGACGTGCAATACCGCCGCGATCTTTTCGACAACCTCATCGCCCGGTGCTTTTTTCCCGACAAACTCGACCGGCTGGAGTTCGGATTGGAACTCGACCTCAGCCTGAAGGAAAAGAATCCCTTCCATTTCCTGCTCGATTCCCACGCGCTGCAACTGCCCTTCGAGTATCTACCGGGAGAGATCCGCACCCTCGCACCCTCTCTCGCGACGGACGGCGAGCCCTGCGCGCTGCCGGCGGAGTTGAGCCGCACCGCGTCCGCCCGGCCCACGGTCGAAGCCCTCACCGCCATGAACACCTGGCTGCATGAAAACATCGCCTACGAGCGCCGCGACGAGGGCGACCCGTATCCGCCGGCGGAAACCCTCCGTCGGCAGAAGGCCTCCTGCCGCGACTCCGCCGTGCTTTTCGCCGCCGTGCTGCGCGAACACGGAGTGGCCGCGCGGCTGGCCAGTGGTTTCCTCTGGGAGGACGATTCGCCGGACAGTCCGCGCCACGCCGAAAATGCCCTCCATGCCTGGGTGGAGGCCTACTTGCCGGGCGCAGGCTGGGTCGGATTCGATCCGACCAATGGCGTGCTCTGCGATCATCACTTCCTCGCCGCCGCCGTGGGACTGACCCCGGCCGATATCGCGCCGGTCGCGGGTCATTATTACGGAAAAAAAACCATCCCCAGCACGCTGGAAACCACCCTGACCATCAAAGAACAATGATCCCGAGTTGGATGCAGGAAGCCGCAGCCCGGGCGGAAGACCGCTTCGCCAGGAACGGCATTCGTCTCACCCTCGGCGGAGAACCGACCTTCGTTCCGATCAAACCCGAGGGACCGGAGTGGAGCTATTCCGCCGTCGGCCCGACCAAACTCGCCTACGCTTGGAAAGTCGCGGGCCTGCTGCAGAAGAAACGCCTCCGCGGCGCCGCCGCGTTTTTCTGTCCGGGAAAATTGTATCCCGGCGAGGTCAATCCCCGCTGGGCCGTCCGCCTGCTGGCCAACCGCGACGGTTCGCCCCTCTTTCGCCCGCCCGCCCCCGGCCCATCGTCTGGCCCGCAGGCCTTGCGCCAGTTCGCCACCGCCCTCAGCAAACATCTCGGCGTGGCCTCCCACTGGGTCAGATTCTCCGATCCGCGCGACCCGCGCACGGAAGTTTTCGCCATGCCCCTCGATCACGATGAGGAAACCTGGACCTCCGCGCCCTGGCCGCTGGATCGCAAACTGCGCACGCTCATCAACACCGAGGGAGCCGCCGGACTCCGCCTCCCCCTCCAGCATTTTCCTCCTTCCCTGCCGCGCCGTGCCCTCACCATCGAACGCACCGGAAATTCCGCGGCGATTTTTTTCCCGCCCCTGCTCCAGCGTCCCTTTCTCGAACTCCTGGCCGCGGCCGAAGCCGCCGCGCAGAAGGCCGGTCTCAGCGCACTCGAATTGCAAGGCTACCTGCCCCTGGACGAAGCCGCGCGCTGGACCGTCCTGGGCCTCACCGCCGATCCCGGCGTGCTCGAAATCAATCTGCCCGCCTGCACCTCCTGGACCGAATATGCCGGATGGCTGGAAACCCTCACCTCCTGCTGCGCAAGCGCCGGGCTGCGCTCCTGGAAGAATGTCCCGCAGGACCACCCGCAGGGCAGCGGCGGCGGCAACCATCTGCTCTGGGGCGGCCCGAGCATCGAAGCCCATCCCTTCTTCGCGCGGCCCAAATGGCTGGCCGCCATCCTGCGCTTCTGGCAGCACCATCCCTCCCTCGCCTATCTCTTCACCGGCTGCTATGTCGGCGCTTCCTCCCAGGCTCCGCGCCCGGACGAATCGGCCCGCGACCTCTACGACATCGACATGGCCTACACCTTTCTCGAAGGGCTTCCCGAGGGCGACCATCGCGAATTGATCAACGAAACCCTGCGCCATCTCCAGACCGACACCACCGGAAATTCCCACCGCAGCGAGATCAGCTTCGACAAATTCTGGAACACATCCCTGCCCTCCGGCGCGCTCGGACTCATCGAATTCCGCGCCATCGAATCGCTGCCCCGCTCCGAATGGATGTCCGCCATTGCCCTGCTCTGGCACTGCCTCGCCGCCCACCTGCTCGATGCAAAAATCCCCCGCGCGCTCAAGCCTTTCGGCCCCGCTCTCCACGACGAATATTTCCTGCCCCAACGCCTCTGGGAGGACTTGGAGGAAATCTTCTCCGCCCTGGAGAAGGACGGATTCCCCCTGGAGCGGAAGATTTTCCAGGACATCTGGAAGTGGCGCTTCCCGTCCCTTCTGGTCTGGAACAAGGGCCCGGCCCGCCTCACCGTCCGCAAAGCCCTGGAAAGCTGGCCCCTGCTTTGCGAGACGCCGGTCGAAGGAGGCAGCACCAGCCGGTTTGTGGACACCTCCATGCAGCGGCTCGAATTCTCCGCCGACGCGGAATTTTTCCGCAGCTATCATGTGCATGTCGCGGGCCGGCCGCTCGCCATTCGCGAAACCTCACCAGGCGTCTTTCTGGCCGGACTGCGCTTCCGCCGCACCAATCTCTACCCCGCCCTCCACCCCGGCATTCCCGTGCAATTGCCACTGCACATCACCTTGGTGAACATGAAAACCGGACGCGTGGCGGCGGAATTTGAACTCAAATCCGGCGATGCCATTTTCCACAAGCTCCCCAAACCGGGCGCGGTCAAACCGGCCGGCAATCCCTGTCGTGGCAGACGCAAAAGCGACCTGACCTGCGACCTGCGGCTGGACTGATACCATCTCTGCCAAATAAATGGACTCAGAACATCGGCAGGATGCCGATGCCACGTGGCATTGGCTTCCAGCCAATGATCCAAACAAATCAAAGAGATGGACTGATACCATCTCAAGAACCGGCCTTGTGAGTCGAGGGGAGTGAAAAGGATGCGCCCGCACGAAAACTCAAGCTCGGGAGACCGGACCTGAGCGCAGCACCCGGCTTGACCGCGCGTGGCAATGATTTCACGGCGGTTCTCGTCTGCCAGAATAAAAAAGGCCGTTTCCCCTTGCGGCAGGCTTCCTTCTTGGCCAGTGCCCGGCCTCCTCAACAGCCTCCTCAATGCACCAACCGCTGCCTTCTCAGACCCCCCTTAATTTTCCCCTGCGCTGCACGATTTTTCAGATACTCGCGCTTGTCCTCCTGCTTCCCGCCATGGCTTCCGCCGCGATCATGAGTTGGAGTGGGACAACTGGAAGCTGGGATAACCCCGTGAATTGGGTCGGGGGAGTGCTACCCACCTCGAGCGACCCAACGTTCATTAATAATAGCGGGACGGCAACCTTGGCTGGCGGCGTATCGGGATCGGCCGCGACCCTCACCGTGGGCTATTCCGGCACCGGGAGCCTGCTGGTCAACGGCGGTCAGGTCACCAATGCCTCCGGCAAGATTGGCGATCTTTCCACGGGAAGTGGCAGTGTCACGGTGACCAGCGGGACGTGGGCCAATTCGGCGAGCCTCAACGTTGGCATGAACGGCACCGGGAGCTTGCTGGTCAACGGTGGTCAGGTCACCAACAACACCGGCTACATCGGAAATTCTCTCACAGGAAGCGGCAGTGCCACAGTGACCAGCGGGACGTGGACCAATATTGTGGGGCTTAGGGTGGGCGATTCCGGCACCGGGAGCCTGCTGGTCAACGGTGGCTTGGTCACCACCCCCTACGGCTACATCGGTTCTGGCACCACGGGAAGAGGTAGTGCCACAGTGACCAGCGGCACGTGGATCACTTCGGGGACCCTCACCTTCACCGTGGGCTCTGCCGGCACCGGGAGCCTGCTGGTCAACGGCGGTCGGGTTACCAATACCTCCGGCGTCATCGGCTCTGGCACCACGGGAAGCGGCAGTGCCACAGTGACCAGCGGGACGTGGACCAATTCGGCCGGCCTCACCGTCGGCCGTAGCGGCACCGGCACGCTGAATGTGGTGGATACGGGCGTTGTGAGCGTGGATAGCGGAACGGTCACGATCGCCCAGGGCGCCAGCTCGTTCGGCACGCTGAACATCGGCACCGGCGGAGCCGCCGGCACCTTGCAGGCCACCGTGGTCACAAGTGGCAGTGGCACGGCGCGGGTGAATTTCAACCACACCGGCACGGTCAATTTTGCGCCCAACCTCACAGGCGCGCTGGCCGTGACCAAGCTGGGCGCGGGCACAACCGTCCTGAGCGGATCGAGCACCTCCAGCGGCGGCACGGTGATTTCCGCCGGTGCGCTCTTCCTGTCGGATCTCGGCGGGGCCGCCTCCGTGCTTGGCAGCGGCACTGTTAATGTGCAGGCCGCCGGAACCCTCGGCGGCACCGGCACGGTGCTGGGCGCCACCACCGTCTCCGGTGCGCTCGCCCCCGGCAACAGCCCCGGCGCAATTCACTTCGCAAGTGCGCTCACGCTCACCAGTGACGCAGTCGTCAAAATGGAAATTGCCTCCGCCTCGAGCTTCGACCAAATCGGCGTGGATGGCCTGCTCACCTACGGCGGAACCTTGCAAATCACCTTCCTCAATGGTTTCGACCCGGCCGGCCAGTCCTTCCTGCTCTTCAACGCCGCGAGCATCGCCTTCGGTTCGCAGTTCGCCCAGGTCACCACCCTCTACCCGGGTTCGTTCGACCCGGCCACCGGACGGATCACCTTTATCGGGGTGCCCGAACCCGGAACGCTCACGCTGGCCGGGCTGGGAGTCCTGCTGACCCTGCTCCGCCGCCGGCGGATAAGCCGCGTGTAGCCGCGCGCGTCACCGCCACCTGGCCGGGAAATCTTTTCGGGCCACCTGGGATCGAATTCATGAGAACGGTCGCCACAAAAGAGCGCAGAGGTCTCAAAAGAGGAGATTCCCGAACGGGTCATCCGGCCTTTCTTTTGTGCGCCTGGCGTTCCTTCGCGGCCAGGCTTTTATTGATTTTGCTCCAGGTTTTCAGAGGAGGGTGCAGGACAAAAATCTTCGCTCATGCAGCGAGAGGCAGGGAGTCGTTCTGAGCGACGCGTGAGTTAAGGCGGTGTTTCCAGAACGAGTCGAGTCTGTGGCTGGCATGGATGCAGCGGAAGGCGAGGATTTTTTCCGCGCCCGGTTCGCCCCAGAACATGCCTGATTGTTTGCAGCGTTTTCCGATGATGGTGCGGCAGCCTGCTTCGATGACGCCGGAACCGATAAAGTATTTTTTGGCCCGGAACGTGCCGTATTGCATGCGGGAGACATTGTTGACGAAGTAGCCCAAAGCTGTTTCCACTTCTGCGACATTGCCGCGAAGAAGGGCTTCTTTGCGTGCCTGTTTGATGATGCGTTCCACCCCGTCGTGGCGCAGGAGTTTTTTCCAGTAATGGCGCCGGCGCTTGTTGCGGACTTCGTCGGCTTTGCCCCAGAGGGTTTCGATCAGGGCCTGGAGGTGTTCCATGGCGTGGTAGAAGTCCACGATCTGGACGGCGTCCTCAAAGTAATCGAGCCCGAGCTTCTCCAAGCCGGGCGCTCCGTCGATGAGCAACACGACTTCGGGAGCGCAGAGGAGGCCGCGCCGGATGGCCTCGCGGCGCAGGCTGATGCCAAAATCCGAGGGGCTCTGGAAGCCGGAAAGGTAGGTGGTCGATTCATGATCACGCACGGGGCGGCCCTGTTCATCTTCCTTGTGTTGGGTAAAGACACAGCCGAGGGCGGCCATGCGGGTTTTGGCTTTGCCTTCGGGATTTTTTCCTTTGCGCCCCTCAAGCTCTTCTCGCCGCATGGGCACGCCGCTGTAATCCGTGCTGATGTAGAGGATCCTGGCCTCACAGGGGCCGGGGGCCGATTCCCGACTCTGCCAGTTCACGGCGTCCTGCCCCACCCGGCCGACCACGCGCTGGATTTGGCGTTCACTCAGAGAGATGCCGCCGACTTCCTGAAGGTGGAAGGAGGCTTGGCGGAAGCTGGTTTCGTCGCTGCCCTCCAGACAGGCCAAGCGGGCCAGAGCCGGAGTGTAGGCCCCCTCCAGTCCCAGGGCGGCATCTGCCGGGAAGTGACCGCGCTTTTTCCCAGGATGGTAAAAGTAACGGCGCATGAGCAGGAAGGTTCCAAACATGCCCTGCACCACCAGGGGTTCGCGTCCTTTGGATTGCTCGCCAGACTTGGGGATGTAGGCCTCATCAATGCGATCAACGGCTTGCTGCAGAAGCGTGCCCACCAGTTCATTGGCGGGCTTGAAAATGGCGGTCCGCACGAGGACTTCCAACTCGGCAACGGCGGTTCCAGCAGGTTCTTTGCTGCGGAAAGCGGCGATCAGGCCTTGGATCTCCGCTTCTTGGGCGAAGCAGATGTTTTGATCGGGCGTTTTTTTTTGGCTCCGGCAAGGCGCTCTTCCCGCGAGCGGGCGCTTAGGGCTTGAACGTAGCTGGCGACAAGACTTTCAAAGGTGGCGTAGGCTTGGAGGTTCTCCTGAACTTGATCTGACTGAGCGGCGGGAATGTATTCCGATTGATTGCGTCCATTTTCCCATCGCTGAAAATTGAAAGAAGGACCTTGGGCCGTCTGCCGAATAGTCGAGAGGCTGCCTTTCTCCATGCGCTCAATGCTCCCAATTTGCTCAAGAATGCTTTCCGGGGTCTCTTTTTTATTCATCCCCAAAACAATATATGCTCATATATCTTTTGCAGCAAAAAAACGGCCTGCTTTGCCCGTTCTCAGATTTTTGTCCTGCACCCTTCAGAGGACAGCGGGGAAGGGTCCGGGATGCCACTTGAAGGCTGGCGTCAAAGCCGGAATCCGTCTATCTTCCCTTAGACTCCGCAGCCGTCTTTGCCATGCTTCAGCCTTGGATGATTCCCTCCGACCTCGCCCCGGGCGACGCCAAAAGCCTGGAACGTGACTGGTCGGACATCGCGCTCCATCCCATCACCTCGACCGAAGACCCGCTCTTCGAGATGGCCTTCGGGGCTTTGTGGGCGGAGTTTGGTGAGATCGACGAGATCGAGCAGCCGTCCGTTCTGGCCGAACGTATGCAGTGGGATGGACGCACGCTGGTGGGCGGTTGCGCCCTCCACTATGGCATGATGCTCCTCACCGCCCGCGGTCAGTTTGCCGCCGTGCGTGATCACACCGCCATCGTGCAGGAGGGACAACCCGGCGCCATCGTTCACCTTTCGCACAATCTCGTCGCGCCGGAGTGGCGGCGCAGCGGCCTGGCCGGATGGCTGCGGGCGCTGCCCATTCAGACGGCCCGCAGTTGCCTGGCAGCGCAAAACCGCCCGGCCGATTCCCCCATCATTCTCGTCGGGGAAATGGAACATCCCGACCCCGCTGACGCCGCCAGCCTCGTTCGGCTCAAGGCCTACGAGAAGGCGGGCTACGTGAAGGTGGATCCGCGCCGCGTGAACTACCTGCAGCCCGACTTCCGCCCGCACGAGGAGATCGACTTCGACGGACTCAAACCCCTCCCGATGGCACTGCTGGTGCGCCGGGTCGGACACGAGACAGAATCCGTCATCACGGGAGCCGAGGTGCGGGAAATCGCCCGCGCCCTTTATCGCATGTATGCCACGGGTTTTCGCGAGCGCGACATGACTCCGCTTTTTGCCGGTCTGAAAAGTTATCCCCCCGATGGCGAACGCATCCCCCTGCTGCCGCCCATGACCGATGTCGCGCCCGGCCCATGAAACTTTATCACCATCCCGCCTTTGCCGCGCCCATCGGCGATCACGTCATGCCCATGCGGAAGTTCGCCCTGGTGGCGGAACAAGTGCGGAAAATCCCCGGCCTCGCAATCGTGCCGCCGCCGCCCGTCGCGGAAAGCGACCTCCTGCGCGTCCACACCCCGGAATATGTCGCCGCCATCCAATCCGGCCAGCCCCGCGCACTGGCCGAATCGCAAAAGTTCCCCTGGTCGCCGGAACTTTTTCCCAGCGTGTTGCTGACTAACGGCGGCGTTCTGGCCGCCGCGATAACCGCGCTCGATGACGGCGTCTCCGGAGCTCTGGCCAGCGGATTCCATCATGCCTGCGCCGGCCATGGCGAGGGGTTCTGCACCTTCAACGGATTGGTCGTCGCCCTGGAAGCTCTGCGCGCTGCGGGCCGCATTCGCACCGCCGCCGTTCTCGATCTCGATCTGCACTACGGCAACGGCACCGCCTCGCTCGCCGCATCCCGCCCGTGGATGAAAGCGCTATCGCTCTACGGCAATGACTACCGGGACAACGTCCCCTATCGCGATGTGACGGTGCGCCATCACGAGGATGGACCCAATCATTTTTCCGCGCCGATCGTTCCCACCGGCGGAAGCGACGGGGAAAACCTGAACCGCCTGCTCGACCAACACCTGCCCTGGCTGGTGGAGGGTGCCCGGCCGGATCTTCTCATCTATCAAGCCGGCGCGGATCCCCTGCGCGACGATCCCTATTCACCCCTCGATCTCACCCACGAGGATTTGTTTCTCCGCGACAAAACCGTTTTCGCGTTTGCCCAAACGCACAGCCTTCCCATCGCGTGGGTGCTGGCCGGCGGCTACACTCCGGAGGTGGAGAAAGTCGTGCAGGTCCACGTCAACACCGCCCGGGCCGGCCGCGAGATTTATTGTTTTTCGTAAACGCCCTTGTCCCGCTTTTCGTAAACAGTGAACCCGGCCTTCTTGGCGTCGGAAACGGAGAGGGGCTTGGTAATCCTGGGCGAGTTGGCCCCGGAGATCACCTTGCGCACGGCCTTCTTGCAAAGCGGGCAGTGGGTCAGCGGCGGACGGCTGAGAGGACGGCGCAGTTCGAAACTTCCGCCGCAGGCGCGGCAGTCTCCATCGACCAACTCATATTCGTAAATGGGCATCGCTTAACTTAGCCCGCCGGGTTTCCCGAAACAACTCACCGCTTTCTCCCAGATCGGAGACCCTGAGCCAGCCGCCGCACTGCCACCATTTCCTGCACGAAGTGCGCGCGCAGCTTCGCCGGATATCCGACCCAGCTCGCTCCCGCCGGCACATCATCCCGCACCCCGCTGCCCGCGCCGATGCGCGCGCCGGCGCCGATGGTCAGATGGTCCGCCACCCCGGCCCGTCCGCCCATCTGCACAAAATCCCCCACCACGGCGGAACCCGAGATCCCGCCGAAGGCCGCAATGACAACCCCGCGGCCGATCTGCACGTTGTGCGCGATTTGGGTGAAGTTATCGATCTTGGTGGCCGGCCCGATCACCGTGTCGCCGAAGGCCCCGCGGTCGACCGCGCAGAGTGAACCCACGCTGACATCATCGTGGAGAATGACCCTCCCATACTGCGGCACGTCCACCGGTCCGGTTGCGGTGCCGGCCACACCAAAACCCGCCTCGCCGATGACCGACCCGGCAGCAATTTTGACCCGATGGCCAATCACCGCGCAGGAGATGCTGACATTCGCGCCGATCTGACAATTTTGCCCGATCTCAACACCGGGTCCAATCACCGTGCCCGGACCGATCCGTGTGCCCTCGCCGATCACGGCTCCGGGACCGATCACCACCGCGGGGGACAAGATCACCCCGGGCTGGATCACGGCCTCCGCATGAATCAAGGCCGCGTCGGCCGGATGCGTGCGCAGGGCGAAAAGTTTCGCCGACGCCTTGGCGAAGCAACCTCGCGGAGTGCGCGCCACAATGGCCGCCACCCCGGCCGGCAGGCGGCCGGCGTGGTCGCTCCGCACCCAACAGGCCGAGGCCCGCGTGGAAATGGGTCCGTCGCCCTTGAGCTTCTCGCAAAATGCCACCTGGCCCGGACCGGCCGCATCCAGCGGCGCACAGCTCATGATGGGCAGATCGGCAAGCTTCGGGTCAGCCAGTTCCCCGCCGCCCTCCCGCACGAGATCGCCCAAACTCAGCGGCCCCAGCGGGACATAAAACCGCGGATCAATCACAGGAACTCCCCCCGCCGCGGATCGTTTGAAAACGGCCTTTGGGGAAAACTCACGTTTTCCGCTCCAGGGAAACCCCGTTTTCGGGTTGAACTATGAGCACTCTCCCATCGGGACCCGATCAACTTCATTCGCTTCAGTTACCGGAAATGAGAGCGCCTGTCCATCGCCGCTGCGCGCAAGCGAACCCGCGATTCCGGAGGGAGCCGGGTTGCGATCGCGGGAGGGAAACGCGGTTTCGTTTCCCTGAACGAAATGGGCCAGGACGAAGCCTTGCCCTCCATCCCGGGATTACTCCCGGCGGAAGGAGGGCCGTCTGAGCTTGCGGCCGAGGGAGTGCAGCAAACCCCGCAGGTGGCGGGTGATGCCGGCGGCTTCGGCTTCCCCGGCCACGACGGGCGGGGGCGGCTCTTGCCCGGCGGATTTTTGCGCCCATTGCCAGAGATCCTCACCCTCGCTTTTCTGTTTTTTCATAATCGTTGCCGGTTGGGGCTGAGCAATCCGCGGAAGACGCCCTGGATGAGCAGTTCCCGGGCAGGAAGCAGGTCCTCGTATTTCGGGTTCTCCGCCTTGAGGAAGGACTCGCCGTTTTGAATGATCAGACGCTTGAGCGTGCTGGCTCCGTCAATCAAGGCCGCCACGATGTCGCGATGGCGGGCTTCGGTGACTTCGAGAATGACGGTGTCGCCGTCGTAAATGCCGGCACCGGTCATGGAGTCGCCCCGCGCTTTCAAGGCGAAGGTGCGGGCGGTGGCGGAAAGACCGAACGCGGCGGGATCGAGATGGAGGAATTCGCCGGCGCGTTCCTGCTCTTCCACCGGAAGTCCGGCCGGAATGGCGCCCAGGAGCGGGATGGCTCGTAAAGACGGCACGGCGTTCCCTCCGGCCAGCTGGATATTGCGGGAACGGCCGGCCTGCCGGCGGATGACGCCCTTTTGTTCGAGCAGGCGGAGGTGGCTGATCACGGCGTTGGGGGAGGCAAAGCGGAAATGCCGGGCAATCTCGCGCACACTGGGAGCGCTTCCCCGGACCAGGCCCTCGCGGATGAAATCGAGGATCTTCTGTTGCTTGGCGGTGAGCATACTGTTCATCTGTTCAGTATCCAGGATGATCCCGCCCGGCAATGCCTTTTTCGCCTCCCGGAAGTTTTTTTGAAAATATCAAAAAATCTTCTTGCCCATTTTTTCCGGCGGGGTCATGTTTACAGCGTTCTGGGGGGAACAGCAGGCCGTAGCAGCTATCGTTGCGGCGGCCTGCATCTTTTCCGGCCCTGGCCATTGAACGCGATGGAAAACCGTTCGCCCCGCCCTGCCCTCTATGGTATGGAGAAGAGCCATGACGATCGAACCGATCATCGACGTGACCGAGGAACTGCCGGAACCGCGCGAGACGGTGAGGATATTTGCCGAGGATGGCAGCTCCAGGACCGCCACGTGGACAGGAACCGTCTGGTGGGCCGAGGGACGGCAATGGCTTCCGGTGAAATGGCAGCGGTTCCCCCGCCGGGAAAACCGGGGGTAGAGCGGTTCGAAAAATGCACGTTTTTCGCTCCGGGAAACGCGGCTTTCGGGATTCGCGAACGTCGAAGCCGACCCGAGCGCGGCCGTGGCCTTTCCGAATCAGCCGTGAAACCGCGACGCATCCGACTCCGCGCGGAAGTGATTCCAAAAAAAGCGAAGCGAAGGCGACGGGGTTTTCGGCAGCACGGAAGTAAACTGTCCGACGGAGATCTCGTTGCGTTTGGGGAGGACGGTGTCCTTGCGGCCCTTGATCTGCGCGCGGTAGAGAAAGGTGATCACGCCTTTCTGCGCCCGGTCAAAAACCCGGACCAGGACGATGGACTGGATTTTCAAGCCGGTCTCCTCCTGCACTTCCCTTTTCAAAGCCCCGAGCAGCGATTCACGCATCCGCACCTTGCCACCCGGCAGGGTCCACAGCTTATTGCCCTGCGACTGCTTGAGCAACAAGACGTCACCGAATTGGTTTTCGATCCAGGCCATCACGGAGACTTCCTTGGCGGCCTTGAATTTGCTGGAGGCTGATGGTTTGGCTTTTTCCACTGGGAGAACGAGAGAGGCCCGTTATGCGCAGCGGGTCCAGCATCTGAAAAGAATAAATTCCTGAGAATCCGGAACGCCGCAGTCGCTCACTCCAGCTCGAAATTGATGTTGACCGAGTAGGCGCCGTCACTGCCCAGTCCGGCGGGAAGCGGATCAATTTGCAGGACCTTGCGCGCCGCGGTCATGACCGATTCGTCCATCAAGGGATTGCCGCTGCCTTTGAGGATCTTCACGTCGGAGATCCGGCCGTTTTTTTCGATGCGGATCTGCAAAGTGCAGACGAAAGACTTGGCGGCATCAAAGATCGACGTCGGCTGTTCCCACTGGCTGTAGAAACGGTCGTGGATCAATTCGTGATACCAGCCGAACTGGGAGGCGGTCCCCTGCCCTCCGGCCTTGGCGGCGGACCCGCTCCCGCTGGCCGCCGTTCCGGTGCCCTTGGATTCCGACGTCTTGGCTCCGGGCGAGGACGAGGCGTTGGCTGCGCCGGATCCGTCCTCGAGCGAGGCGCTGGCCTTGGGACTGGCCTTGGGACTGGCTTTGGGAGACGGCTTCGGGCTGGGCTTGGGACTCGGCTTCGGAGTGGATTTGGGCGTGGGCTTCGGCGTTTCTTTGGGTGTCGGCGTCGGTTTTGGCGTAGGCGTAGGCGTAGGCGTAGGCGTGGGCGTGGGCGTGGGCGTGCTGAGGGGAATAGTGTCTTCCAGCGGCGAAGGCTCCGGTGTGGGCTCCGGTGTGGGCTCCGGTGTGGGCTCCGGTGTGGGCGGAGGCGTGGCCAGGGGCGTCGGCTCCGGCGTTTCTTCGGGCGTCGGTTCTGGCGTGGGCTGCGGTGTTTCCTCGGGTTCAGGCTCAGCAATCCCGCTCTCACTTGGCGCCGAGAAGGCCCCGGGATCGAGCCAGACCACATCACCGACCGGTTGCTTGATTTCGCGCCGCGCGAAAAAAATCACCGCAGCGATGAGCAGGACGTGAAGGACCGTGGTGACGATCAGGTTCCGCCGGAAATGCGGGTCGCCCATGGCTTAGCAGAATGACGAAGGGGGAATGACGAAGGACGAATCATTCCCCGAATTCGTCCGAGTGGGCCTGGGGCACGGGATGGGAGGTTGCGTCATTACTTCGGGCGTCGTCATTCGGGCGTCGTCATGGCCCCATCCTCCGGCCGCGTCATCACCCCGACCTTGCCAATGCCAACCCGCTTGAGGATGTCCATCACGCCGATGAATTTCTGGATGGCGAGATCGCGGTCGGGGCGAACCACCACCGCGACCAGCGGATCCGCGGCCCTGCGCATGGCCAACTGCGCTTCAAGGTCCGCGGCGGTCGTGACGGTGCCATTCAGTTTGATGACCTCGTTGCGATCCATCTCGATCATCTGCACCTCGGAGGGATTGACCTGGGTTTTCGCGGTCGAACTGGAGGGCACGACAAGATCGACGCTGTTCTCCATCAGCGGCGTCGTGATCATGAAAATGATGAGCAGCACAAAGCACAAATCGAGCAACGGGGTCACGTTCAACTCCGAGAGCGTCTGGGTTCCGCTGCGTTGGCTGAAACGTCTCATGCTCAAAAGGACTTGCGGGCTTCGCGCGAGCCGTGCTCGACGTAGCGGTGTTCGATTTCCGAGGAAAGTTCGGCCGCAAAATTCTCCGCCTCGATGATGAGGGAGCGCAGGCTGGTGACGAGAAAGTTGTAGCCGAACATGGCCGGAATGGCCACCAGCAGTCCGACCACGGTCGTGATCAGCGCCCCGGCCACGCCGGGGGCCATGGCGGCGAGATTGGCGCTGCCGGACTGGGCGATGCCGCCGAACGCATCCATCACACCCCAGACCGTTCCCAGCAGACCGAGAAACGGCGCACCGCTCACGGCAGTGGAAAGAATGATCATCTGCGATTCGAGTTTGAGACCGGACTCACCGACCGCGCGTTCCATGGCCACGGTGACCGCGCGCATTTGCGCGGGCGTGATCTTGTCCGCGCTCTCGACCCGGGCGCGGAAGGTTTCGTCCAATTCCATCGAACCGAGCATTTGAAAACACAATTCGCCGCAGCCCGCCTTGTAGATCTCATAGAGCGGCGAGCCCTCGAAGCGCAGCCCTTGCTCGTAAATGCGCAGCGGCGTGCGGTCCTGGCGGAACAAGGCGGAAAACCGCCCGGACTGACGCCTGGCAAAATTCAGGTACCGGATCTTCGTCACCATCACGGACCAGCTGAAGATGGACCCGAGGAAGAGGGCGAGCAGGACCAGCTTTCCCTCGATGGTGGACTCGAGGAACGCATAGACCAGACCCGTCGCCAGCAAAAAAGCAGGAGCAAAAACCATGTTTCCAACCGCATGTAAGCAAGGATCGCCGGGAATCGGGAGAAAAAAGAATCTCTCTCCCGTCAGCCACCCCGCTTGGGCGGGTCAGTTTTTCTTGTTCATGGCCGCCGTGAACCAATCCCCGTTGCCAAAACCGCCGCCGCCGTTGCCCGGGCCGCTGTGTTTTTGCACGTCGCGCGCATTGCCTTCCTTGCGGTCGCTTCCGGGTTTGCGGACTCCGCTCAGATCGGGTTTGCTCTTGAGAGAAAGCGCGATGCGTTTGCGCGGCAGATCAACCTCCATGACGGTCGCCTGCACTTTTTGCCCCACCTTGACGACGTCTGCCGCGTTTTTGACAAACTGATCCGAGAGCTGGCTGATGTGGACGAGGCCGTCTTGATGGACGCCGATATCCACGAAGGCACCAAAAGCGGTGACGTTGGTCACGATGCCGGGAAGTTTCAAACCCGGCTTGAGCTGTTCCATCGTCTGAACGTCCTCGGCGAAACTGAAAGCTTCGAATTGCTGGCGCGGATCGCGTCCGGGCTTGGCCAGTTCCTGCATAATATCGGTCAAGGTGGGCAGCCCCACCTCCTCCGTGACGTATCTTTTGAGATCCACTTTGCTGCGGCGGGTGCCGTCCTTGAGCAGGTCCTGCACGGTCGCGCCGGTATCGCGGGCGATCTTGTCCACCAGGTCGTAGCGTTCGGGATGCACGGCGCTGGTATCAAGCGGATGCGCGCCATCGCGGATGCGCAGAAATCCCGCCGCCTGCTCGAAAGCCTTCGGACCCAGGCCGGAAACTTTGAGCAACTCCTGGCGGGATTTGAACGGTCCGTTGGTGTTGCGGTGTTCCACAATGCTGGCGGCCGTGCGGGAGTTCAGGCCGGAAACGTAGCTGAGCAAATGCTTGCTGGCGGTGTTGAGTTCCACGCCCACATTGTTCACACACGAAACGACCACATCATCGAGCGAACGCTTGAGGGCGTATTGATCGACATCGTGTTGATACTGGCCGACGCCAATGGACTTCGGATCGAGTTTGACCAGTTCGGCCAGCGGATCCATGAGCCGGCGTCCGATGGAGACCGCGCCGCGCACGGTGAGATCGTGATTGGGAAATTCTTCCCGCGCCGCTTCCGAGGCGGAGTAAATCGACGCGCCGGATTCGTTGACCATCACGATGGCAATGGAGGCCGGCAATTTGATTTTGCGGACAAAGGCCTCGGTCTCCCGCGAAGCCGTCCCGTTGCCGATGGCGATGGCCTCGATCTGGTGCTTTTTCACCATCGCGTGCAAAACTTCGGCTGCTTCGATCTGCTCGCGGGTGGATTTTTCGGGGTAGACGACTTCGTTTTCCAGCAACTTCCCCTGCCGGTCGAGGGCCACAACTTTGCAACCCGTGCGAAAACCCGGATCAATGGCCAGCATGGCCTTCTGCCCGAGCGGTGAGGCCAGCAGCAGCTCGCGCAGGTTCTCCGCAAAGACCCGGATCGCCTCCTCATCCGCTTTCTTTTTGTAGAAAATCCGCGCCTCGGCCTCCATGGCAAAACCGATGAGCCGCTTGTAACAATCCTGCACCGCCAGCTTCACCTGCTCCGCCGCGGCGGATTTGTTTTTGACGAAAAGATTTTCCAGCGTGGCCAGAGCCTCGTTTTCGTCCGGCATGAGGCGCGAGTAGAGAAACCCCTCGGCCTCGCCGCGGCGGATGGCCAGAATGCGGTGCGAAGGCGCCGCCGCCGCGGGCTCACTCCAGGCGAAGTAGTCTTTGAACTTCGCGCCCTCCTCCTCCTTATCCATGGCAACCTTGGATTTGATCACGCCCTTGGCTATATACAGATAGCGCAGCTTGGCCCGGGCGGTGGCGTCGTCGTTCACCCGCTCGGCCATGATGTCGCGCGCACCGGCCAAAGCCTCCGCCGCATCGGCGATGGTGGCCTTGGTGCCATCGACTTCGTATTCGCGTCCGGCGTAGCTCTGCGCTTCGGCCGCCACATCGGTGGCAGGATCTTGCTGCCAGAGGATTTCAGCCAGGGGTTCGAGACCTTTCTCCTTCGCGATGGTGGCCTTGGTGCGTTTTTTCGGGCGGAACGGAAGGTAGATATCTTCCAGCGTGGTCAGCGTTTCGGCCCCATCAATTTTCGCCTGCAACTCCTCGCTGAGCAGCTTGCGCTCGGCCAGCGACGACACGATGGATTCGCGGCGTTTGTCGAGTTCGGTCAGTTGTTCCAGGCGGTCACGGATGGCGGCGATTTGAACTTCATCCAGTTCGCCGGTGCGTTCCTTGCGGTAGCGGGCAATGAAGGGAACGGTCGCGCCCTCCTCGAGCAGGAGCGCGGTGGCCGCAACCTGACGGGGCTGGAGCTTTAATTCCTGGGTGATCTTGGGGATGTATTTTTCGAGCATCGGGAGGCGCAGATGATGAAAAGTTCCGCCGTCGAGTCAATGATCCATCACGCCACAAAAAATCTTCTTTTCTGGACTTTCCCCGGACCGTTTGCCGTGCCGCGCGCAAGATAATCTTTTGCTCCCGCCCGCCATCCAGCGTATAAAAGTCCCCGCATGATCCATCGCCTCTTCGCCTTTCTCTCCATTCTCTCCCTGCTCGCCGCTCCCTGCGCCTCGGCCCAGCAAGCCGGCCCGCCCCGCGACAACCCTTACGATGTCATCGGCAAGGTCTTCGCCCCGTTTTGGAGTGTCCTGCTGGCCGCGACGAAAAGTCCGAACCAGGCCTGCACCATGACCATTGAAATCACCGAGGTCTCCGGCCGCCTGCCCAAGCAAATGGCCGGGGCCACCCTCAAGGCCGCGGTGGAGTTTCCCGACAAGGTCAAGCTCACCGCCCCCGTGCTCGGCGAAAACATCACCGTCTGCCGCAATGGCGACGACGTCTGGGCCCTGCCCGGCGCCAAGGTCGAGTTCCTGCTCAGCCAGTTCAAGGCCAAGCCCCCGCCAACGCGCAAGACCAAGACCCCGCTCTATCTCCCCATCACTGCGCAGCAGGCGATTTTTCTGCCCGCCCTCTTCACCATCATCAAGGCCGAGGTGGCCGAGGTGACGCCGCTCAACGGCGAGGACTGCCGCGTCATCACCGCCGGACTCATGCCCGAAATGGCCAAGGCGGCCAAGGCCGAGGGATTCCGCGCCCAGCTCTGGGTCGCGCCCGGCTACCTGCCCCGCCGCATCGTCATCACCCAGCCGGACTTCACCGCCACGGTGGACATCAAGGATCTGCGCTTCGGCCCTGCCCTCGTGCCCGCCACCTGGCAACCGCCGGCCGGCGTGACGGACATCTATCACTCGAACGCCGACATGCTCGACGCCGTGCTTTTCGTGGTGATGAATTCCCTGAAAATGCAGGAAGGCGACGCGCCCTGGCAGTCGGCCAAGCCACCGAAAACCGAGTAGAGCGTGTCATGCACCTCGAGAGCGTAATAACCAGAGAAAAGCCTTGGAGCCACGGCACTCAGTTGCCGTGCGGGGGACGATGCGGCTCTTCCCTTTGTCTGCGCCCCAAGGGACTGGGGCGACTACAGCACTAAGAGGGGAATACCCGCATTCGCAATTCTCGCCCCTTCACCCCGTGAAAACGCATCCGCTGATCTTTGTCGTTCTGCTTGGCCTCATCAGCATCGCGGCCATTTGGGCATCGTTCCGCTACGACGCCCCGATCCGCGCCGCCGTCGTCGCCTCGCAGGGGAAGAACTGGAAAAAGACCGACGATTACCAATTCCATTCCAAGGTCCGCAAATACGGCGACTGGCCCTGGCTCATGCTGGCCGGAGCCATCGGCATCCTCATCGCCTGGAAATTCCGCAGCCGCGAATGGATGCGCATCATCGCCGTGGCCATGATTGCCTCCACCCTGGCCGGCCTCATTTGCAACATGTCCCGGCTCACCACCGGACGCACCCGCCCGCGCGAAAGCCCGAAAATTGAACAAGGCTTCTACGGCCCATGGAACGAGGGCCGCCTTCTCATCGGCCAACCCGCCTACAACTCCTTCCCTTCCGGCCACACCGCCACCGCCTTCGGCTTTGCCGGGGTCATCTTCTTCGCCTGCCCGCTGATCGGCCTCGGAGCGCTCATCCTGGCCGCCCTCGTCGGATGCTCCAGCATCGCGATGGGCGCGCATCATCTGTCCGATGTGGTCGTCTCCATTATCTTCTCTCTCGCCGTGTCCTGGTTCGTCTGGAAATGGGTCCGCCAAAACGGCGATCAGGCGTGGCGCCAGCTCCGCGTAAAGCTCCTTCGGAAATAGGGCCTCACGCAAAGGATGGGAAAGAGAAGCAAAGATCACTTCCTAAGACCTTCCCACCCTTCTCAACCTTTGCGTGAGGCTCTTTTCTTTACCACCGCCGCCCGATGCCTTTAAGTAAATGACACTTTTTTATGCCCAAGCCGACCATCATCTACACCAAGACCGACGAAGCCCCCGCCCTCGCCACCTATTCCTTTCTGCCCATCATCCAGGCCTTCACCAAGCACTCCGGCATCGCCGTCGAGACCCGCGACATCTCCCTGGCCGGACGCATCATCGCCAACTTTCCGGAGAATCTCTCCCCCGGGCAGCGCATCGCCGACGATCTCGCCGAACTCGGCGCTCTCACGCTCACCCCCGAGGCCAATATCATCAAGCTGCCTAACATCAGCGCCTCCCTCCCGCAGTTGATCGCCGCCATCACCGAACTCCAGTCCAAAGGCTACAACCTCCCCGACTATCCCGAGAATCCGCAGACCCCCGCCGGGAAAGAGGCCAAGTCCCGCTACGACAAGATCAAGGGCAGTGCCGTGAATCCCGTCCTGCGCGAAGGCAACTCCGACCGCCGCGCCCCCAAGGCCGTGAAGGACTACGCCCGCAAGCACCCCCACAAGATGGGCGCGTGGTCACCCGACTCCAAAACCCGCGTCGCCACCATGGGCAAAAACGATTTCTTCTCCAACGAAAAATCCGTCACCGTGCCCGAGGCGACCGACGTGCGCATCGAGTTCGTCGCCAAGGATGGCCCCATCACCATCCTTAAAGAAAAAATGCCGCTCAAGGCCGGAGAGATTCTCGACGCCACCTTCATGAGCAAGGCCGCCCTCGTCGCCTTCCTCGCCGACCAGCTCGCCGCCGCCAAGGCCGCCAACGTCCTCTTCTCCCTCCACCTCAAGGCCACCATGATGAAGGTCTCCGACCCCATCCTCTTCGGACACGCTGTGCGTGTGTTTTTTGCGGACCTCCTTGCAAAACACGACGCCACGCTCGCCCCCCTCGGCGTGGACCTCAACAACGGCCTCGGCGACCTCGTCGCCAAGATCGCGCCCCTCCCCGCCGACCAAAAAGCCGCCATCGAAGCCGACATTAAAAAGAGTCTCGAAGAGACCCCGGTCGCCATGGTGAATTCCGACAAGGGCATTACGAACCTCCACGTCCCCAGCGACGTCATTGTCGACGCCTCCATGCCCGCCATGATCCGCGAAGGCGGCCACATGTGGGACACCGCCGGCAAGGCCCGGGACACCCTGGCCGTCATCCCCGACAGTTGCTACGCCGGCGTCTATCAAGCCGTGATTGATTTCTGCAAAAAACACGGTGCCCTCGATCCAAAAACCATGGGCAGCGTCCCCAACGTCGGCCTCATGGCCCAAGCCGCCGAGGAATACGGCTCCCACAACAAAACCTTCGAGATTCCGGCGGACGGGACGCTTCGCGTCATTTCTGTGCCAATGACCAATGACCAGAGACCAATGACTCTCCTTTCCCACGAAGTGGAGAAAGGAGACATCTGGCGCGCCTGTCAGACCAAGGACGCCCCGATTCAGGATTGGGTGAAGCTCGCCGTGAACCGCGCCCGCGCCTCCGCCACCCCCGCCGTCTTCTGGCTCGATAAAAACCGCGCCCACGACGCCCGGCTCATTGCAAAAGTCGAAACCTACCTGAAGGATCACGACACCGCCGGCCTCGACCTCCGCATCCTCGCTCCCGCCGAGGCCTGCACCTTCACCCTGGAACGTCTCGTCAAGGGGTTGGACACGATCTCCGTTACCGGCAACGTCCTGCGCGATTACCTTACCGACCTCTTTCCCATTCTTGAAGTCGGCACCTCCGCGAAGATGCTCTCCATCGTCCCGCTCATGAACGGCGGCGGACTCTTCGAAACCGGCGCCGGCGGCTCCGCCCCGAAACACGTCCAGCAATTCACCCAGGAAAACTACCTCCGCTGGGACTCCCTTGGCGAATTCTTCGCCCTCGCCCCCAGCTTCGAACACATCGCCGAGACCTTCGGCCTTCCCAAGGCCAAGGTATTGGCCGACACCCTCGACGCCGCCACCGGCAAATTCCTCGAAAACGACCGCTCCCCCGGCCGCAAACTCGGCACCACCGACAACCGCGGCAGCCATTTCTACGTCGCCCTCTACTGGGCCCAGGCCCTCGCCGCCCAGGACGATGACAAGGAATTGAAGGCTCTCTTCACTCCGGTTTCCGAGCAGCTCACGGCCAATGAGGCAACAATTGTCAGTGAACTGCTCGCTGTCCAAGGTAAACCCGTGGACATCGGTGGCTACTATCAGCCGAACGATGATCTGGCTTCAAAGGCCCTTCGCCCCAGTGAAACCCTGAATAGCATTTTGCGAACTCTTTAGCGCTCCAACGGTAACTGTTCAGGTCGCTTGACCTGATTCTGGAAGAGTCGGCAGGAAGGGCTGGCCGAGGGCGGCTTGGAAGCAGGCGTCCCAGAGGTTGAGGCCCTGCTTGCGGCAGGTGGAAAGATAGCTGCGGATTCGGGCGAAGCATTGGGCACCTTCGAGAGTTCGGAAGCCACCGGATATCTTTTGCTTCACCTTGATCATGCGAATGTCCTGCTCGCCTTGGTTGTTGGTGAAGGGGACATTGGGATCAAGCAGGAAGGCGAGGATACAAAGGTCGTAGTCCTCGAGGCGGTTCAGCAGGTTGGTGGCTTTATCTTGTTTGGAGCGCCCTTGTCCGGGCAGGCGACGAGGGTGATCGGCACGTCCCATGCGCACGATGCACTGGTATTGGCGGTGGGCTTTTCCGAAGACCTCCTCCTCCAAGCCGTCCCTTGTGCGCGGGTCATTTTTCCAGTCGAGCAGGAAGCGGCTAAGTTGGTCGGCCCAGATTTCACCGCATTGCTCGAAGAGGAACTTCAATTCGCGCAGGAGGTGCTGATTGCAGAGAGCGTGGAGTGCGTTGTATTTGAGGTAGGGTTTCCAGAAGTCGTGGATGAGCCAAGAGAGGCAATGGGGCAGGACGCCGAGCGCGTCCATGGCTTCGGCCCCTCGATTGCCATGCACGCCAAAGAAGGTCAAAAGCGCGGTGGAGGCGACATGGAGCCAATGGAGTTTGCCTTCCACACGCAGGCCACTTTCATCGGCGTGGAGCACGGGAGCGGCAATGAGTCCGCGGATAATGGCGGCTTCCACAGGGGCCAGGGCTTCGTAGGCTCGGGCATTAGTCTGTGTGAGGGTGGCCAGGCTCAGGGGCTGGCCGAAGAGATCGCGACACGTCTTGCGCAAGCGGTCAAAGGGAAGGAGTTGTTCGTTGGAAAAGTAGATTGTGAACCCCCGGAAGTGCGGGCCGTATTGAACGGGGGCATCCACGCCGGAGGGGAACGCGGCTCTCACGTTCAAACCGGAGATCGGGCAGCATTTGATTTCGGCCTGGTGTTCGGTCACCTCCAGACGCATGGGCGGCAGATCAAAGACCTGGCGGCGCTCGTAATCGAGCACGGGCGCATCTTTCAAGGACACCCCGCCGCAACGACCACAGGGGCAGGTCTGCAACGAGTGAACTTGGGTGTAGTCCGCGACTTTCACCTGTTCCAGAGTGCGCCCGGGATGTCCCGGCTGGCCGCCGGGTTTGCGTCCGGTTTTCGCGCGCAGGCTGCGCGGGGCCGGTTTTTGCAGCCCGTCGCTGGAAGGCGGCTTGCTGCTGTTGGCGCTGTTAAGCGCGAGACGACCCTCCAGGTCGCGCACCTTCGCCTCCAGTGCGAGGACGAGGACCACAACTCCCTCCGGCTTGCTGCGTGCCTGAGCCAAAAGCTCCGCCCGGCGGCGCTTTAACTCGCACATAATGCCTCCCGGAAGTTCTTGCGCAGAGGCAAAAGCCACACCGCTTTTGGGGGTGCCTGCGGGATCATCGTCTTGTTTTGACGGGTGCGTCCAGTGGTCACCCCCACCATGCGCCAGTTGGCCGCACGGTAGCAGGTGCCCGCAAAGCGACTCGTGTCCACGAAGGTTTCAATCAAGTGGATCGGGTGCCCGTATTTCCCCTGCCAATCAGCGGAAAGTCGCCGC